>NZ_CP047935.1:1655280-1987068 GCF_014279995.1 Synechococcus sp. BIOS-E4-1 | reverse complement strand
TAGCTCATCATCTGAAACTGAAGTCCGAACGACATCAGCGGAAATACTAAACCCAGCCTCTTCCGCAATCGCAAGAGCTGCGTCAACATCAGCAGCTGCTTTGAGCTTCTCCTGAAGGCTGGTGTCCGCTTTGACTTTTTCTAGGAAAGCTTTGAGTTGTTCTTCTGACATGGGTGTCTGAAGTCTTTTATCGATTATAGCAACGGTCTGCTGCAGTATCTTTGGCTAATACTTACTGCGCTAATCGTGCCAGGTATTGGAGGGTGCTTTATGGGATTAGCTAGTCTATTGAAGCAATCAAGACTCTCTGTGGTGGCAGGGGCTTGATGAGTTGACTAATCCACATTAGTTCCCCAAATTAATACAATACAGTTTCCAGTATCGCTTGCATTAACATTCAACAATGCCTTGCTATCGTTAATCCAAGCAGTGCTCCCAACAACGTCCCCCCAGCCACGCCTTCCAGCTCCTCTTCGCTGAGCTGGCTGATCTTATCAGCAGTGAATTCATGACCATGTTCTTTAGCGATACCTACAACATCTTCAGTTGACTTTGCTGCTTGTAGCTTCTCCTGAAGGCTGGAATCAGCTTTGACCTTGATGAGGAATGCCTTGAGTTGTTCTTGGGACATGGGTGATTGGCCAGTACAGAAGCCTTAGCTACGGCCAGCAGCAGCGTCAGCCGTACTCCGGGCACCTGCCGGCTCATTGGCTTCCAAGTTTTTGACAGTTCTTGAGCAGTTTTCTGCCTTGAGCGGTAGTGACTCCTTTCCAGTAGCTCTCTAGTGCAGTCATTGGCTTTTTCCCTGTCAGTAAATAAGTTCTACGTGTGTTTCACAAAGCGAAGAAGTCGAAATAGTCGCACTGAGAGGTTCGGTTTCAGGAACTTTCCAGACCAGATTCCACGGGAGCACATTGACGGGCTTGACCGGCGCCCAACGCTTTTAGGCGCTAGTACTAGCGTTCTGGTTTTGTGGACATGCCTCTTCGCCGTTGGGCCCATGATTTGCCCGAGCCACAAGGGCCGTTCTACACGGATTTGCCTTCAGGGTTGAGGGACTCCTTGCTGGGAGGTGATGCCTGGAAAGAATCGAGTCCATCATTTTCACCTTTCGCGTTATTGATGCCTGTGCGGCTGTCTGTGACCCTTAGAACCCGAACCTTGCTCAGATCACAGCTATAGGATCCGGAGTGAGGTGGGTCAACTCTGATTTCGTATCCCACATGCTCCCTCCTTGCGGTCAGAACGATTAGATTCTCGTTTTCTATCGTTAACGCAATGATTCCAGAGCCCTACGAACTTTTCGATATTGACAAAGGCTCAGACAAGTTATTCCTTATCGGGAGTACTTGGATTGTTCTTTTTTTGTTTCTTCTGTAAGACACATCTGATTTTCTGCTGAGCCGACTAGCCGACTTGCAGTTAATCCATTCAAAAATGTTCCGCTTCGTGCCAGTTTTTCAGCTCATGCGGGTGTCGTTGATCTCACGACTTTTGGGCAGTAGCCCTTTTGATTTCCGCATTGCAGGCACATCCGTGTGTTTTGGAGATTTTTTTGATTGCACTTCAGCTCTGCTCTTGCCGTCACTTGCAGCCCGTTAGTAACGCATGCATATCCCTTAGTCACTGCTCCTGACTCTCCAAGACGTCATTCAGAAGGGTCCTTACCCATGTCTTCCTGGCTGTATTGATGATTCCAGTCATAGTTGATCTGTGCACCACTTGACGGCAATGCAGAGAAGCACCGCAACTCGGTTTATTCACTGATCGAGGCTGATGGCTGCTGCTTTGCCTCCAGCACAAACCTATTTGCACATCACCGCTTAGTAGTGGTGGTTATCGCTTGAGGAATTTTTATTGACCGCGTTAGGGCCGGTTGCTCTTCTTTCAATTTGCTATTCGAGTGATGAATGGAAAATACATATGTACCATCTGCTGAATCCACGATTCATGTTTGCCGTGCTTCAGGATCTACCTGATGGTTAACGTTAGTCGGTAGCTTTTGATATGTCGGGATTTTGTCGAAAAATTGGTTATTTTGATTTTGTACCACTCCAGGAGTTTTCTGAGAATGAAGCCAATCAAGGTTCTGACAATCCTACCGTTGACATTGCTTGCAGTTGCTTGCGAAATGGGTGCAGACGTTCCAGGTGAATCAGATAAAAAGATTAAAGAAATTTGTGCTCAATATAAAACCGAGCAAATCACTAAAGATGAAGCGCTTGATCGTTTGGGATTAAAAGACGAAGAGCAGGCTAATACTGTTGATGGCTCTATCGATACAGATGAGCTGATTTATGATATTTGTGATCCTTCGGCAGCAAAAGATCGGGGTGATGTTGAAGATGGCATCTGAGTGAAACTTCTGCCTGAGTCTTGTTCGACCGAGCGCAAATGCCGAAATTACTTTCGGCATTTTTCTTTTGTCCATAGCCCAAGGAATCCCCAAAACAGCTTCTGCAGAGTCCTATCGCAGTGCTGCATAGGTCGATATGGGCGTCAGCGTTTGGCTGTTTGTCAAAACCCGGCTGGAGCTCACAGCAATCAGCAAAGAATGCCTTCAAATAATTTTCGCTTTGACCTTTTGTTTCGCTCCATTGTGCATACAAGCCAAAGACATTGGATGGACTAGCTAAAAGTGCTGGTCCCAGTGAGCTGGCTGCAGCCAACGTATGAATTGCTTTTGCTCTGATGCTTCTATTACGGTTAGATCTTGAGTTTTTTATTTCACAATTATCACTTGGAGTTCTGCAGAGGAACGCCACTCTCAAACCATGATGTGACCCTTCATTTCATGGGGTTTGCATGCAGCAACAGTTGCCTTGAACATGTTTCATGCCTTCCAAATGCTTTCTAATTGTCCTGCCGGTATAACGTTTTCGCGAAACTGCTAGCAAGTTGTCAATCATCAAAGTCTGCTCCAAGCACTTTTAAATACAATACCCCCTCAGTGACATGGTTTTGAAACAGAGAGTCATGGATTCACAGCCGCGGTAAATTAGCGCCTACGGGAGGTGTAAATATAATAGTTGAACCTTAAGAGTACGGCTGGTGTCATAGTCGCGAGCCAAGGCATTTATTTATCGGTTCAAAGCCAGCAGCTATCTCTTGCATTTCCCATCTGATAGCATTGAGTGAGCCTTATTAAGTCATCAACATATATCATAAATGCAACCTCTTGCGCAATCACAAGAACTGTATTTGGATCTGCTGTCGCTTTGAGCTCCTCTTGTGATTCTGCATTTGATTTGATTTCTCCCTAGAAAGCTATGCGTTGTTCATTGGTCGTGTCTAAAAGCAGACTCTGCCTATTATGCTCTGGACGCTTCTAAGCATCTTTGCCTGGTTATCGCTGTGCTCGAAAACGCTTGATCTTGAGCTCTGGTTTGTTGGTTATTAAATCAACAGTTTCCAAATTAGATCTTGGAAATATTGTCTATTTTTCAAAACAGAATTGTCAGCCGGAATTAGTGTATCTAAGTATTTGGCTGTCATCTATGCAGGTTGTTGCGATTTGGCATCCAGTGCATATGTTTGCTCCTCCTGAAACACTCTCTAATTCGCCATCTGTGAGTTCATTGATATGCATAGAGGTAAAGATGTGGCCATTTTCTGCAGCGATAAGTGTTATTTCGTCGGCGGACTCAGCAGCTTTTACCCTCTCAAAGAGACTGGCATCGTTCCTGACTTTTGCTAAAAATCCCCTAAGTTGATCTAGGGTCATGACCGTCAAGTATGTATGAGAGTTTTAGCAGTGGTGTGCGTCATTGTCTGTGGCCAATGATTGCTGCATTTCATCTTTCGGGCATCCTATGCCGTTTTAATCAAAAACGGAGGTCCTTGCAGCCATAAAAACCTACGCCTACGATGAGGTTTTGAGTGTTTATCTATTTTAGCTTGGTGGGGTCTTTGTATGTCCAAGTTCAGTGATGTTTGCCCTAGCTACACTTTCCAATTCTTCATCTGACAATTCTAGTTGAGCTTTCTTCAATTCGTCAGCGGAGATAATAAATCCAGCCTCTTTTGCGATCGCATCAACAACATCAATAACAGCAGCAGCTTTGATCTTCTTCTGAAGGATGGTGTCGCTTTGTACTCTCTCACGAATGAGTTGAGTTGCTTTTCTGATATGGGTGATTGGTAAGCATAGAAGACTTAGCCATGACCAGCAGAACGTCACCGGTACTCAGGGCACCTTCCTGTACGGACCTGCCAGGCGGTCTTGGCCAGACTTTCTCAACCGTGACTTGTGCAGGTGCACTAGCCAGGAAAGAGTGTCGGTCGATCATGGCTTCTAGGACCCCTAGGTCCCCTTAGAGCAGCTGATCTTCCGAAGTCAGGCCCTTATCGGCAATGATGGTGGTCGTGCGCCAGGATTATCTGAGCGCTGAAAGGGTCGACAAGCACAGGTAGATAGGCCAGGTCATCCACTGCGGGGGAGCAGTACGTGGCCCAAAGCCCCCAATCCTCTTGAAGATCGCTGATGTTGATTCAGTTGTGATTTGCAGGGTTAGCGATGGCCTGGTGACGCATACCCTTCCATCGATCTGATGAGACTGTGAGCAACATCACAGATTTACTTGAGATTGAGCATTGAGTTAGACGCTGAATTCATCGATGGTGACATCAACCGCCACTTGTCCCATGAACCGCGCAGAGAACTTGTTCGCTCTTAAGGTGATTCATTGCTCCATGAATACGGTCAATTCTGAATCTCAAACCATGAAAAACCTACGGCGAGCAGCTTATCTACATGTCATCGTCAATGCTGTTCTGAACGAGCAGGTGAGCAGCCTTCCGCAAACGTCTGAGATCTACAGCTGATCGGTATTAATGCATCGCTGAAAACCCCGCACTTAACGGGGCGTGATCAGTGTGAGTTTTTTGTCGGGAGATCGATGGCGACACTCAACGCCCCCTGCTTTTCCCTTTCGGGTCTTGTATAGCTCTCAGCCTCGCTTTCATGGCTTCAGGCTTCCCGACAGAAATTTCAAATCAGAAGCTGATCTGGATTCCGAATCCAGGATGGCGATGGTTGTATCCGTAGGCAGGAATCACTCTCGGGTAGCCATAGACCTCGCGGTTGTAAACCCTGTGAGCATGCCGCCAATCACGATCATATGCTCTCTGGTAATGATTAAATTCGCGAACATCATGGCGGAATTCACGATGAATTCTTCTTAGTTCATGATGTCTATGATGATGGTGGTGGTGATGCTCTTTTGCGTCAGCAGCTGGTGGAGCAATAAACATTGAAGCGCCGATAACAGAAGCGGCAGCGATGGAAGAGACGAGTTTCATTGGTTTGGTGTGAGGGCAGGAGGTCATCCCTCCGATGTCTTCAGCATCGCTGAACTGAACTAAATCCACATCACCCGAAAGGGTCTCTTTAGGCCCTATGTCTTCCCCATTCAGGTCTTCAGCGCGTCCAGGGGCACTGGCTGGCGTATTTCCAAGAGATTTCTGCATGGCGACTGGTGACCATTGCCTGCTGGACGTTGATTCCGTCGATGAACAGCGACCCGACAGTTCGGCCATAACGGTCGGTTGAGATGCGGCGAAGGCTGACGGACTTGTCACAACCATGCCCTTCAGATGATCACGGGCAGCTCTGGCACGCTTCGGCTTAGCCCGCTTGCCTTGTAGCTCCGGGGTGTCGATGCAGGCCAGCCTGATCCGTTCACCGACAGAAGTCCGGCAGGTATCGCCGTCGTAGCAGCTGCTTATGGTGACGGTTTCTATGGTCCCAACAGGCTGTGTCTGGCCAAGCATCAACAGCAGTGCAAATGAAATGATCACGGCAGTGTGAAATCGAGTCTCTCTGTAAGTGATGGTTCAGGGGCCGGAGCTTTCCATGGTCAGCTCACCAAGATTGAACGACAGCTGCAGCTGACGCGGGGCGTTCACCGTCAGTCCACGGGACACCACCAGCAAAGCTGCATTCTGTGTGACCCTGATCTTGCTCTGCTCAAAATCAACCTTCAAGGCTTGGACTTCGCCAGCCTGGTCTCTACTCAACTACGCTCAATTGTGCAAGGGATTGGAGGCTAATTTATGGAATTTTAGAGGTGGTTGAGGCCATGATAGACCCTGTAAATGCAAAGTTTTTGATTGTGTAATCTAATCTTTGTACGCTGAGACTAAGTGAATTGGAATCAGCCGCAACTTGCTTGAGCAAAGTAGATTACCGTATGACAAGCTGGGTTTTTGCCTCCAGCCAAGCTTTCCAGTTCCTCTTATGAAATCGTAAACCCCACGTCTTTAGCAATTGCAACTATTTAATCAGAATCTGCTGAAGCTTTGAGCTTCTATTGAAGTCTGGTGTCACCTAGTACCTTCTCCAGGAAAGCCTTGAGTTGCTCTTCTGGCATAGCTAGCGGGTCTGCTCACTCGTCGTAGCAACGATCTGCAGGGCCGTATTGTATCCGGAAGGATGGCAATAAAAAACCCGCACTTGGCGGGGTTGGCTGAATGACCTGGATCGGCTCAAGCAGTTTTTTGCTGAAACTCATCCTTAAGGTAATCAACAATTGGCTTGAAAATGTCGTCCACAATTTGTTCGAAAGGCTGATGCCCACAGCCACCTTGGGCTGCTTTGAGTTGATCGTCAGTCAGTTCAATGATTTGGGCTTGGATGTTGAGTTCAGTCATGGTTTTGAAGTGAATGAGTTGAGTGTTTGAGTTGTGTTGGCGGTTTTGCCACCTCGACTCCTTCAATATCACAGCTCTTCTGGTGAACCCCACTGCACTGCTCTGGTGCTGAACCCACGAAGTTCTGGTGAGACTCTGGTGAATGACTCAGAATCAATTAACCACTAAGTTTGGCAACGCTTCCACCCGCCTGATTACTGCTCAACTGCGCTCAATCGTGCCAGGCATCGGAGGCTGATTTGTTGGTTTATTGGCGAGATTTAAGCAATAAAAACCTCTGCTAATGCAGGGCTTTGAGTGTGTAAGCTCTATCAGTGATCCCTTAAAAAATGGATCCTCGGAGATCTGGGATCAAATAACAAGCAACCAAAAGCAGTCTGCCCCACCAAGCTGACTTGAAGCTACCTATGAGGTACCAGCACCTCCCAACACACACTGACTTGAACCAACACAGCACCCCGCCGCATAGCTCCCACTCCCCCCAGCCACGCCCTCTAGCTCCTCTTTACTGAGATTAGTGAACTTGTCAGCGGTGAATTCATGACCAAGTTCTTTAGCAATGCCTACAACATCTTCAGGTGACTTCGCTGCTTTGAGTTTCTCCTGAAGGCTGGTGTCGCCTTTGACTTTGGCGAGGAATGCCTTGAGTTGTTCTTCGGACATGGCTATCAGGACTGTTAAGCAGTCATAGCAGCCATTTCCTGAAGCGTCTTTGTCTATCGATTAATACGCCTAATCATGGCAGGTATTTAAGGCTTATTTATGGGATTCGTCTGGCTATTGAAGCAATAAAAAGCCCCTATCAGTGCAGGGGCTTTGGTGGATAATGAGTACAACTCTTCTTACTGTGTCAAGCAGGGACCTCGACAGGTGCATGCTACCGGGCCACATTCCGCAGTCTTCCCAGTCATATAATACCCGGCCCCTCCAGCCATACCTTCGAGTTCTTCTTCTGACATAGATTGAGAGCTCTTCAAATCGTCAACAGAAATACTAAAACCAGCCTCTTTGGTAATCGCAACAACAGCATCGGCATCAGCCGCTGCTTTGAGCTTCTCCTGAAGGCTGGTGTCTGCTTTGACCTTCTCAAGGAAGGCTTTGAGTTGTTCTTCTGACATGAGTAGCAGGTCTGTTCAGCAGTCATAGCATCCATTTCCTGAAGCGTCTTTGTTTATCGATTAACACGCCCAATCGTGCCAGGTATTCAAGGCTTATTTATCTTTTTTTTGGGAGGAAGTGATAAAAAATCAAGGGCATATTATTCCGGTACACACTATGTCTGAAATTCCTTTGCAGGCTATATCATTTATGGTTGCCACTTCTGGACAGGTATATTTAATATCTGTAAATTGTTCGCCACCAGCTGCAATCTCTAACTCTTTATCGGAAATTTCTAAGGGCCCAAAAACACGCTTTAGATTGTCAGCAGAAAATTCAAATCCAGCATCTTTCGCAATCGCCACAACGCCATCAGCATCGGAAGCTGCTTTTAGCTTCAATTGCAGACTGGTGTCGCCTTTGACCTTTTCTAGAAAGGCTTTGAGTTGTTCTTCTGACATGGCTATCGGGAGTCTTTAACGGTTATAGCAATAATGTCTTGAAGTGTCTTTGATTAATACTTACTGCGCTCAATCGTGCCAGGTATTGGAGGCTGATTGATGGGATTACCCAAGCTATTGAAGTAATAAAAAGCCCCTGTTAATGTAAGAGCTCCGAGAGCGTAAGCTTTGAAGATTTAACATTCAGCCAAGATTGAAAGTGCCTGCTATACAGCGTTTAGGATTACCAATTATAGCCGCAAGGAATAGTAGTATCTTTAGGCACGGCCCCACCAGCCAAACCCTCTAGCTCCTCTTCTCTGAGTTCAGCTATGAGCTCAGTGACTTTATCAGCAGTGAACTCGTGACCGTGATCTTTAGCGACGCCCACGACCTCCTCGGGTGACTTTGCTGCCTTTAGTTTGTCCTGAATGGACTTGTCGACATCGGCCTTAGCAATGAAGGCTTTGAGTTGCTCTTCTGACATGGGTATCGGGAGTCTTGAACGGTTATAGCAACGATTTACTAAAGGGCCTTTAGCTAACAATTGGTTCGATCAATTGCACCAAGTAATGAATTTTTTTTCAATAGCTTATCAGGCAAATTCAGGAGTTTTAAGCTCGTGCAACTGTAGTGATTTAGAGGTAGCTGGCCAAACAATCTCTATATACTTGGCTGCAAATAATGTCGCAAATATTTTTATGCTATATCGTTGAAGTTGCCTACAGCCAAATTCGGCACCCATGCCGGTGCCTCCACCAGACACGCCTTCCAGCTCCTCTTGACTGAGCTCTTCGATCTTATCAGCAGTGAATTCATGACCATGTTCTTTTGCAATTCCTACGACATCGTCAGGTGACTTAGCTGCTTTTAGTTTCTTCTGAAGATTGGAATCATCTTTGACCTTGGCGAGAAATGCCTTCAGTTGTTCTAGGGACATGGGTGACTGGCCAGTACAGAAAACTTAGCCATTGCCAGCAGCAGCGTAATCCGTACTCCGGGCACCATCCGGCCTGAGATGGATCGAACTATCGGTCTTAAATTATCAGGAAGCTTCAGTCACAGTCCATCCACAGCGTTGAAGCTCTCTCCAAAGAGCAACGGCATCCTCATAACGCATGTTCCGGCGTGTCTTCAGAAGAGGAGGATGACTTGCTGGCATTTCTTTGATGTGGTCAACGATCACGAAGACGTCATTTGTTGAACCACTGGGGCTTGGATCAGAAAGGAAGCTGACCGTCTGGCACTTATTCGCAATGGTCAGCAAGTCTTCCATTTGACGCGATCTCGACAAACAAAGGCTACAACTGCTTGTATGTATCGGGTGACACGTAGTCACTAAAGGAGAGCCCTTGGATCGCCAGGCAGGCTCTGCTGCGGTCTATCCGTATTTCGGGCGTAGGCCGGCCTGGTCTTGGCAGGGAGTCGGAGTTGATTGCAGCGGCTGAACGAGTATTGGCCGGAGTTGCTAGTTAATTGCAGGCTTGATTGTTAATTAAGCCCTGACTATTTCTGCTCAACTGCGCTCAATTGTGCCAGGTATTGAAGGCTGATTTATGGGCTTAGCCAGACTATTGACACAATAAAAATTTCCTGTCAATGCAGGGGATTAGAGGGCGTAGTCTACGAGAGCTCTCATATGGGGAGTCCACTTAATCTTTCGCTTTATCTTTTATCCCCCTCCCCTTGCAACACAACAATAGTCATGGTACTACACTCATTAGTATTATCGTAACATCCACCGCCAGCTGTGCCTTCAAGCTCTTCTTCACTGAGCTGGTTGATCTTATCAGCAGTGAATTCATAACCTTGTTCTTTAGCAATGCCCACAACGCCTTCAGGTGACTTAGCTGCTTTAAGTTTCTCCTGAAGATTGGAATCGTCTTTGACTTTGGCGAGGAATGCCTTGAGTTGTTCTAGGGACATCGGTGACTGGCCAGTACAGAAAACTTAGCCATGGCCAGCAGCAGCGTCATCCGTACTCCGGGCACCATCAGGCTTGGTCTTGCCAAAAAAACTTGGGGCAGACCTGCTGTTTTGTGGCTATTACTTATCCTCATAGTGAGAGTGTGTCAGTCGACCACGGGATCTACAACCAACAGGACCCCTCAGAACAGCCGATCTTCCTGAGCGTGGTTCCAGGCATGACGGTGATCGTGCTCCACGACCTTCTGACCGGAGAGAAGGCCGACAAGGATTGGTGGATGGGGCAGGTGATCCACTGCGGTGGTGCTGCCCGTGATCCCTCCATGCACAACCTCTTTCAGTTCGCCGATGTGGATTCAGGCGTGATCCGCTTGGTCAACGCTGATATGGTGACCCACATCCTTCCCGGTACCGACTAAGGCCAAACTGATGGGATGAAACGACTCCTATTGGCTCTGCCGTTGATCCTGGTTGCCTCCCCTGCTAAGGCCGAAAGGTGGGTCACAGCTGCATCAATTTCATATGATCTTGATAAAAAGCCGATTAATATTGTGGATTATCAGATTGATATCAACAGCATTCGCATCGACGGAAGATTCACGTCTGCGCGAGCTACGTGGAATTACAGAGACGATCCACACAAAATTATTGCAGAATTCTCCAAAGAGCGCTTAATGATTGTAGATAAAAAGTAAATACTTTTCCGTATTGGATGATCCGAAAAGGTGAAGATTGGTATTTTGATGTAGAGAAAAAAGGAGATTGGCCCGCATTTCAGCCACCCAACGAGGTTCCCGGCAAATTCGTATATCGTGAATGGTATTAAGGGGCTTTTGATCTCCTTTGCGGATGAACGGCTCCAGGCGTGATCCGCTGGGTCTACGTTGATCTGGTGACGCACATCCTGCCGAGCGCTCCAGGGCAATAAAAAATCGCACTTGGCGGGGAATGGGTGGCGTGAGGTTGTTTTTCCGTCAGGAGGTCATCCCTCCGACGGCCAAGCGATAAAGAACTGCTAGAAGAAAGGAAGCATTGATATTTGAAATGACCCGAAGACTCGTGAAATTATTACTATCAACATCTTTTGTAATTGCAGCTATTAGTCAATTCGCCAAAGTTTCTGCAAACGACGTGCAAATTGGAGGCAAGCCACGTGAAGAGTACGGCTATTTTGAAGTCGATCAACCTGAGAAATACGTGTTTAGCTATGCAAGAGTCGTGGGAAGTAAAACAGCGTTTGGAGTCGGAGTCACCACTCCCACGCAAACCATGGCTGACAATGGTCTACTCGTGCCAACGGCACTTTTTGTTGACTGCAAAAATTTGCGTGCAAGCTTTAATTTAATGCAGGAACTGCCCGATGAAAATGCAGAAAAATGGTCGATGGAGACTATGACTTACCAAGCAACATTTTTCTGGCAAATTCATAAGAAGTTTCTCAAGCATTCATATTGGTGATCTCTGTATTCATCGTCGCTGGGTGATCTCTAGCCGCCTTGACCCGTTCCGGCTGAGCCCGCCTCAGTTGCCGCTCGGGAGTGTCGATGCAGGCCGGTCTGATCCGCTCACAGCCAGTGGTTCTGTAGGTGTCGCCGTCGTAGTAGCTGCGGATGGTGACGGTCTCCAGGGTCGCAGCAGGAAGCCCAAGCATCAACAGCAGGGCAGCTGAGCCGATCGCGCGGCAGTGTTGAATCTCATCACTCCGATGATGCTGATCAGGCGAGCGCCATCTTTACGGCCAGCTCGTCGAACTTGAAAGAGAGATGCAGCTGGTGCATCCCGATCACCTGCAAGGCACGGGCGACACCGCCAGCAAGGTTCTGCTCCATGCGATCCCTGGCCTCAGGAGTCAGCTCATGCTTCTGCAGGCAGTGGATGTGAGTCGCGATCTCGTCGTTCATCGCAGTGGCGGCCTCCAGCAGAACGTCGAGAGTCAGCAGCATCCGAGCCAGGCAATCGATCCTCATTCACTCGCCAAAGCGGTTGCTGCAGGTATCAAATCAAGCTGCGTTTTGCATCGCCAACGCGACTGCGGCGATGTCGGCCTGATCCAACCAGCGGTGATATTCCCGATGGTGCACGGCGATGTCGTGGCCCATGCACTTCGCAGCGATGGATGTCGACGGCACCTTGCTGATGCTGCGGATTGCTCAGGCATGCCTGAAGCAGTAGAGCTGCATCCCGGGGAATCGCCGTTTTAGCCAACCCTGCCAACGATCACAAAGGAGCTTGGCGTGTTTGCTGTCGTATTTCGCCGGAGCTGTCACATCCCACGGCAACACCCGTTCAGGTTCGGAGAGATCACAGACTGGCAGCGCCAGGGCAGTGCGCCAGGTGGGGAGTTTCACCTCCCTTTTAATGGTGAGGCACTGCGCGGTGCCGTCATCAGAAGTGCGCATTGAAAAGCATTCAGACGGTCTGCAGCCGAACGTGGCAAGCGTTCACGTTGCCCAGCCCCAAGTTGGATCGTCAATCGTGGCCTCAACAACCTGCTTAATCTCCGCATCGCTTGGAATCTCGCGAGCTTCTGGTTCGTAAGGCGTTTTCAGATCATCGAGTCGGTCTGTGCCCTCAACGCGCATGAGCTTGGCCAGCCGTTTCGACACTTTCAGAAATTCGAGGTGGGTTCGGCTGCCGGGCTCCTGCTGCTCACCGACACCCACAAGCAGATCCATGGTGAGCGTTGCTTGCTGCGGCAGCCGATCTGTCTCTGCTTTCAACCGTTCCCAGGTGCGCTCAGCTGCAGTGGTTCTGGTCTTGCCTTTCCAAAAATCAACCTCGAAGGCTTTGACCCCCTTGGCCACGGTGAAGGCGTGTTTCTTGGCTACAGGAGCAACTTTCGGTGCGTTCCATGGCAGCTGATCGGGCAGAACCCCCCTCCAGCTGGATCAATGCAGATAATTCGGCAATTCTTGTTTCCGCCAGGGTCAGGGTTGAAGGCTGCGTCCGCAGCCGCAGGGGAATTTTGCGAGTTCTTCCTTGACCTTCTGAATCTGCAACGCAGACCCGCCAGTAGAAGGACCCCCTCGCCTCATACAGGCTGCCCTTGATCCCACGCGCCATAAGGCTGGCTGCAGTGGCATTCAGGCCCAGGGGCATTTTGTTGGCACTTTGTGCCTCTTTTTGGCGTAATTCCAGGCAGTGTTGCTGCACCTGAAGCTTCGCTGCAGACCTTCTGAAAGCCATCTCAAACACTAAAAAACCCAGTCAGTGACTGGGTTTCTGGAACGGAGAGGGTCGGATTCGAACCGACGGTGAACTTGCGCCCACGCTGGTTTTCAAGACCAAGCTGTGCCTCCCTGCTTGCAAGGACTTTGGGCATATGTGTGACAGTCTGCGACACATTTTCGACATATTTGCCCGGCACTGGTCTTTCGAGCCAGAGCCAACTCAATTAATGAGGTTTACTGTTTCTAAAAATCAGTAGAAGCACTTTTCTACACCTCAATTAGTTAACTTGACGGTGCCCTTTTGAAAATGGTGAAAATAGAGGTAAACCATGTTCAATAAAGGTGAAAACAATTTAGTCAAATAATCTATATAAAATGATAAGGGTATTCTTCATTTCTATTTTGAAATGAAATTATAGTTTTATTATTGATAATCCCATCTTTGATGTCTGTAGCATTTAGCAATGTCTTATTTTTAGATTTATTTTCTTTGCCTATAATGATATTAGGTAAGTAATCACTGAGTGCTTGAGATATTGTCATAGTAGCAGTATCCCAGAGGTAACTTGGGGTATGATCTACCCCATAGTAATCTATATTATCTACTTTAAATATAGGATCTTTAAATGTAGTTGGTTTTGAAAAAGAAAATCCCATGTCTTGATCACAACTAACATCAATAATCAAACTTCCTGATTTCATTTTTAAATGGTCTTTTTCTTTTATGAACATTATTGGATTATCAGGGTCTTGTAATATCCCGTTAATAACCATATCAGACTTATAAATCAAATTAGCAAACCTTTTACTGCTTATAATATCTTTTGGCATAGTAACATATTTACACCCTGTAATTACATTCGATAATGTACCAATACTTCTGCGTGTACATATTGTTATATCTTTATAGCCTCTTGCTTGTAAGGCATGTATAGCTCCATGACTTACAGACCCAAAACCTATGACTAGTATTTTCTTTTGATCTCCATACAGACCATCAATTCCTTTTAATTGAAGTGCATGTAGAACGGCACAATAACCAGCTAATTCATTATTTTGATAAAAGACATGTTCATTTATTTTGTTATCTTTATTAAGAGAAAACATTGACTCAAAAGATATAATAGTTAATTTTTTATCAATAGCTATTTGAGTGATTTCTTTTTGTTGGACACAGTGAGACCAACCCAAAATTATTCCACCCTCTTTGATCTCTGTAAAGTCTTCTAAAACTGGTTTTAATAAAATTACGTTTCCTATATCTTTTAGTATATCTTTACGTGAAGCAGTGCCTGCAGTTAAGCTAGCAATTTTTTCATCAGATATCCCAAAATGTTCTCCATATCCAGTTTCAAAGACCATATTACTTCTAATGTCTTTAGGTATTTTTAGTAAATGTTTTGGATGAATTGGTAGTCTTTTTTCTGATTCTTTTCTAGAAGTTCCTATAACTCCAAACATTTGATTATTCATAATTTGTTAGATTCTACCGAGTTGTTTACACATTTTGTTTAAAATATCTCTCTAGTTTATCATATGAGGTTAAATTATCAATCCCTTTGTGAGGCTTAACAGTGTTATAAAAATTCAAAAATCTTCTAAGCTCAGTTCTTCTTTGCTCTTCAGATGAAAAAATAGTTTTGTCATGCCACATTTGCAAAATAGTACGAATTACTCTTGAGTTGCTTGACTGCCTGAGTCAGGTTGTGCAAACTCAGCAAGTTGAAACCGGCACGGTCTGAACCCTTCAGCAAGGTTTGGTGCTCCCCGGCCCTCACTGTTGCCCCATCGCTACGGGGACCGAAGAGGGATAAGTCACCGGCACATTGAAAGCTCGGACGCAAAATCACCCGCAACAGGTTCCAGAGGGATCCAGGCGGTTTTGCTCCATCAACAATGGAACATCAAACTCTTGAGGGGCGAATTGCTGCGCTTTCCGGCGAGGTTCAGGATCTCCGCGAAATTCTGAACAAAGCGATTCAGCACTTACCCGTGCCGGGAAATCGCCACACCACCAGCGCGAAGTTCGCGCAGGAGCTTGGCATCAGCAAACGATGCCTGATCCGGTGGTGCGAGACCGGGCAAATGGACCCGAGCTGCTTCGTGAAAAAGAAGCGTGGCACTCGGTTTCAGTACGTGTTCGACCGACAACGGGCGACTGTCTGCGCCGAGCAGATTCAGCGAGGTGAGCGCTGATGCAGCAACCCAACCTGAACGAGGTTGTCGAGACGTTGTGTGAGTTGGCCACATGGCCAGCCATCCATCGCAATGACAAGGCTCGGCAACACCTCCGCTATGCGGCCGGTCTTATCGACATGCCGCAGGACAACGATTGCCAGAAGAAAGCAGATGAGATTGCTTTCCTCAGACATCAAAACTCTGAGCTTGAGGTGTCATTTCGCTTTTACCTCAATCGATCAGAGCGCTTTGAAAAAGAGATTCAGGAGCTCCAGAAGGAGAACGTGCGACTGGCTGCTTCGGTTTCACAGCTGGAGCTAGCCAGCCTGTTATCTGGAGGTTTGGGGCGTTCCTCTGAACCCTTCGCAATCCTCGGCCTGGATGCAACCGCCAGGGCTTCAGAAGTACGGACTCGGCATCGAGAACTGATGCGAATTCACCACCCAGATCGAGGAGGTCGAACTGAGGTGATGGCACGAATCAACACCGCCAGAGACAAAGCATTGGAGATGGCCCGCTCATGAGGGAAAGAATCACTGCGGCCGATGTGGCCGCCACCGGCATCAGGTTCGAGCAGCTCAGGGCCAGCTACTTCGAGGGCCTCGGCATGGCAAACCATGCTGACGATGCCCGGGCAGCGGCTTCGCTCTGGCGCGAGCGTTATCGGGATGCCATCGATTTTCATTCAAGTGAAGATCTCAAGGTGCTGGATCGGGTGGAGCACCAGCTGGCTTGTCAGCAGGGAGATCAATTCCCATAAATAGCTGCCTAAGTAACTAGCAAGAGAGAAGATTGCAGTCACATTGATGTGCATTAATCTGAATTATCTTGCTAGTCTTTGTTCACTCGCTAGGAGTAATCAGTTTTGACAACCTCAACCAATTGCGCAAATTGCGCTGGAGGGTTGCAGCCATACGAGGAAAAACATCTGCCACCACTTGTCAGGCAGATCACTGTTCGTTGTGGCGCATCTGCTTACGCGAAGTTGCTCACCCGAGCGCTTTGCGAGCGTTGTTCAGAGGGCCGAATCATCCGCCTTTGGTTGTGGCGTGGCGCTCTCGCTGAGGGCATCAACCTCCACGAACCACTCTGAACACCAGGCATAAAAAACCGCCTCGGAAGACGAATTCCGAAGCGGCAGAAAAACCTAATTTCCTTCCCATGACCTTAGCAACAACCACAGACCAATCCCCCGTCTTTGACGATTCGATGTCACTCGATGACTGCAAGCGGCAGGTTCGAGAAGAAAGGCGGCTCGCCAGGCAAAACGCGATTGAGGAGCGTCTTCACGACCATCTGCAGCAGGTCGATGATCTGATTCTCAACAGGTTTGGCGATCTTGATATCGCGTACCAGTGGATCAATGACCGGCCTGACTATCTGCGAGGCACCTCGGAATATGACGCCTATCCAGAACGCGGGCCGTTGATTATCAAACCCCTTGACCGCACCAGAAAGTTCTTCATGCCCGAGGGCTACTGGTGTCTGCTGGAAGATGCAGCGATTGATTGGTTTGAGCCTGGGTTGCGTCGGACAGTGGCAGATGCTCACAAGTGGCATGAAGGAGATCGTCAAATAGAGATCTCGCTGACCCTTGATAGGGCGGTTGAACAGTGTTGGTTGATATGTGTGCTGGGGCATCGCCATGCACTGTCAGAGACAAAGCCAACTGCCTATTTGGAGATTCGTGAGTGTTGGTGCAGGGAGCTGATGTTCCACATTCGATCGCTGATGTGGCATGGCTCTGACGAGATGCGCCTCGCTGTTGTTGAGCCTTATTCACTGATGCGCACCATGCTGCCGCCCTCAAGTGACGAGCACCTCCACATCAGTGCGCTGAACCAAGCAGCCGAAGCGACGAAAGCAAGAGTTCTGAAAGAGATCGAACTCGAGAAAAAGCTCGCTTCAACCGATCCCGCTGACTGATCAGCACCCCGCCTCAATCAATCAATCACCACACCCCCGATCTTTATTTTTCAGCCCTGCTGATGGCCCCTCGAAAGCCGAAAACTAATTCTTCTCAGGTCGTAGAGAAAGAGACCGAATGGGGCACTCGCTACGACGGCCCATTCGATCAACTTCCTCAGATTGAGAAGGATCGCCGAAGACTTACAGGCCACCGTTCGAAGATTGTCGACGGTGCTCTCAACGGCCACAGCAAGGATGCTCGGAAGGTTCTGGATCGCTTCATTCAGAACGGCGGAAAGGTTGAGGAGTTCGCTGATGTTGCCAACGCTGCCGGGTGGTCAGTGCAGAACCCCCAGGCTCCCGATCCATGGGGCGAAACAGATTCACCAGCTGCAGGGCAATCAGCAGCGAAAGCGATTGGAAAGCCGATCACCCTGCGTAGTGATCTGAAGAATCTCGATCACCCGACCGTCAGATTCTTGGCGATCAGAAAGACGGTGATCGCAGACGGCATCACCTTTGTGATCTGCGGCGACCGACCTGCCCTGCTCGGATTCGGAGATGACGGAGAGCTGCAGCTCGCGCCGCTTAAAGCAACCGACAAAGACGGCAAGGAAGCGTCATGGCTCAAGTTGGGCGAATCCATGCAGCACAGCTTCAGCAGCAATCTGTATGGCCCGAATCCGAATGACGGCTGCCGGGAAGGGACTGCCAAGTGCCTGGAGTAGATTAAGACAAATTCCAGTAACGCCAAGGCGCGAACAAAAGGCGGTTTTTATCTCACCAGCCAGACCGACTTCGATCGGAACACTGCGCTCACCACCATGGGCAAGCGGACGGCGCTTGGCCTGCCAGAGCTCTATCTGGAGTGGGATGACATCAGCGAGGAGGAGCAGCTCAAGCGGGTTGATTGGCTGAAAGGGCTCGGGTTCTCACTGACCGTGGTGAGCAGTGGCGGCAAGTCGGTACATGGCCACATTCACCTAGACAGCGTTGCCAGCTTTGACGATGCATTCCCGGTCCTGAAGTTGCTCACAGCCCTGGCCGGCAGTGATCCAGCTGTCGTCAGCAAGGCACGCCGGATGAGGTTGCCGGGTGCTCTGAGGCCAAACTCGAAACGCCTTCGAGGCGGGGCAGCCACGACTGAGCAGAGGCTGATCGAAGCAGCTGACCATTGTTATGACCTGGCCGAGGTGCGCCGGGTTCTGGAGGCGGAAGCCAAGCAGCGCGGCTGGAAGGTTGACCACCTCGAAACCCGCTGGAGTGAATACCGGGAAGCTTTGAGCGCACTGCCCGCCAACTGGAAATCACCTGAGTTCGCTTGGGAGATGGATGAGGCAATGGCGATTGCTTGGAGCCAAGCTCGCAGCAACGGCGGAAATGATGGTGAGTTCGATCCGCCGGTTGAGTGGAGGCGTACTGAATTAGAGCTCGGCTGGAAGATTCGCCACGCAGAAGAGAAGCTGTTTGAACAGCACGGCCTCGCTGGTGCGTTCGAGTTCGTTGCCAGGCAGGGGACGCTGATCGAGAAGCAGGAGAAACGCGGCTGGCCTGGCTTTGAGTTCGCTTTCGTAGAGACAGCAGAGGGCGCAGAAGGCCAATCACCGTTCAGCACTGTTCGTGAGAGCGGCGTTTACAGCGGCAACAGCCTGAGGCTGTTCGCCGAATCCAATCACTTCTATTGCTGGGCGAGTCATAGGAAGGGCGGCCTCGGTGAGTGGGCTGCGCATTGGTGCTCCTACGGAGTCGCCAGACCGGCATCACCAACCCCCGAAGAGCAGACATTGCTCGGGCTGTGGCTGTGGGAGCTGGCGGGCCTGGATCGTGATGAGTTCGACAGCAACCTGAGCGAGAAAGAGAACCTCGACAAGGAACTGCAAGCAGAGCAACTCGATCGCTTCGAGAATGCAAAGAAGGATTGTTTGCAGCTGCGCGAAGTGCTTCCGACCTCTGTTGCCGAACTGCTGAGCACCCGAGCAAAGGCTTTCCCGATCAGTGAGCTGGCGATGCTGCCTCCATTCCTGTCCGCATCGGCCTCGATCCTTGGCAGGCGGTATCGAACCAAGGTGAAGGTCGGCTACACCGAGCCGATGGTGTTCTGGATCGGTCGAGTCGGCGGAGCCAGCGAAATGAAGACACCAGTCAGCAGGCAAGTTCTGGCACCGCTGAACAAGTGGGATGAGTTGAGCGATCAGATCGAGAAGGAAGAAAAAGCTCGGCAGGAAGACCTTCCGAAGGATCAGCAAAAGAAAGTGCCGGCGGCACGGCAGCGAATCGCCTCAGACACCACCTTTGAGGGGATGGCGAAATCACTGACTAACCCGATGACCTTCGGGCTGGTGATGGCCAGGGATGAACTGTCGGCATGGATCGGCTCTATGGATGCCTACAGAAAAGGCGGGGCAGCAAAGGATCGGCCTCAATGGCTCTCGATGTGGAGCGGCGAGGGGATCGACATCACCAGATCAGGAGCTGATCGCCTGATTGTGTCCGAGACAGCTGTGAGCGTTTATGGCTCAATCCAACAGGACACCCTCGGTGGAATCCTGAGCGGTGAGGATGCGGCGAGCAGAGGCGGTGATGGTTTCTGGTCTCGGTTTCTGTGGGTGATTCCGCCTTATGTCTTCCCGGCTGCCAATCGTGATGAGAGTGACATCACTCCCGAGCTGACTCGTATTTATTCCTCGCTGGATCAGATCAGCGGAGAGATCGAGGTGGAGCTTTCAGAGGATGCCTGGCACGTCTTCGCCAAGGCGGCTGATGAGTTCAGCATGGAAGCAGCTCAGTGCGGCGGTGTTCGATCGCCGTATCTGGGAAAACTGCGCGGCTATCTCGTCAGATTCGCTGGATGGATCCATGCGATCGAGCACGCCTCGCTGATCAGCAAGCCTGGAGCTGGTGGATCGATGAACGACATTCCGCTCAAGATCAGTGCCGAGAGCATGGAGAGGGCTGTTCGCATGGCTCAGTATTTCCTGAACAGCTTCGACACCCTGGCTCCGCAGATCGGAATGAGCGACATTCCTGCCTCTGTGGCCAAGGTGATCGAGCTTGGCGGAAGGCAAGAGAAGGTCACTGCCAGGGAAGTTCTGAGGCGGAGGTGGGCATCAGACGCAAAGGCTGCGAAAGAGCTGCTGCTCTCACTGCCAAAGCAATACGGCAGGGGGCGAATCATTCCGGCTCCAAGGGCTGATCAGGTCGTCTGGAGTGCCTCTTAATCAAGAGAATCCAGTCAGGGACTGGGCTATGCCCGGAGCTCAACTGTCGAACTGTCGAAAATTCAGGATTTTGCCGGTGGCGATTCCTCAAAACCAAGGCTGTGACTGGGCTATGCCCGAAGGCGAGAGGCAACTGTCACCACTACTGTCACCCCAACTGTCGCATGGGTTTTTTCGGGCATAGCCCTTTGCTGGTCTTGCTTCTCAGGCTCGAGGGAGTCAACTGTCACGAAACAGGCCCTCTATGAAGGAAATGGAGAGATGGAACCAAGCAGGGAGAGAAAGGACTCAGAAGAGAAGAGAAAAAGAGAGTGACAGTTCGACAGTTGATGATTTTTATTAGTACAACCCTTCATATGACTGGGCTATGCCCGGAGCTCAACTGTCGAAAACGGTGGTGACAGTTGGGTGACATTTCGACAGTCGCAATTCTGTTCAGAGCACTTAGTTGATTAGGTATCGGGCATTGGGCAGCGACACCGGCCGAGCAGCTGCTCATCCCAGTTCGCCGCACGCCCGGAAGCCCCTAGCTGGATTCAGTTGCAGAGGTCAGAATCCGCGGAGCGCAATCGATCGCATGGCAGGCCCACACGATGAGATCAACAGGATCGAGCGTGAATTGGATCAAGAGGCAGGGAAGTTGAAAAAACCTCAGTCATCAGGCAAACCAACCAAAAAGCATCAAAGCCTTGATGCGGTGGTCGCAACATCAGGGCTACTGGTGGTGGTGGCCATTGCCATCGTTTTCGGTGGACGCCTCAATGTCACTCAACGCGCAGCATTGAGCGGAGGTGTTTTGGGCGGCGCAGCAGGGTTGCTGGTGGGTTATGTCGTCGGAAGGATTCGCTGAAAACTCCAGTAGATGTCAGTACCGACTGAGCAGCATCACCAGCCGTGACGATGACATCAGGGGCTGAGATCGGAGTTGAGCCGAGCAGCAGCCAAGTGCAGGTCATGGTCGACAGCACCCTTTTGATCACTGTCGACAACAACAACAGAACAGCCTCGATCCTTCGGATCGACCTGCCAGAGGTGGGCTTTTTCAGCATCACCCGCAGGGATGAGATGGGCATCACCCGAAAGGGTGAACGCTGGCCATGGGACTACTCATCCCTGCTGCATGGAATGAGGCTTCAGCCCATTTTTGCGAACAGCTTTTTGTGATGGTCCACAACGTCTTGGCAACCGATCACTGGCGTGAAATCCATTTCGATCCCGTACTGAGCACGCCAAGGAGCGAAGTGCTCAAAAATTTGTGCATCGCTCTCAGCTTTGAAGAGTGCGGTTACACGGCCAGCACCAGGTGCATGAACGCGAAACAACATCTCAAAGCCTGGAAACTTGTCAGCCTTGGCCATCTCACCTGAATCCCACAACTCGCAAAAGCTCTTGTAAGCAGCGAGCTGGCTTTCAATATCCGGAAACAGGCAGTCTGCGAGATACATCTGCACGATTGGTCAAAGCGAGGGAACCCACTTCGTAGCCATCTCCATGTGCTCAACCTCTTCGCGTCATCACTAGCTGACGCAGGACAGTGCTGATGGCTGTCAGATCCAACAGATTCCTAAGACAGGCTGGAGTCAATTACCGTCGAAGTGGAGAGGGCCGTTATTTGATGGGCCATGAGCCAAGGTCATAAAAAAGCCGCCGTTTTTGCGGCGACTTAATTACAAAGGCTGGAAAATCCCCATCACCCGGCCGATGCGCAAAGATTAGTCAGACTTTCAGTGAATTTTGTATCTAGGTGTACAAAGTCATATTTGGTATGCACTGGACACCATATGCAGCGTTGACGCGAACGGCTGGCGGTAGCAAACTGGACTTCCCCATCACTCGGACCCGGCCAAGGCACTACGCCTGGTGTGGGTCTTTTTTACTGGCCTGAAAGCCCAGCATCAGGCAGGGGCTCTCCTTATCGCTGGAGTCCGGGCGTTAGCGCAGGGAGTTTGGCTGAGGTCACAACCAGGGCTGATGGGTTCTGCCTGGATCGGAACAGAACAGGTCAGCAACCAGCTGCAGGCCATCGTCGACAGCAACCGCTTGGCTGAGCGAGACAGAGTTGCTACCGACATCAACAACAGAACAGCCTCGATCCTTTCGGATCGACCTGCCAGAGGTGGGCTTGTTAAGCATCAACCTCTGAATGGAAAAAAGACTCTTCCTGGAGGGGTGGAAAATTAATTAGCGGTTAGATGCTGTTCCAGGAGGTTTAAGCGCTCATGGATCTGAAGGATGTTGGCGTATATGGTCTCTAAGGTTATGGCCGAAAATTCAGGTAAGGATTGCTCATCGCTTGGTCCTCTCATACGTGTTCCACCATGTTTCTTAATGCCTCTGGCAACAACTCTTACGAGCAACATACAAGGCAACCACCAATCTCCATACATTCCATTTTCCTTTGGACCGTGTCTCCAAGGATGTAATTTATTAAATTCTGGCCAACTGTTTAGAGCAATCTCCCTGCAGCACTTGTGTAACTCAGTTTCACATTTGGCAGCGCTTTCATTGTCTGAGAATTTCCATACCCACATTTTATCTGGTTCACCCCATTCGCATCGTTCTTCTGCAAACCTGCTCTTTAATCTTTGATGTGGATTGTCTGATGCGGTTTTGCCATATTTAGCGAAACCCATCTGAGACCAGCAGATTAAATAGTTGTAACTCATCTGAGATAATGCTCTTTTATGACTCTTTCAATATCTGTTGAATTCCGGATCCTTGCATCCCTCTTTCTGGGGAAATCCAGTTTTGATGTTACTCATTAATTTCTCAGGGAATCAACAGCTGATCATTTAACCGACCGTGGTGGTGGCCATCGCCTACCTCACTTATCAGCTATTGCTTGACCAATGTTCCAAGCCAAACACCGTTGAATCAGTCGATGCCCACGACTCAGAAGGCAGGGCGGTGGAGATCAAGGCGACTACAGGCAAAACAGGAGTGGCCCTGCGAGGGATGGTGCCGACAGCCGAGCGGCTGATTGTCCTGCAGATCAGCAAGACCGGCGATGCCGTTGAGATCTATTCAGGGCCTGCATCACCAGCCTGGGAAGCAGCAGGATCGATGCAACCCAACGGTCAGAGGCACATCAGCTTGAGTCGTCTCAAGGAATTGCAGGCCCAGTGACAGCAGTTCACCTGCTTGGGGGATGCCCTGTGAGTGTTGCCCGTCCTATAAAGAAGGGAGAAACGAGGAAAGCTGATGGCTGTCTCAACTCCTACCTGTGCATGTGAGCCCTGTGGCTGCACTGTTTCGCCCCAAACTGCAGTTGAGAAGGACGGCAAGCTGTTCTGCTCCCAACCCTGCGCGGACGGCCATGCTGGCGGTGAGCAGTGCTGCAACAGCTGTGAGTGCTGCTGATTTCTAAAAACACACCAATAAAAGATGCCCTGCTCAAGAGAGTGGGGCTTTTTATTGAGTCTGTGCCCTACTTGATTAACTAATCAATCAGCGGAAGATTGCACCCGCTGCCAGCGCACCAGCTTGGTGATTAAAATGAGGCCAGCAATTCAACGGCACTAAAAAGATGAGCGCCGATACTTATGGGAAAGGAGTAAAGAAAGCAAATAAGGAACTTTCAGCCCGTCGAGTAGACAAAATCATCGAGCTGATCAGCCTGTGCAAGCCAACTGGCGAGATCGTTCGGGTTTGCTCGTCCGAATGGGGGGTTAGCACACGTCAGGCTGAGACCTACCTACAGAAAGCGCGTGGCGTCATCAGAGAGCGATTCGATCAGATGGATCGCAAAGATTGGGTTGCCAGTGCCTTGGAGAAACTCGAAAAGGTGGCAACAATGTCAATCGAATCCCGGCAGCACAGCAATGCCATCGGTGCTCTGGGCCTCAGCGCCAAGCTGCTTCAGATCACAGGCAGGGAAAACTGATTCAGGGTTAACGTCTTAGAGATATCGCAACCCCCCGGCACCCCAAAGCGGCGGCAAAAATAATCAGGAGGGGAGAAAGCATCACTCAGCTCCATTCTGTTTCTCACCATCCTCAGAAAATCGCAGCAACAGAATCCACCGCCACCCCCGCAAGGCAATAAAAAGCCCGGCAACATCGGCCGGGCAGCTGTTCTGATTGTTGGCCTTAGTTATGCACCAGCCAGGGCGGCCATCACATCAACCTCATCCACCTCGATGTAAGGAGTGAGCCCGGAAAGTGATTGATGGCCCGTAACCCGTTGCACTGCAGGCAATGATGCCCCTCGCTTCAGAGCACCAGTGGCAAAACTCCGGCGGAAGCTGTGAGTCGAGACACCCTCGAAGCCGAGTCGCTTGGCAGTTGACCGCAGGGCCTTGTCAGCTGCCTGCCTGCTCATCGGAGTGTGGGTGCTGCCACTGGCAGGAAACAGCACCTCACCAGCTGCAGGAACGTGGCCATGCTCATCAGCCCAAGCCTGGCGGTAGTCATCCAGAGCAGCCTGAAGCCTGTCGGTGCTGCGGATCTGCTTGGTGGCCTTTGTCTTAGTGGTGGCCTTCCGATAGGTGACGTGACCGGCAGCAACATCGCCCCATGTCAGGACCAGGGTCTCGGTGATGCGAGCTGCTGACCATCGCTGCAGCGACCACAGAGCGCGATAACGAGGTGACGGAGCAGCAGCCAACAGTTCATCCAGCTGCTCGGTGGTGAGCACTGTGGCCTGACCGTTGCGATTGACCTTCACAAGAGGGCTCGAATCAGCCTTAATCCTAGTTGCTCTATCGATAGAAGAGCAACCAAGCAGTGACAGCAACAGATCCGGGCAGAGCACCGCAAATCCGGCCGGTTTCGGGCCTTATTGCTTAGCAATAAGGAGGCGCTATTGATGACTCGGTAATGCTTTCTCAGGAGGCAAGCGCTGATAAAGCAAAGCGAACGCCTGCAAGTGTGATGCGTGCCAATCAGGTAAGCATTACTTAGCCGAAAAGCGAAGCATCATCAATTCGCAATAATCTCTAGATAAGTGCAACATTCTGTTTTTATCTTGCCCTCCCCCCTGGTGAGTGAGTTTTGCGGGCTGACGTGCTTTAGAGGGTCACTCAGAGTTGGACTTGGATAAGACTGCCTGCGTAAAAAGTAGCCAGCAATACCCGTGCTTCTCGCTGGCTAGAGCCCATCAACGATCTCAAGCGTCTACCCCAAGTCCGAGTCTTGAGAGAGTTTTGAATTATCAGCAAGGCTTATGGTGCACAGCTTTGTGGAAAAGCAGAGTCTTTTTCCACGGATAGAAGCGTGTTTTTCCACAAAAATTCCTTGAGATCTTCCGCCATGCCGCTGATCTGTGGTTTTTAGTTTTTGTGCCTTAAGGTTCTTGACAGGATTGCCCCCCCTTGTTTGGGGGAGTGTTTGATCATCGTCGATCTATGCGCAGTCGACAGGCCAGTGAGTCTCATATGAGATCACAGCTTGAAGATGAAAGTGCGACGGCTTTGACGTGAGTCGCTTTTCGTGTCTTTCTAGTGGGGCAATCGTGACGAATACAGCCTGAATGGATCGCAACCACTTGGAAATCTGTGCCAACACATCTCATGTATCTTTTTCGGAAGATCAAGCCTCTTTTGTAAGTCTTGAATCTGAAATTCCTGAGGTTCTTTATAATGCGTTGAATACTTTTGTGAGCATGAATAACAATTGGGACCAGTATCGAGTGATGAGCTCAGCTTTAGCCTATTTCCTTTACCAGAATGGATGTACTGACAGAGCTGTGACTGAGCGGTACCTTGACGATCTTTTTGTCAACGCCCAATCAATCTCCGAACAGCCGTCAAACCGACTGCAGACAGCTTGAAAAATGGTTTCTACCTTATAGATATATCTACTTAAGTAACTAGTATTAGTAGTAAACTAAGAGTGTATAAATTAAGCTAGATCTGGTTTGATTGACGAACAGTGTCGACACTCTTTACCCTCCCCTAGCCCACCAGCTGGGGTTTTTTAATGCAGACTCCGGGTAAGAAACGACCGCCAATCAATGCCCCGCAGGTTTAATGATGGCATCGCTGCACTTCATGCAAGAGCAGCGGAGCAACTGAAGCATTGCCCTCAAATAGCAGTCACATCAACAGTCCAACCCCCTTCTACTGAACCCGATGCCTTCGATTTTGAGCGTTACTGCCTGGATAGCTATGCCTCAAAGGTGACAATCGGAATGAAGGGGCAGCGTTACGCCTCAACACCACGAGGCAGGGTCCTAGCTGAGAGGATTGCCCACCATCTTGAGGCTGGTGAGATGCTCGAAGCCAACAAATTGAGAAGCAGCAGCACCTACAACAGGCCACCAAATCTCAAAGAGGGCATCGTCAAACTCCACAGAAAACAAGAGCGCAGCATGTTCCCTGGCAGCGGGTTATTTTAGGAGCAGTTATTTGTGAGAACTTGGCGGATTTCTCAAGCTCAATTGCGGTTCTCCGGCGCTGGGCAACATTCAGCGCGACAGAACCCTTTCCAGCTGATTTTGCAGCCTGGAAGCAACAGAATGCATCGAAATGCTTCGAGTTAGCAGCATCTGACCCCGAGCTGGTGAGTCTGCTGAGCGGATCTGCACCAGCCGACCTGGTGGCTGATGCCCTGCAAGGTTCACTCTCACCA
This sequence comes from Synechococcus sp. BIOS-E4-1, assembly GCF_014279995.1. NCBI lineage: Bacteria > Bacillati > Cyanobacteriota > Cyanophyceae > Synechococcales > Synechococcaceae > Synechococcus > Synechococcus sp. BIOS-E4-1. The sequence continues at coordinate 1,959,910 of NZ_CP047935.1, read as the reverse complement.
ACCCCGAAGAGCCAGGAGCAGCGCCGAGATGAGGCAAAGGCCGCTGAGGTGAAACAGCTGATCGAAGCGAACCCCTACAAAGCCCGGAATTTCACTCAGGCGATGCGCCTGGAGGAGCTCGACCCTGCAGCAGCCAAGCGACTCAGGACTGAGGCAGGAGTGCAGACACCCTCAGAAAGAGCAGAAGCCAAGGCTGCTCAGCAACAGGCGCATGAGCACGCCATGCAGCAGATGTATGCAGCTGGCATCGCCAAGCAGCAGGCCGAGCTCCAAGCCATGTCACGGGGGTATTGATCCATGCAGAAGGTCACTTACAGAGGAGAGATCGACGAGTTGAAAGGCACCAGCTGGGAAGTCCCCGACTCCATTCCGCTCGAAGGCCGCAAGGCTTGGATCGAGAGCCAGCACCGTGAGGCACAGCTGGAATCAGCAGCAGAAGCAGAACGCCAACAACGTGAGCGTGAACTGCTCAACGCCAGGATTCAGCAGCAACAGACTCAGGACACCATCGGTCAGCTGCAGGCTGATGTTGAGCAGGTCAATGCTGGGCTGGCAGAGCTCTCAGAACGTTTCGGCACCAGCCCCGACGTGACGGCAATGACTGAGTGGAACGCTGCAAGCAGCGCCATCTACGCAAGGTCGATGCTGTTTTCCGAGGAAGTTGCTGGAATGCAAGCCACCGTTAGCGATCTGCTTGAGCGAACCACCGCCATGGCAGAAGCTGCAAAGACGGGCGAGACCCTGCAACAGCAGTCACTGGCATTGCTGAAAAACAATCAGGAGCAGATCAACGGCTCCTTCGAGACGTATCGCCGAGCTCTGGCAGACCTGCAGCAGCAAACCAACGATGCAAGCCGTTCAGTCGGTGCTCTGAACACTGCTGCACAGGACAACCGAGAGCTGATCAACAAAGCAGCCAACATCACAGAAGAGGCGATCAACATCGCTGGCCTGGAGGCAAAGAAGGCAGTCGACGAGGGCATGGAAGACCTGCTCAGCATCCAGTCTGTGGCCCTTGAAGTAATGGGCATCAGTGAGCAACAGCTTGCGCTGCAGCTAAACACCGATGAGGTTGACCCCAACAGAGGCGTCTTCCTGACTCGTGAATATCTCCGCAGGGTGAAGGACATCCACCGCGGCAAGGGCAATGCCAGAGATGCCGACATCGAAGGCCCTTTGCTCTGATCGGCAATGCAAAAGGGCTACATCAACCTTTCATCGGGGATTAGTGGCGTGACTGCGGGGGCCGGTCCATAAGGCAGTGCCTAAGGGATCCCTGCAGGCCATAACGATGCACCGGTGCTCGGGCGTCCCGGTGGATCGGGCTGCCGCTGAACGAGTATTGGCCGGAGTTGCTAGTTGATTCCAGGCTTGATTGCTAATTAAGCCCCGTCTATCTCTGCTCAATCGTGCCAGGTATTGAAGGCTGATTGATGGTCTTTTTTGGGGTGATTGAAGCAATAAAAAACCCCTGCGCAGGGTTTTTGATGAGTAGGCTCACATCGGTCGAGTTCTAGTCACAGAAGGGAGTGCTAGTCGAACAGTGAAACAGTGAAGGATTGACCGGGGGGGTTCCGAAAGAATTAACACACCCCGGCCGCCGCAGCCCCCCAGCCGCGCCTTCCAGCTCTTCTTCAGTCATCTCTGATTGAGCCATCTTATCAGCAGAAATCATAAATCCCGCCTCTTTCGCAATCGCAAGAACTGCGTCTGAATCATCAGCAGCTTTGAACTTCTCCTGAAGACGGGTGTCACCTTGGACCTTTTCGATGAATGCTTGGAGCTGTTCTTGGGACATGATGTGTCACCGTTTGGAACCCTTTCGGTCTACGCCTGCTGTTTAGAAGTCGGAAGAGGGGCAGCCGCACAAGAAGATACGGTTTCAAGATCCTTCGTTGGAAGGAGTAGTCAGATTTGGCTTGAAGTTCAGTCATATTCACCGGCAAAGCTGAATCGAAAAAATCAATATGAACAGTCCTGCGCTTGGCGAGGCGATAGCAATAGCAGAAGCCAGCAACCCAATGAAGAGAGGGCGAAGTATGGATCAGGCGTTAGTCCGCGCATGATGCCGGGCTTTGCTTGGTTGCGCCCGTAGGCCCTAATTACTGTCACTTCTCAGGTGGGCATGATTTCCAAGTGCCAGAAGGTGTTTGCTTAGCATCTTTCAGTTGCCAACAGAAATTTAGCCAGTGAACGTCGAGAATTGACTTTCGCTTTCTGCGTGCTGTGATCATGGAAAGTTCTTTGCGTTGATAAGAATTCATATCACTGAATTCTTCCCTTAAAATATGATTTTGTGTTTCATACAATTCTATGGCTTCGATCGCAGACACGTTTTCGATGTAGTCAGAAAAGCTTTTCATTTTTTCTAGTCCGAGGGGTATCTTTTCGGTCTATGCCCCATGAATGCCGCTTGGAAGAGGGGACATCCGCCCTCAAAGTTCGGTTTGAGGATCTTTTCAGAGTGGTTCATCAGGAGCAAATTCCCCGGTTTCAATTCCATGTGGAGGTCATCCCTCCTGGACCTCTTCACCATCTCCGGAATCAATCGGATTCACATCACCCGGAAGAGTGAACGTGCCGGCTTAGGGCTCCCTCAATCAGGTATTCACCGCGTCCAGGGGCACTGGCTGGCGTACTTCCAATAGATCTCTGCATGGCGGCTGGCGACCATCGCCTGCTGAACATTCATCCCGTCGACGAACAGCTCACCGACAGTCCGGCCATAACGGTCTTTGGTGATCCGGCGAAGGCCGACAGACCTTCCCTCGACCATCGCCCGCAGGTGATCCCTAGCAGCTCTGGCTCGTTCAGGCTGAGCCCGTTTCCCTTTCAGCTCGGGAGTGTCGATGCAGGCCAGCCTGATCTTTTCGCCGGTATTGCTGCGGCAGGTGTCGCCGTCGTAGCAGCTGCGGATGGTGACGGTTTCCAGGGCTGCAGCAGGCTGCGCTAGGCCAAGCACCAACAGCAGGGCTAGAGACCAGTTCGCAGCGGTTCGAGGCGTCGTCATTACTGCCCCTCATCTGAGCTTGGGCAAGCCGTCTTCACTATTGGATTTTTTGCCGGTGAAGGCAATGAGCAGGATGGCTGGTTGCCATATGTGTGTTCGCTGACGAAAGTATGTTTATCGAGATCGGAGGAGCTTTGACAGCTGACACTCCACCAGCGCAGATCGCAGAAGCAGACTGACTTCTGGCCCCTGCTCCAACAGTCTCAACAATGACCTGGGTTGGTCGTTTGGTTAGGTACACCTCAGATACGTCACGCCAATCGCCGCTCCGTTTGCACCGCCTTAGGTGCCCTAGGAGAAAACAACCCGACACCTAGAGCAAATGGCCCCAGGGCGCCTCTAGCCAGAAGCTTCGACCCCTTCCTTTCTCTACAAGCGATGGGTTGAACAATGCACAAACGAGCGAAGTAGGCCGTCTTTCCACCGGGAGGGGCGGCCTTCCTCTTGATTGGCAACACATCCATCAGTGGGCATGCTTCAAGAGCAACCATTGAATGAAAGGATGTCGCCGCTCAACCTTCAGGACGCATTACGGCAGCTGATTCCTGGGGTTGATTTGTTCGACTCAGATGATCTTAATCATTTGGTTGAACTTCTTTCTATGGAGTACTCAATCAATTCTCCAGAAGAGCTTAAGACCAGATTTGTTTGCGCAAAGCAGCTGATTTGGACTGATGAGGATAAGGTTGATGTTGATGGTTGCGAATCATTTGAATTCAATGAGTTACTGATCTATATCAAAGAGATCGATTCCTGATTTGAGTCAATTAAGGGCTCAGATTAGCCTCGTATTACTCACTCGGCTGTCATTTTCTGATCATCAACGCAACACACGCACAGCTCATCGAGGCGGAGAGACAGGTGCAGCTGATGCAGCGCGATGAGCTGCAGGCCACGAGCACAACCTCGAGCAAGGTTCTGCTCGATGTGGTCGCGATCCTCTGGAGTCAGATCAGGCTGCTTAAGGCAGTGGATGTGAGTCGCAATTTCATCGTTCACCGAGATGCCTGCTTCGAGCAACACGGGGATTTCGAGAAACATGCAGGGCTCAGCAACCGATCCCCATTTTCACTCGCCGAAGAGGTTGCTGCAGGGATCAAGCAGCGTCTAATCAGGCTGCTTTCTGCATCGCCAACGCGACTGCGGCGATGTCGGCCTGATCCAACCAGCGGTGATATTCCCGGTGATGCACGGCAATGTCGTGGCCCATGCACTTCGCCGCGATTGATGTCGAAGGCACTTTGCTGATGCTGCGAATTGCCCAGGCATGTCTGAAGCCATAGAGCTGCATCCCAGGGAATCGCCGTTTCAGCCAACCCTGCCACCGATCACAAAGGAGCTTGGCGTGTTTGCTGTCGTATTTCGCCGGAGTAGTGACATCCCACGGCACCAACCGCTCAGGTTCGGAGAGATCACAGACCGGCAGGGCGAGAGCAGTGCGCCAGGTGGGGAGTTTCACCTCCCTTTTAATGGTGAGGCACTGCGCGGTGCCGTCATCAGAAGTGCGCATTGAAAAGCATTCAGACGGTCTGCAGCCGAACGTGGCAAGCGTTCACGTTGCCCAGCCCCAAGTTGGATCGTCAATCGTGGCCTCAACAACCTGCTGAATCTCCGCATCGCTTGGGATGCCGCGAGCTTCCGGTTCGTAAGGCGTTTTCAGATCATCGAGGCGGTCGGTGCCCCCGACGCGCATGAGCTTGGCCAGCCGCTTCGACACTTTCAGAAATTCGAGGCGGGTTCGGCTGCCGGGCTTCTGCTGCTCACCGACTCCCACAAGCAGATCCATGGTGAGCGTTGCTTGCTGCGGCAGCCGATCTGTCTCTGCTTTCAACCGTTCCCAGGTGCGCTCAGCTGCAGTGGTTCTGATCTTGCCTTTCCAGAAATCCACCTCCAGGGCTTGGACCGCCACTGCCACGGTGACGGTGTTTTTCTTGCCGGCGGGGACCACCTTGCGGACATCCCAAGGCAGCTGATCGGGGAGAGCCCCCTGCTCCTGAATCTGACCAGAGAGTTCAACAATTCTGGATTCAGCCAATGCAAGGGCTGAGGGTTCTGCGGCCAACCGCAGCGGAATTTTTCGAGTTTTTCGTTCGCCCTCGGTATCGGTCACACGAACGCGCCAATAGAAAGATCCCTTTTCAGACAGCAAGCTTCCGCGGATGCCCCGAGCCTTGAGGCTGGCGGTCGTTGCGGTCAGATCCAGCGCCATATTTTCGACACATCAGGGGCTCAGTATGCCCCTTTTTGGCACATTTGAAGGCAGTACAGCTCCCCCGGAAGCCCTGCTGCAGACCCGCTGAAAGCCCTTTCAGACACTAAAAAACCCAGTCAAAGACTGGGTTTCTGGAACGGAGAGGGTCGGATTCGAACCGACGGTGAACTTGCATCCACGCTGGTTTTCAAGACCAGAGCCATAAACCACTCGACCACCTCTCCAAGCTGCGTGACATCGATGACGTCCGCAAGAACATTTTAAAGGAGTCACCACCGGATGACTCCCTCTTGCTTTCAACTGTTGGGCTTTGCCAGAGGCATCAGGCACTTGTCTGAATCACAGCCGGCAGGGCCGGCTTCGCTGATTTCACCCATGTCGTAGTGCTGCAGAGCCTCGAAGAAATCAGTACTCACGCGACGCTGGATCACCTCGGATTGCATCCGCTCGTAGGTCGCGGCATCGATTGGTTCGAATGGAAGCCTGGGGAAGGTGGCATTGGCATCGAAACGGGCCAGCAAGGCAGCTGAGATGTAGCCATCTCCACGGTCGATGCTGCCGTGCAGTGCGTCGACGAGCGCATCAATTTCATGCTCACGGAACTCGATCGTCGCCGATGTGTTGTGAGCTGTGTAGTGAGTCTGCACCTGCATGTAGAAATCAAACTGGGCCATGGCTGAGAAGGAGTTGATGTCCACGGCATCCGCGCCAGGCAGGTTGGCCCAGCTCACTTCAGTGGGAATCTCAACCAGCCACTCGGTGCAGCGGCTGTCAAACGGATCATCGAGCAAGCGACCTTGCTCGTCCTTGTCGGACTGGGAAGGCACCACTGTGTAGCCGTAATCCATGCAGGCCATCGCCACAGGATCGTTCTTGCCAAACGTGATGCGTCGGATGAAACGCTGCGCTTTAGGGGGGTGCCAGCCAGGGGCAGCACCGGTGAGCAGACTCTTCGTGCCGGCGGGTTGAACCGTGGTGCAGCGGTTGGGGCGACGCAGTCCATGACGGTCGCAATACTCCCAAACGGCTTCATTCACCGTTGTCTTCCAGCGACTGAGGTAATCGGCTTCCTGACGCTTGAACTCACGGCCTTCCTCCGTGTCCGGGCGACCGGCTTCCCACCATTTCAGCCAGGGAGTTCCAAAGGCGTGCACAAAGAAATCGAATAAGCCCGTAAAGCTCACGCCAACGATCGGATCCCAGGCGCGGCTTTGGCGATAGCGCTCCACTTCGAATTGATGGTTGAGCAGGCAAGCCACCGACAGGGCTCCAGCCCTGAAGGCGTCGCGTTGTCCCTCGTCATCGCTTGGGTCGATCTGATTGAGATGAACTTCCGCCAGGTTGCAGTGGAAATCAGCACCAAGGATTTCTCCGCATGGATTGAGCCCATAGCGGCCGAGCCGATGCTCGAGTTCGTCATCAGCAATTGGGCCGTGATTCAGATTCAGCCAGCGACCTGCTTCTTCCTTGCCTTGATCGCAATAAATGTCGATGAATTCCCGACGCAGTTCAGGGGTGGAGAGCAGGTCGGCATTGGATCGAGCAATCGCTTCAGGTGCGAACTGGATCGCTCCCTCACCGCTGTGGAACTGGCGGGTGACCGCATCCAGCACCACCTCGCGGCTGGGACGAGTGTGATAAACCCGAGTGTGATTGGCCATGCGCAGGGCATCACGCTCTGGATCAATCCGCCAATTGCCATCAGCATCCTGCTGCCAGAGATTGTCTTTGGCTCCAGCTGCGCTGGTGTCGTTGGATGAAAACTGACGCATTCCAGCGCTACGACGGATGTTGCCGGCCACGATGGTGACGGCAGCTTCATCAATCAGCAGACAGCATTCAATCGATGTGAGCTTGCGTCCAACGGCTTTGCCCAGAAGGCGGGCGACACGTCCGTAGAGATCTTTCAGCTTGACCGGGTTGGCCATGCCGCCGAAGCCCTTGAGGGTTTCGCCAACAGGTCGTACGTCAGAAAGGTCAATCTCAACCTTGACCGTTCGACCTGCAAAACGCTCATCACTGCTGAGGTTGAGCAGCAACTGATAACTGTCGACCCAGCCACGACGGGTGTCGCCAACACGGATCGAAACCGTGTCGCCATCGATGCTGTGGCTCGTTGACTCCTGACGCTCACCCGCAGGTGTTGCACCGATGTCGGTGACTTTGATCACCTCAATCGGGTTGGTGACCACCGGCAGTCGATCGATCAGGTGCGGCTCGATGATGGCGCCTGTCCCGCAGCCCATCATCGCCAGGTCCATCATCAAACCGAAGGCTTCCCAGTCCACAAGATTGGTGGAAGTGCAGTTGTAGGAGCCTGAGAAATTCTCCTGGCGTTCGATCCAGGGGGTGCCGCCGATCCAGAGCCAACGTCCTGAAGGCAAGGCTTTCTTGTCGGCCTGCATCCGAGCCAGCAGCGAAACCTCTTCGTCAGTCAGCTGGCCGAGCTTCTGCAAACCGCCGAGGTTTCGGGCTCCAACTTCACTCCAGCTTTCTCGTCCAGCGGTGCTGCGCCGGCTGTAGGTCCGATAGAAAACTGGATTGGCTGCGGGTGCTGTGGCGGGGAAGTCCCCATTGCTGGACACGGTTTTGGCCATGTCCTGGGTATCACTGCGGCTTGGAGACAGGGTCACGTTGTCAGGCGGGTCAGTGCCGGCACCCTAACGCCAGCAATGGGGGTAGCAAGTGGTTGGTGGCACTATCTGCAGTGTCGCTGGTCAGCAGGGGTGAGGGGCTGCCACCATTTCGGCCAGTGACCGTGAGCAGACAGATGGTTTGTGCTCAAAGCCTGGTGAGGCGACTGTTAACGCGACTGTTTACGCGATTGTTCCTGCGAACGCTGCGATTTCTTTTGGTTGCTCTGCTGGCAGTGGCCTTGAGCATCGGGTCGGCGCTGCTGCCTGTCACAGCGACGCAGGCTTCTCAGCCACAACCCCAGAACACTAAAGGTCTGATTCCGATTGAGGATCAGCCGTTCTACCCACAGCTGGTGAAGTCCTCCGAGACCTGGAGTGATGTGGTGCTTGATCAGGTGGTGGGCGACAGCCCTCGGACCACCTTGCTGAACTTCTATGCCGTGATGGCTGATGTTGGCCTGCGTGCTGACCGTCTCGGTCGGAAATTCACCATCAAAGATCAGTCACGTCAGGAACGGATTGACGACACGAATCTCTTGTTTGGTCTGGCCGTCAAGGCACTGGATGCCAGCTCGATACCCAAGAGCGTTCGCGATGACATGGCCGATGAGGCAGCGATTCAGTTGAAGCACGTGCTCGATTACGTGCTGACCCACAGCCGGCAGGTGATTGAAGTCCCCGATGTGGAAGGGATGAAACAGCTCAATGACCGTCGTTCAACGCCAACCAACTCATGGCGGATTCCTGGAACGGCGGTCACACTCACATCGGATCTTGATGGCGACCCAGAGAACGAAAGCTTCTATTTCTCTGCATCCACGGTGTCATCGATTCGCTCGATGTATGACGAGATCAGGGCCATTCCCGAGATCCAACAACCATTCGCCACGCCTCGCTTTTACTCCGACTTCATCTACACGCCTGGTTATCTCATCCCCCCAGACTGGTATCTGGCTCTTCCTGAGAGTTGGCGTGGCTTGTTCGAGTGGCCAATTGGGGATCAAACACTCTTTCAGGTGCTTTGTGCTGCACTTTTGATCGGTGTTTATGGATTGATCTCATACCGCCTGCTGCGGATGCTGTTAAGCACGTACAGAACTGGGTCCCAGCGTCTTGAAAATGATCAGGAGATTTTTCAACTGGATTCATTGGCCTGGAAGCGGGTGCTGATTGTGCTGCCTTCACTGCCTCTCACCTATGTCACTGAACAGCTGATCGATAACATCCTCAATTTCACTGGCCTGCCACTCGTGGTGGCCATTTATTCCTTTTATGTGATCTGGTATTTCTCGGCCAGTGTTCTCGTTTTCTTTCTCTTTGAGGCGCTTGGTCGAAGCAGCTCTGAGTTTCTTGCTCGGGTTCGCGGTGGTGAATCTCCGATTCAATTGCGCAGGATCACCAGTCTGGTGATGCCGATCAGCCGTGCAGTCGGCGCCTTGGTTTCAGTCGTTCTGATTTATCGGCTGCTGCTGTTGCTGGGCCTTCCTTCCAGCACTGTGCTTGCCTTTTCAGCCGTACCGGGCCTCGCCATCGGCCTTGGAGCCTCCAAGTTGCTCGGCAATCTGTTCGCGGGCTTGTCGATTCAGACCGATCGTCCGCTGCGGGTGGGTGAATTTTGTGAAGTGGGAGGCAATCTTGGCTTCGTGACCAAGATCGGTCTGCGTTCAATGGAACTGCAAACGTTGGAAAGTCGCGTCACGATTCCTAATTCAGTTGCGGATGAAGCCACGATCGTCAACTTTTCAAGACGAGGCGTCAGCTGGGAGCGTCAGCCGGTGCAGGGACTCGAATTGCGCTTGCCGATTCGTGATCCACTCTCCCCGTTTCAGCTTGAGGAGTTGATGCGCCAGGCCAGAAGGATGGTGGCCATGCCTGAAACGCTTCGGTTGGAGGTGGCACTGCATGAACCTGTGGTGAGTCTGGAATCACTCGAGGACGGCACAAATCAGCTGATTGTGTTTGTGATGGTCCAACTTCATGGCTGGACAGCATTCCTGAAAGTGCGTGAAACCCTGCTGGTGGCTTTGGAAGAATTGCTGGAACGCGTCTCACTGAGTGAGGTTGTTGTGGGTGTTTCCTACAGCACAACCCCTGAACAATTGGAGAGCATTCCTGAGCTCATGCGATCAGTGGTGGCGGAGGATTCTCAGCTTGATTTCGAGGCTTGTCGGCTCGTGCGTATTTCAGCATTCAGCTATGACCATGAGTTGGAAATCCGTTCATGCCATGCCACGCATGACGCTTTTGAAAACAGTGTGCACCGCCTCAATCGCAGGATCCTCGAAGTGCTCTCGCAGCATCACATTGAGATTCCCTTCCCCACACAGACTCTGGAGTTGCATTCCAGTGGATCAAGTCAATGATTCTGCGCATTCCTGAACCGGAAGTCATGAACGATCCGCTGCAGGTGGATGCCTATGCAGCAGCTGATTTCAGTGGAACTGATCAGGCGATGGTGGAGCGGATCTGCACATTGCTTCAGTCATCGGGGGCGTCTTTCGGGGCAAAGTCGCGATTGCTTGATCTTGGTTGTGGACCGGGAAATATCACGGCGCGTCTGGCCCGGCGGTGGCCTCACTGTTCCGTGCTTGGACTCGATGCGGCAGACCGGATGATTGCTGTTGCGGAGGATCGCCGTCGTGACGCCGGGTTGTCCCACGAGCGTCTCCGATACAAAAAGGCTCCGTTGCCGATCCACCAGGCAGATCAACCGGCGGATCTGATTGTCAGCAACAGCTTGCTGCATCATCTTCATGATCCTCAGCAGCTTTGGTCATCGCTGATTCCACTTGCATCGCCTCACTGTCTGGTGCTGCATCGCGACCTCCGGCGCCCCGACAGCGAAGCAAGTATTGATCGACTCTGTGAGTGCCATGTCGCCGATGCGCCAGCAGTCCTGCAACGTGATTACAGGGCATCACTGCATGCATCCTTCACGCTGGATGAGGTTAAAGAGCAGTTGCTGCATGCCGGTCTGGGGCATCTGCGGGTGGTAGCCGTTGAAGATCGTTATCTGGAGGTGAGTGGCTGGATCACGGGCTGTCAGGCTGGTTCTGATCAACGCAGGCCATGAGCACGGATTCAGCACTTCAGGACGGACGTGAGCTGCTGGATGCGGTGGCGAGACGGCGCAATTTTGCGATTATTTCTCACCCTGACGCGGGTAAAACCACCCTCACCGAGAAATTGCTGCTCTACGGGGGGGCGATTCAGCAGGCGGGTGCGGTGAAAGCCCGCGGTGAGCAGCGCAAGGTCACGTCCGATTGGATGGAGCTTGAGAAGCAACGGGGTATTTCGATTACCTCCACCGTTCTTCAGTTCGATTACACGGGTAACACCATCAATCTGCTGGATACGCCCGGCCACCAGGATTTCTCCGAGGACACCTACCGGACCCTGGCCGCAGCGGATAACGCCGTGATGCTTGAAGACGCGGCCAAGGGGCTTGAGCCGCAGACCCGCAAACTGTTTGAGGTTTGCCGCATGCGAGACATTCCCATCTTCACGTTCATCAACAAGATGGACCGACCGGGTCGGGAACCTCTCGCACTGCTCGATGAAATTGAATCAGAACTGGAACTGACCCCCTGGGCCGTGAACTGGCCGATCGGCAGTGGCGAACAGTTCCGTGGGGTGATTGATCGACGCTCCCACGAAGTGATTCTGTTCAGCCGTGCTGAACGCGGGCGACAATCGGAAGAACGTCATCTCAATCTGGATAATCCTGAGCTCAAAGAGCTTGTGGAAGCTGAGCTGCTCGAGCAGGCGGTTGAGGAGATGGAGCTGCTGGACGCTGCGGGTGCTGAACTTGATCTGGAGCTGGTGCATGCCGGCGAGCTGACACCTGTGTTTTTTGGTTCGGCGATGACCAATTTCGGTGTGCGTCCTTTCCTGAATGCGTTTCTGGAGATGGCTCAAAAGCCTGTGGCGCGTCAAAGCCAAGACGGTCCAGTCGACCCGTTGCGGCCTGACTTCAGTGGTTTCGTGTTCAAGCTGCAGGCCAACATGGATCCTCGTCACAGAGACCGGGTCGCTTTTGTACGCGTTTGCAGCGGACGTTTTGAAAAAGATATGACCGTCCGTCATGCCCGCACGGGAAAGGCCATTCGTTTGTCACGTCCACAGAAACTGTTCGGGCAGGATCGTGAGGTTGTGGAGGATGCGTTCCCAGGTGATGTGATTGGACTGAATAATCCCGGGATGTTCTCGATCGGCGACACCCTCTACACCGGAACCAAGGTGGAATACGAGGGGATTCCCTGCTTCAGTCCAGAGATCTTCAGCTGGCTCCGTAATCCCAACCCCTCAGCGTTCAAGAATTTCCGTAAGGGGGTCAATGAATTGCGTGAAGAGGGGGCAGTTCAGATCCTGTATGACAACGACGAAAGCAAAAGGGATCCGATTCTCGCTGCAGTTGGTCAGTTGCAACTCGAGGTTGTGCAACATCGTCTTCAGAACGAATATGGCGTTGAAACGCGGTTAGAGCCACTGGGCTATCAAGTGGCTCGTTGGGTCACTGGTGGATGGCCGTCTTTGGAGAAAGTCGGTCGGATTTTCAATTGCAAAACCGTGAGGGATGCATGGAATCGACCGGTTCTGCTATTCAAAAACGACTGGAATCTCAATCAGCTTCATGAAGAGCATCCCGATCTTGAGCTCAACGCTGTGGCTCCCGTTGTGAGTGGGGTCGAGCCGATCAGCCTTTGAACGCAGCATTCGCTCAATGTTCGGGCAATAAAAAGCCCTCCGTGATGGGGAGGGCTTGTGGATTGATGCTGAAATGAGCTGGCAATCAGCTCATCACTCCTCGCCTTCTTCGTCAGTTGCGCCAACGGGGATCAAGCGAATCGCCTTGCGACCAAGCTTGATTTCAAATTCATCACCTGGATTGAGGTCAAGCATGGCGGTGTAGGCCTTGCCCACAAGCAAATTGCCGTTGCCCTGAACTTTTGCGGTGTAGCTGAGTTTGCGGCCACCTTTGCCGATGCCGGCGGTGCCAGTGCCCAGTTCGACACCTTTGGCGCTCAGTAGTGCTTCATAAAAAGCCGTGAAATTGACCCGCTGGCCTCCATCTTTTTTGTCGGTGACGTATCCGCAGGCTGTAGCTAGGTCAGTTTTGGAGACATCACCAAGCTCTTTCACCTTCGCCAGAAGATCAGATCCAGTAAGCATCGATAAACCTTATCTATGTTCATTTATGCATTACACGCATCAGTTCGTCAACTATTCAATCCGGTTCTCTAGGTGGTGTTGTTTGCATGGGTGTCTGTGCTGCTGAGCGCTTGAATGCGGTGGAGATCGTTGTCAACGGATCGGAGGGATCTGTTGTTTCTGGTTGAGCTGAGTGCTTTCAGACTGTGATCCAGGTTTAAGAGGGGTGTGAATTCGCCAAAACCCCATTTTTCACGGCCAGCTGTGGTGTTTGGGCTTCAGTGTGAAGACCTCTCGCAAAGACTGTCTCTGGGTAAAGCGAGACCGCTTCTCTGAAAAGTGTCTGTTTTCGCTTGATTGGCTTCATCCAGTGGAGTGGGCGATGAGCCCGCTCTCTTCTCACTGCGGTTGCTTCTCTGAGTTGCAATCTTCGGCCAGAGCAACGGCGTCAAGCTGTGGTCCTGGCGTTGTGAACTGATGACAGGAAACCAGCTGACCCTTGACAAAGGCATGTCTTGAAGTTGATGACAGCAACGCCAGAGGTCTGCCTCCGTCAACATCACCAGTCGCTGCCGTACTGAGCAAAAGCAAGTTCTGGGTACATGCCACTCCTTTTGTGTACTGCTCAGTCGACTTGACTGTTGACACGCAAATCTTCTCCAGTCGATCTGATGCGGCTCGATGGTCGCAGTCGCTGGTTTGAGTGAGTCCTGGATTGATTAGTCTGATTTGGATCAGCACTGATGAGCTTTTGTGTTCTCCGTCGGGCGTTTTTTTGCTTTCTCAGTGGTGGTCCTGTTCTCCTCTGCCGCATCAGCGCTTGAGGTCTCGGCTGTTCGAGGCGTTCTCGATTCCCATCCGGTGGTTGCTTCGGTTCGAAAGTACCGCGGCAAGGTCGTCATCAAAGATCAATGTAAAGCAGATAACTATGCAATGTTCGTTAACTACGGTCCGAATCCATACCTGATTATCTGTCCAAAATCGGCACAGTCACTGGCTTTGATTGAACGTGCACTCCATCATGAAGCCGTGCACATGGCCCAGTGGTGTTGGGGGACAGCGTCCCTTTACAGCAGCCAGAATTTAAGGGCCAATGCAATCAAAAAGGGTCTGACTTACAAGCATGCGGATTTGGCCTTAAAGCGTTTGGGTCATCAGCCTGGCTCAGATCTTTACGAGTCTGAATGGGAGGCTTATTACTTTGAAGATGCACCTCCGGAATCGATTGTTTCTCTGCTGAATGACAATTGTAAAGATGCCACTCAGAAGGATCTTGATCAATATTAATGCGTTGCGTTTCTGGGTTGGATCGATTTAAATTTTAGGCTCTTTCTCGGTGATCTCAGTGTTTTCCGAGCTGGTCTGCAGGATGCTGCCTGCTCTGTGGCCTGAGTTCTGTTGCGAGATCTGATTCGAATCGTTCCTGGCTGCAGTCCCAATCCTTGGTGAAAGGTTGAGATTCACTCATGACCGTTTTTCAGTCACGGAGAAGCAATTCCATCGCCAGAATATTGCCTCTGAATCGGTCTGCTGTGGACACCCTCTGGCTGCACCGTCCCTGTGACGACGGTGGTACCGATTACGTCTGTTTTCGCGATCATCAGGATCACGTTGAGGTTCTCGAGGGATATCACCTGCCTCCCCAGATGCCTTTGATCAAGCACCGTCAGGTCCTGCTCAACGCCGATGTGCCCAGTTTTCGACACCGTTTTGAGCGTCAACACGGATTCCGTCACGGTCCGCCCTTGTTCTGAGTCGCTTCCAAATGCAGGCTTTGTGCTCGCTTGAGCAGGTCTCTCGATAATCTCTAAATAGATTTCCGTATATCAATGGCTGCAGGGCTGGATCCAAGCTCGGATTCGGATCCGAAAGATCCCTACTCCTTGCTCGGCGTCAATCCTGGCGCTGGATTTGACGACGTCCAGAAAGCCAGAGATCGGGTTGTTGCATCCTGCGGCGATGATGCAGTCGCGCGCGCCCGTGTTGAGGCTGCCTACGACGCTGTGTTGATGGCACGTCTTCGTGACCGTCAGTCTGGTCGTCTGAGTTCAGCAGCCGCCTCTGCTTCACAGATCGAGCGCCAGCAGGTTTCCGCCGGAGTGCCCAGCAGTGGCAATGGTCCCGCCGCTTTGTTGACTCGTCTGCGCGGAATGTCATTGCCGGCGCCATCCCTCAGTGGCGCCGGCTTTATGCCCGATTTTCAATTGGTGCAGGGACAGGGTCTGCTCGTGCGCTCCATTGCGGGAGCTTTGGCCTTGTTGCTGCTGCTGCTGGCTCCGCAAACCGTTGATCTGCTTCTGGCCTTGTCCACGATTGCTGTGTTCATCAGTCAGGTCAAACGAGGCAGGCGGCCCTTGGGCTCTCTTGGCTGGACCCTTTTGCTCCTGATTGTGGGCCTGGCGCTGGGGGCATTGCTCAGTGCTGTCACAGCTCAGACCGGTCTGCCACTTGGTGTGGAGCAATGGCAGGCACTGCCCACCTTGCTTTTATTGCTTGCCGGTGCTCTTCTCCTCGCCTGATTGGGTCATGTCCTCAATCAGGCTTTGCAGCTCTGATTCATTGAATCGATAAACCTCACTGCAGAAATGACAGGTGAGCTCTGCTCCCTTGTCTTCCTTCAGCATGGAATGCAATTCCTTGCTGCCTAGCAATGTGAGTGCGCCCAGGCTGCGTTTACGGCTGCAAGGACAAAGGAACTGCACTGCCTGCATGGGTTCGCTGCTTGGGATGGGCTGAGGATCCAGATCCGGGAACACATCCCGAAGCAACTGTTCCGGATGGTCGCCGCAGCTGTGCAGCTTCTGGCTGAAATGTTCGATCTCGCGGCACCTTTCTTCGAGCAGAGCCACCAGAGTTGGTTCTTCTGCTGCCTTGGGCAGCACCTGAACCAGAAGCCCTCCGCTGCTTTGCAAGCCTTCACTTTTGATCGTTTCGCCCACGAATACCGCTGAGGGTGTCTGTTCGGAGTGGAGCAGATAAGAGGCAACATCGTCTCCGATGCCTCCGCTTACCAGTTCCACTGTGCTGCTGAAGGGTTCGCCTTTGCCGTCGTCGCGCACCACATGCAGGTAACCCGTTCCCGCCGCCGAACTGAAGTCGAAACTCGCTCGTCCTTCGGTATCGCTTATCGGGTCGAGTTCAAGCGAGGGGTTGCCGACAAAGCCCCGCACGCTGCCGTCACGGCCGGCATCCACTGTCAGACCTTTGAGAGGTCCGTCTGAGCCCAGTCTCAGGTTGACGCGACCGTGACGCACCTTCATGGAACTGGCTAACAGCAGACCCGCCCCCATGGCTCTGCCGAGCATCACGGTGGTGAGGTAGGAGAGCCCATGCCGTGATTGGGCGACACGAGAGGTTTCGCCGGTGGTTACCGCCACAAGCCTGATTCCCCCGCCTGCTGCGGTGGCGCGGACCAGCCGATCAGCCATGGCTCTTCAACAATCCAGGCGTCATGGTGACAGAGCATGCAGTCGACCATCGCGCAGGCGCAGATGCTCGCAGCTCCAGTCCTGGAACAGTTCCGGCTCGTGAGTCACCACGATCAACAAACGGTCGTGGCTCAAACGGTCAAGCAGTTCGAGCACTTCGGTACGCACTGACCAGTCGAGTCCGGCGGTGGGCTCATCGAGCAGCAGCACATCAGGCTTGCGCAGCAGCTGCACAGCCAGGGCCAGTCGCCGCTGCTGTCCGCCGCTGAGTCGCTCCGGAGCCTGACGTCCATCCACTCCGCTGAGTCCGACCTTGCGAAGTGCGGAAATCATCTCCTCACTGTTCAGCCGCCGGTGGCCCAGCTTCAGTTCCTGATTAACGCTCAGGCCCAGAAAGTGTCGTTCCGGAAACTGAAACACCACTCCGCAAAGCCAGCGTCGTTGACGCTGATTCAGCGGCTGTCCTTTCCAGCTGATGCTGCCGGTGTCAGCACCTGCCATCCCGCTGATCACCTCCAGAAGGCTGGTCTTTCCACTGCCGCTGTCGCCGGAAATCAGAAGAGGTCGCCCTGGATCGGCCTTCAGCTGGATGCTGTTCAAGACCAACTGCTCTGCCGTTGCAGGTCTGTAGTTGATATCCGTGAGTTCCAGCATTCCGCTCGAATGCCCCGCTGCGGGCTGCCTTGGCTCTTCAGCATGGTCGATGGTCGCTTCGGCGGCGATGATGACGGGGTCAGCGGTGGGTCATGCGCGTTCGCTTCCGAGAGGTTGATCCTTTCAATTGCTGGGTCTGGTTGCGATTCAGCGAAATCCCCAGTCAGGGAGAAAGGAATTATGTGGATGGCATCTTTGACAGTTGGTATGTCCTGGGACGGCTCGGAGGTTTCAATGCCGAGAACCTGCAGGTGCACGAAGAAGGCGATGAGCTCAGCTGGATGAGCTACGAAGCCGAGGAAGCCACGGGTGTGATGCCGGCCCTGATGCACAACATGGGTCAGATGGAGTATCAGCAGGACTGGGCCCGTTGCTGGATTGATCTGGGCACCAGTGATGGGATTGCCCTTGATGTTCTGATCAATGCCCTGCGTCAGCTTGATTCTGATGTGGTGCAGCTCGAGGAACTGCTGATCGGTGGAGTGAATGACGACTGGCCGGTGGAGGACCATCCCGACAGTGTTTTTCCCGGCATGGGTTGATCGTTGTTGTGGCGGAACGACGACGCCTGCTGATCGACTCCCGCAGGTTGCAGTGTGCCGGTGAGCATCGTTGTTTTGTGCTGGAGGAGCATGAATCGCGCTACCTGCGCAAGGTTCTGCGTCTGAAGCAGGGTGCTGAGGTGGACGTCATTGATGGTCGTGGTCATCTCTGGATGGCCCGTCTTCGCGACGGACAACAACTCGAGTTATGTACTGAGATCGAGGCGCCCAGTCAGAGCGTGATCTCTCCACTGCCGAAACTGGGTCTGGCCATTGCTCTGATCCGTCGAGGCATGGATGACGTGATGCGGATGGCTTGTGAGCTGGGTGTGGATCGACTGCAGCCGCTTGATTGCCAACGCTCCGTTCCTCAGGCTGAGCATCGTCCGGAGCGCTGGAGCTCGATCCTGCAGGAAGCCGTTGAACAGTGCGAGCGGCTCTGGGCTCCTGAGCTGTCCGCACGGTGTTCCGCAGCAGCGTGGTGGCCAACACCGAGCCAGCACGACCTGCGCCTGATTGCGGTCACTCGCGAGATGGAGAGCCCTCCACTGTCTGCACTACTTGCATCTCAGACTTCAGTTGATCGATCCATCTGGCTGTCGATCGGACCCGAGGGGGGATGGAGTGATCAGGAGCTTGCAGCAGCGCGAGCGGCCGGCTGGATCTGCGTGTCCTTGGGTGACACCATCCTGCGCAGCTCCACAGCTGCTGTGGCTGGGGTGAGCAGCCTGAGCAACTGGCGAACATTCAGGTGCTGAGGCTCCGCCGTTTACACGCATCCATGAACGGTCGCCCTTTCACGCCCATGCGCTGCATTAGGGCGATCTGGGCGGAGGTTGGTCCCTGAACTGAACGGTTCAGACCAGGCTGAAATTGTCCTGAACTCTGGGCTTGTCCTGAGCCCCACTGTCTGATCAGCTGACCGAGACGGCTCCTCAAGAACCGAAGAGGTGACGGTGGGCGGTTCATGTTGGTCGGGGCAGAAACTGCGGCTTGACTTTGCTCGTTGACTCGAGGCAGCAACGGCATCACGCATCAATCGATCAGATCAGGATTGTGCCTGACAGTGATGGGCAGGCCAGTGCAGCGTTTGTACGAGTTCAGCCTTTGAACAGGTCGGTCGCCATGCTGCGGAATCCAGCCAGGTTGTTGCCGGGACGACGCTTGCCCGGACGAATGGAATTGCCCGGTTGAAGTGCATCTGGGGCGAAAGTGACGAGTTCAACCTCTGGTCTTGCGGAGTCTGCTGCAGCCAGTTCAGCTGCAATGGCATCAGCAGTGGTCAGGGATGGCTTCTCCTTGGCCTCGACGCTCTCTGCTCTGGTGTCGGTTTTGCTTTCAGCAGCAACGGCAACAGGAGCAGGAGCGACCTCTTCGATTTGAGCAGGAGCGACCTCTTTGACTGGAGCTGGAGCTGGAGCTGGAGCCGCTGCGGGCTGTGATGACTCAGGAGCGCTTTCAGCCTTGTCCTGCTTGGCTTCAGCCTTGGTTTCTGGTGCTTTCGCCTGATGGTCTCCCAGCTCAAGGAAGAAACCCTTTCTGTTCAGCACCATGCCTCAGCGGGGAAATCGTCAAGGTGATTATCCGTGCCGGAGCTCCCTTCAACGTTGATGCTTAGGGCAGTGCAACACAGCCTGATGTTTTCCATGCCTTTTGAGCTTCCGTCTCAAACCGCTGCGCTGTGGCTCACTGCGCTGTTGCTCAATGCAATCTTGATCAGTCTGGCGCAGCGCTTTCCGTTGCTCACTCGGGCCGGTTGGTGTCATGCAGGCATCCTCGGCACGGTGCTTTGGGGCTCGCTGGCCTGGCGCGGTTGGCTGGCGGTTGTGGCTTACCTGGTGCTGGGCTCCCTGGTGACCAAGCTGGGTTTTGCCAGGAAAGAGGAGCTGGGTCTTGCCGAGGGGCGCGGCGGTCGTCGCGGTCCGGAAAATGTCTGGGGATCGGCCTTCACCGGTCTGGTGCTGGCCTTACTGGTCGCTGCTCGAATCGGCTCGCCGACGTTGTTGCTGATCGGCTTTGCCGCGAGTTTCGCAGCAAAGCTGGCCGACACCTTCGGAAGTGAAATCGGCAAGCGCTGGGGGCGAACCACTCTGTTGATCACCACTCTCAGGCCCGTGCCTGCCGGTACGGAAGGCGCTGTGAGTGTGGAAGGCACCCTGGCCAGTGCTGTTGGCAGCCTGCTGATGACGATCGTGATGGCTGTGCTCGGTTTGATTCAGTCAGGCACTGCTTTTGCCGTTGTGCTGGCGGTTGGTTTCATCGCCACACTGCTCGAAAGTCTGCTTGGAGCTCTGGGCCAGGACCGTTGGCCCTGGCTGACCAATGAGCTGGTCAATGGCCTGCAGACCGCCTGGGCGGCAGGTCTCGCCATGGTTGCTGCGTGGCTTCTGGGTTTGTCTAGCTGAAAGTCCTACGCGCTTCGGCACGCAGGGTTTTGAGTATTCCGTGCAGTGTTGTACGCAAGATTTGCCGGTCAATGCATTCGCGGCGTGCAATCTCCGAGAGGGACAGTCTGTCGATCCAGAAAGCACTGAGCCAACGGCAATGGTTCGGCTCCATGCAGTTGAGCATTTGGATCAGCCATTCGTGCTGTGGATCAGCCTGCTGGCGTCCGTGATCTTGAAGACACTCAATTCGAGCCTCCTGTTCAGAAGATCCATTGCTGTTGCTGCACTGGCAATGCAGTGACTGGACCCGACGATCCCGGTGTGCCATGCAGGCCTCTCGCCAGCGATCTGTTGTGACTCCGAGTTGTTGTGCGAGGTCCTCATTGTTCAGCTGTGGCAGCCCCACATGCAGTCGTTGCTCCTGCACTTTCATCCCACGGGCATGCAGATCACCCAGTCGCCAGGGGATTCGCAAGGTCTGCAGTCTGTCTCTGCGGTAATGCCTGATCTGGCCTGTGATCCTCGGCATCGCGTAGCTGCTGATGCGGTGGCCGCGACCAGCATCAAAATGTTCAAGAGCGCGAATCAGCCCATAGCGACCTTCCTGCACCAGATCGTCGCGTTCGCCAGTTCCGTTGTTCAGCAGTCGGTTGGCACCGAGATGTGCCAGTCCCAGGTGCATCAGCACAGCGTCATTCCGCTGCAGGATGTGAGCAGGGATTTGGCGGCGGCGTTCATGGCGTCGTTGACGTTCAAGCCGTCTTTGAATTGCCGCCGGTTGTGTGCTGGTGGTCATGGTCGACATCAAGCAGGAACCCTTTCAAGGTCTGCTGAGTCCTGGTTGGCTCACCTCACTCCTGTGGATGAAAGGATTCGTCCTCAGGGGGGATGCATGGGCATTGCATCAGTGTTTGCCGGTGCGCCCGATCAGATAGGAACTGAACGCCAACATCAGCACACCTGCGCAGTACTGAATCAGTTCGGTGATTGTGGTCACCTCAAAGCTCACCATCACCTTGAACGCCGTCACGATCAGGGCAACGATGATCACCTTGGTGAGCTTCTGTTTCAGCCCATCGAGATCTTGGATGTTGAGCAGGTTGCGTCTTGAAGTCGATGCATCGTTCTGTCTCGGGTCGATGTCGGAGATCACCAGCTCGTAGATGCCGTAGCCGAAGATCAGCAGGGCAATGCCGATCAGGTAGTAGTCGATGCCTCCCACCACCTTTCCGATCAGCAGCGTGCTGTTGTCATGGGTGAAGTCACCTCGAAAGACTTTTTGTAGAACGCTGATCTCTGCGTAGGTCCCGATGACAAAACAGCTGATGCTCCCAAGCAGACTCATCAGCACGGGAATCAGCGTGACCAGCCGGAACTTCCAGATCAGCCCTTCAAACCTGCGTTCCAGTCGTCTCGATCGGTTCATGCTCTGCTTGTTCATGGTGGCGATTGATCTTGATGCGTTCAGATCAGAAGGGATGACCTAAGCGAGGTTCTCCGATGTCGGAGGTCTTGGTGGAGGTGGCGGTCCCAGAAGCGCTGGTATGGAGAGTCCCAAAAGGGCTGAGCTCACGGCCAGAAAAACAGCCAGAGGAATGGGCTTGACCAGTGGCTGCCGTTCCATCACGGTGCCGCAACGGGAGCACACTGGCAGGGCTCCTTTGGGTGGGCGCAGCACGACCGCTGGACCACAACAGCAATCAGGGCAGCGGAATCGAGGCATGGCCGAAGAGCGCGTCGGAATTCACGCAGTGGCGATCAATGGATTGCGACAATTGTCAGCTATTGAAAGGCAAAGGCCAGGTAGATCTATTCACATCACTGCTGATCAGTAAATTGTACAGCTGTATCTAAGTACATATACACAGGTATTGGCATAGATAGTGCCCACATACTTGTTATTGTCTCGTCCCTCTCTTCACTGCCTGTCATCGTTTTTCCTTGTGGCGATTGCAGGATCGGCTTGTCGTTGCTGCAACGCTATTTCGTTTTTGGCGACCAGGCTGTTCAGTGTCGCCAACTGAGTGCTGAAAACTTCTTGTGGTCGCGAGCCTGCGTAGTGACCCGAAGCCTGATTAGCTGCATCTGTATCAGCAGGTTTGCATTGGAATACCTTTCTGTATAGAGTCGAAAAAACGTTCAATACTCCTCATGCCTGCTATCGATGACCTGTTAGTCGCTCTTGATTCAAATTCTGAGTTGCGTGATGCAATCATGTCGGCAACGACACTTGAGGAAGCTACTGAAATTGCTGAAAAAGCTGGTTTTAAAATTGACGGAAAAGATTTGTGCAACGCCCATAAAAATCAAATGTTGGAATTATCTGATCAAGAATTAGAAGCTATTGCAGGTGGAAAAGTGACTGACACAAAAGGAGGCGTCCCATGTCATCCACTGCATACCGAGAGTCAATTGGTAGCGTGTGTTTAAAACAATGCATGCCCGCAGCAAGTGATCTTTGTGGCCAACTCACCGAGCTCCTGCCAGCGCAATAAATCATCCAAGATCGCATTGTTAATTAGGAGGCGTCATCGCTCTGTAGAGGGATGACGCAATTTCTGCATTTAATTGAGAAATCTTCAAGCAGTTCTGCAACGACAAGAGCCGTTGGTGTCATTCCTGCTGTTATGAGAGCAACGGCAGCGATGAGTGCAAGGCGTTTCATCAGTTGCACCTAGTCAACCGTTGCAGGTGGGTCCCCTATTCATCGCATCAGAGGCAGGTGATTCACATCCCACGAAAGGACCAAATACCCATCCACGAGAGCCCCTAAAACCAGGCAAAGCATCCAGACAAAGACAAAGCAAACCCGTAGCACATTGCAGTCATGCCGGTGCTCTTGACAGAATCATGCGCTGCCGTCAGTGGTCTCGCCATGCCCCTCAGCTCCCTGGTGCGCCTGCTGCAATGTTCAGCGCTGACCTGTGAGCTCGGTGAACGCATCGATCGCTCCGACCGGCTCCTGCTCCGCGGAGGCGGTCGAGGAGCCAGGGCTCTTGTGGCCAGTGCCCTGGCGCGGCACCAGGACAGGCCTCTGCTTGTGGTCGTGCCGACTCTCGAGGAGGCGGGGCGCTGGACGGCTCTGCTGGAGCTGATGGGCTGGCGCAGTGCCCAGCTCTATCCCACCAGTGAAGGTTCGCCCTATGAACCGTTTGATCCCACCAGTGAAATCACCTGGGGGCAGTTGCAGGTGCTCAGTGAATTGCAGCTGGATCAGCAGAACCGTGATCTGGCGATTGTGGCCACAGAGCGCTGTCTTCAGCCGCATCTGCCACCGCCGCAGGCCTTGTCTGATCGATGTCAAACCCTGCGCAAGGGCGACAGCATTGATCTGGAGGCGTTAGCCACCAGCCTGGCCCAGCTTGGTTATGAGCGGGTTTCAACCATCGATCAGGAAGGCACCTGGAGCCGCCGTGGCGACATCGTTGATGTGTTTCCTGTCAGCAGTGAGCTGCCGGTGCGTCTGGAGTTCTTTGGCGATGAGCTCGACAAGCTGCGTGAATTCGATCCCGCCAGCCAGCGTTCCCTCGATCCGATCGAGAGCCTGAGGCTGACGCCGACAGGATTCAGTCCCTTGATCGCTGAACAGCTGCGCGATGCCATGCCCGATGGCCTTGATCAGCTTCTCAGTGAGGACTGTTTTTCTGAATTACTGGAGGGAGGTACGCCCGAGGGAATGCGCCGTCTGCTTGGTCTGGCCTGGAAGCAGCCCGCCTCACTGCTCGACTACCTCCCGGCCGATAGCTGCGTGGCGATCGATGAGCGACGCCATGGCCGCTCCCATGGAGACCAGTGGCTCGACCATGCCAGGGAGCATTACGACGAGCTGGCACTATCGTTGCCGCCCCTGCATCGCGACATTGAGGAGGCGATGGGTCTGGCCGAAGCTTTCACCGGGTTTGATCTGGCCGAGCTGCAGGAAAGCGATGACCATGCCAACGCCTTTGATCTCAACAGCCGGCCTGTGCCGGCTTATCCCAACCAGTTCGGAAAGCTTGGTGAACTGATCAAGAGCTACGTCAAGGAGAAACAGGCGGTCTGGTTGCTGTCGGCCCAGCCGAGCCGAGCTGTTGCGCTGCTGGAAGAGCACGACTGCATCAGTCGCTTCGTTCCCAATGCCGCCGACGCTCCAGCGATTGAGCGTCTGATCGAACAGGGAACACCTGTTGCTTTGAAAACGCGTGGTACCGCGGATCTCGAGGGTTTGCAGTTGCCTGCCTGGCGTGTCGTGCTCATCACGGACCGCGAGTTTTTCGGACAGCAGACGCTGACCAGCACTGGTTATGTGCGCCGCCGCCGCAAGGCGGCCAGCCGCACGGTGGATCCCAACAAGATGCAGCCCGGGGATTTCGTGGTGCATCGCAATCACGGTATCGGTCGTTTCCAGAAGCTGGAGAAGCTGGCGATCAGTGGCGAGGTGCGTGACTACCTGGTGGTGCAGTACGCCGACGGCATCCTGCGGGTGGCGGCAGACCAGCTGGGCAGCCTCGGTCGTTATCGCGCCAACAGTGATGCTCCACCCCAGCTCAGCAAAATGGGGGGATCGGCTTGGGTCAAGGCCAAGGAGCGTGCTGGAAAGGCCTTGCGCAAGGTGGCGCTCGACCTGGTGAAGCTCTATGCCGAGCGACATCAGGCGCCTGGGTTCGCGTTTCCTGTTGATGGCCCCTGGCAGAACGAGCTGGAGGAGTCATTCCCCTACGAACCGACCCCGGATCAGCTCAAGGCCACAGCTGATGTGAAGCGGGATATGGAGAAATCTCAACCGATGGATCGTCTGGTTTGCGGTGATGTGGGTTTCGGTAAAACCGAGGTGGCGATTCGAGCCATTTTCAAGGCGATCACGGCGGGGAAGCAGGTGGCGATGTTGGCTCCCACAACAGTGCTTGCGCAGCAGCACTGGCGCACACTCTCGGAGCGTTTTGCCCCTTATCCGATCAAGGTGGCCCTGCTCAATCGTTTCCGGACCACCAGCGAGCGCAAATCGATTCTTGAAGGTCTCAAGAATGGAACCATCGACGCGGTTGTGGGAACCCATCAGCTGCTCAGCAAGAGCACGGTGTTCGACAAGCTCGGCTTGCTGGTGGTGGATGAGGAACAGCGCTTCGGTGTCAACCAGAAGGAAAAGATCAAAGCGTTGCGCAAGGACGTTGACGTGCTCACTCTTTCAGCGACGCCGATTCCACGCACGCTCTACATGAGTCTGTCGGGAGTGCGGGAGATGAGTCTGATCACCACGCCTCCGCCGTTGCGCCGACCGATCAAGACCCATCTGGCCTCTCTTGATGAAGAGGCGGTTCGCAGTGCCATCCGTCAGGAGCTCGATCGCGGTGGGCAGGTGTTTTACGTGGTCCCGAGAGTTGAGGGTATTGAAGAGGTGGCTGGTCAGCTGCGTCAGATGCTTCCAGGCCTGCGCCTGCTCGTGGCGCACGGACAGATGGCCGAGGGCGAGCTGGAGAGCGCCATGGTGGCTTTCAACGGCGGAGAAGCTGATGTGATGCTTTGCACCACGATCGTGGAAAGCGGGCTCGACATCCCCAGAGTCAACACAATCCTGATCGAGGATGCGCATCGATTCGGTCTGGCGCAGCTCTATCAGTTGAGGGGACGTGTTGGTCGCAGTGGCATTCAGGCCCATGCCTGGCTGTTTTATCCAGGCAACGCTTCTCTCAGTGAGGCGGCACGGCAGCGACTGAGGGCTATTCAGGAATTTGCTCAGCTGGGCAGTGGTTATCAGCTGGCGATGCGGGATATGGAGATCCGCGGGGTTGGAAATCTGTTGGGCGTCCAGCAGAGCGGGCAGATGGAAGCCATCGGTTTCGATCTCTACATGGAGATGCTTCAGGAATCCCTGGCCGAGATCCAGGGCCAGGACATCCCTGCGGTTGACGACACCCAGGTGGATCTGCAGGTCACTGCGTTCATTCCCGCTGACTGGATCACCGATGCCGACGAGAAGATGGCGGCCTATCGATCGGCAGCAGAGTGTGTCACAAGCGAGTCTCTGGTTGAGCTTGCAGCGATTTGGGCCGATCGCTACGGCGCTTTGCCCGGACCGGTTCAGTCCCTGCTGCAGCTGATGGATCTGAAGCTTCTGGCCAAGCGTTGTGGTTTTTCACGCATCCGTCCAGAGAAGCCGAACATTGCCTTGGAAACACCGATGGAAGAGCCTGCTTTCCGACTGCTACGCCAGGGGTTGCCGCAGCATCTGCATGGGCGGCTTGTCTATCAGGCCGGGTCTGGTGCGACTGCCAAGGTGATGGCCAGAGGCCTCGGCGTGTTGCCGATGGAGAAGCAGCTTGAGGAAATCAAGAGCTGGCTTGAGCAGATGGCAGCTCAGATTCCTGGTGCCGATGGACTCACCGCCGACGAGCATGAAAAGCAGCAAACCGCACGTAACGAGGCCGTTCTCAGCGTTTGACCCTCGGCGCCGATCTTGCTGGCCGGGCCAAGATGAGAAAGTTCCTACACAATGCGCAATTCTTCGTTACACTGCACAGAGATAAATGGACCACGTGGGCGAATTCATCGATCCGATCAGCACAGTGGGTTCTATGGGTCTGTTTTCGAGCCTTGTCGGAGCTGCTGCTCTCGGCGTTTATGCCCTTTGGCAGGACGACTCGCAAAATAATGACGATGACGATTCAAGCCCTGGTGGCGGCTTGATGCAGCCTGTTGCCTAAACCGATCAGTCCCTTTCTTTCTACGCCAGTCACATCCACTCATAACCATCACCCATTTGGGTGATGGTTTTTTGGTATCCGCATAAGAGCTTGGAACAGTCCCACGCTGTTCAGGGCCTTTGAATCGACCTTTGCTTCGATGTTGGTGTTGTTGGCTGCCAGTGGTCTGCCTGCCCTTGCTTGCTGCCATTCCGGCGCAGGCTGTGTCCTGGGAAGCCATTGATGTTCTGCGCAACAAGCTCACCCGGGCTGGTGTGCGCGTGGTTCAGAAAGATTGCTCTCAACGAGGGCTCCAGGGCTTGTATCACCCAAGCAGCGACACCCTTGTGGTCTGTCGCTCGCACGGGTCCCCAGCCCAGGTTTGGGACACCCTTGCCCATGAGGCGACCCATCGCATGCAGCGCTGCGCGGGAGGCCCCATTTCCGATCGGCAGCACCATCGAGCCATGTATTCAGCGCTTGCCCGCAGCCATCCGGCGGAAGTGCGTTCAATCCGTGTTTATCCCCGTCAGCAGCAGTTGGCTGAACTTGAAGCCAGGTACACCGCCAAGCTCCCTCCCCGCGATGTTCTGCAGCTGTTCGATCGCTACTGCGGAAGTCAGGTCCGTGTCTGAACGACGACGATCACGCCTTTTTACTCACATGTATGGAGATCAATCATGAATTCAATACTGATGCAACTGGCGCTGGCTGCGCTCGGTCAGTTCGGTGGCAATGGCTCCATGCCGATGGGCGGTGTTCCCTTGGGCGCTCTTCCCATGGGAGGTGTTCCGATAGGAGGTGTTCCGAGGGGGGGGCTTCCCATCGGAGGGTTTCCTGTCGGCGGGGGACGTCCCGTCATGCCCGTTTCAAGGCCAATGCCCCGTTACCCCACGGCACCCATGGCAGGGCGCACCTCATCGCTTCAGCTCGCCTCATTGGCTACAGCCACATGCCTGTTGCGAGAGAGACAGTTGAGCCGTGGGCAGGCTGTTGATCTTCTTGACCGCCAGGGGCAGGTCTGGGGATGGGAACCGCAGTGGGGACAACGCATTCAGCTGGCTGCTGTGGATGGTGCCATCAATGCAGCCGGAGGCTGCAGAAGCATGGTGCGCAGGATTAAGCAAAGCCCTGTATCCATGCCCCCAATGGCAACAGCCCCGGTCAGTCGGAACCCAGTTCGCACTGGAAGCCGGAGTGAACGTGAAGGATTCGGATTGTTTCCCTACCGCTGAAGGGCGGAACGCAGGTTTGCGGATCCCGGTTGATAGGCCTGACCACGTTGCGGTGAGCGCAGCGCTTTGATCAGGGTGGTTTCAGCAGCTCGGTACTGACTGTCTTTGCCGGTGCCAAGCTGCTCGACGGTCAGCGATTCGATCTCCTGATCGCTCAGTTTCACGTCAACATCCGGGCGGATGCCGTTCTTGTGGATATCGGTGCCTTTGGGTGTGAGGTACTTGGCGATGGTGACCGTCAAACCGGATCCATCCGAGAGACCGCGGACGGACTGCACCAAACCCTTGCCAAAAGTCTTCTGACCAACCAGAACAGCTCGATTGTTGTCTTGGAGGGCGCCGGAGAGAATCTCGCTGGCACTGGCTGAACCTTCATTCACCAGCACCACAACCGGACTGTTGGTCAGTGCACTGCCGGTGGCGCGTCGGACGTCCTGAATGCCGTCTCTGGTCTTGGTGCTGACGATGGTGCCTTCATCCAGCCATTGCCTTGCGATGTCGATGCTGGCTTCCAGCAGCCCACCAGGATTACTGCGCAGATCGAGCACGTAGCCCTGAGCGCCCTCTTTTTCGAGCTCCCGGATAGCGGCTCGCATCTCCCGGGCGGCATTGGCATTGAATTGTTTGAGCCGGATGTAGCCGACCTTCTTGCCATCGCCTGCTGTGTTCAGCCGACTTTCGACCGCATGAATTTCGATACGTGCTCTCTTGAGAGGCACCGTCACCACTTCCCCCTTCCGTCGCAGTCCGAGGGTCACCTGGCTGCCTTCCTGGCCTCGGATCAACTTGACAGCATCCTCCGTGGTCATTCCTTTCGTGGACTGGCCGTCGATCGAGACGATCACATCCTTGGGCTGCACTCCGGCTCTGGAGGCAGGGGTTCCTTCAATCGGAGACACCACCAGGATCTCTTTGGTGTCTTTGTCCAGGGTGATCTGGATGCCAACCCCCGTGAGCTCTCCGGAGGTGTCGATCTGCATCTCCTTGAACTCTTTTGGGTCCAGGAAGCGTGTGTAGGGATCGTCGAGGCTGGCGAGCATGCCTCGGATCGCTTCATAGGACTCATCCGTGCCTGCATAGCTTTTAGCCAGCAGATCTCTTCTCAAGCTGGTCCACGTTTCAGGGGAATACTTTCCTGAAGAGTCCAGAAAATCTCTGTAAACGATCTGCCAGACCTGGTCGATGACCTCCTTGGGGCTGTTGGTGATCGAAGAGGAATTGGTGCTGGGGAGCCCAAGACCGGGTGCCGCAACAGCAATGGCTGTGGTCAAACCACCTGCCCCAAGAATCAGCAGCAGACCTCTGTGCTGTGAAAAAGGCGATCGAGGACTTTTAATGGTCATTGATGTCCTTCAGGCCCGTCTCTTTAGATTAACGAGTTCAGGCAGGATCTACCCAGCGTCCGTCGTCTTTGATCAGCTGAATTAAGGCTTGAACACCATCGGCTTCCGGTACTTTGCGGATCTCTTCACGTCCTCGGTAAAGCGCGATGGTGCCAGGCCCTTTACCGACATAACCGTAGTCAGCGTCTGCCATCTCACCTGGACCGTTCACAATGCATCCCATCACGGCGATGTCCAGTCCCGAGAGGTGAGAGGTTGCGTTTCTCACCTGATTCAGCACCTCCTCAAGATTAAACAAAGTGCGACCGCAGCTTGGGCAGGCCACGTATTCGACCATGGTCTTGCGTAAGCCAATGGCCTGAAGAATCGAGTAGCAGACGGGGATTTCCTTCTCAGGAGATTCAGTCAGCGAAACTCGGATCGTGTCTCCAAGCCCCTCGGACAGCAGAGTTGCGATTCCTGCGGTGCTCTTGATGCGGCCGTAATCCCCATCACCGGCTTCGGTGACTCCAAGGTGCAAGGGGAAATTGAAGCCTGCGTTGTCGAGCGTGTCGGCCATCATTCGATAGGCAGCAAGCATCACTGGGGCTCTGGACGCCTTCATCGAAATCACGATGTTGTGGAAATCAAGGTCGTCGCAGATCCGCACAAATTCCATGGCCGACGCCACCATTCCCTCGGGGGTATCGCCGTAGGTGAACAACATGCGCTCCGCCAGGGAGCCGTGATTCACCCCGATGCGCAGGGCCTTGTTCTCCTTCTTCAGTGCCTCAACTAATGGTGAGAATTTGTCCTTGATGCGCTCTCCGATGGCATCGAATTCTTCCTGACTGAAGTCCTGCCGGTTGGGGTCCGGTTTGTCGAACACGAACAGACCAGGATTGATTCGCACCTTGTCCACGTGCTTGACCACTTCCAGAGCAATTCGAATGCCGTTGTGGTGAACATCTGCCACAAGTGGAACATTGCATCCCTGGGCGCGCAAAGCCGCGCGAATCTGGCCCATGGCCTTGGCGTGAGCCAGCGTGGGCGTGGTCACTCGCACGATCTCGCAGCCGACTTCTACCAGTCGAAGGATGCCTGCCACGGATCCTTCGATGTCGAGGGTGTCCTCATTGATCATCGACTGAACCGCAACCGGATGCTCACTGCCGATGGGGACTTCGCCGACCATGACCGTTCGCGTGCTTCGCCGGCGAATCACCGTGTCGTAACGGGGATTGATGGCAACTTCACTGCTGCTTTCAGGAGCACTGGTCAAGGTGCCGGTCATGGATCGGACGGGTTCTGAGCCAAACCTTGGCATAGACGTCGGCGCAATGACTTGCGTTTGTCCCAGTCGCGCCGCCTATGACGTTGAACGGACCATCGATTTCGGTTCGGCTGGACGGCTCAGCTCTCCGACAGCAGATGCAGTCTGTGTCGGGCCTCTCGCAGGTCCTGCAGTGTCAGATCCTGGGGTGTTCCAGCCTCGCGAGAGCGGAAGCGCAACAGGTAAGAGGGATGAAACACGGGCATGAAGTCGCGACCCTCATGGTTCTGCCACTGGCCCCTCAGCTTGCTGATGCCGCTACGGATACCAAGCACCGCCTGCAGGGCTGTGGCTCCTGAAAGCAACACAAGTGCCGGATCAATCAGATCGATCTGTTGCTTCAGCCATGGTCTGGAAATCTCGATCTCCTTGGATGTGGGCTTGCGGTTATTGGGTGGCCTGCACTTGATCACATTGCAGATGTAGAGCTGGCGCTGTTCATCCAGGCCTGCTTCCTTCATCAGTTCACTGAGCAGCTGTCCTGAGCGACCCACGAACGGCAAACCACGGGCATCCTCTTCAGCTCCGGGTGCTTCGCCGATCAGCATCAGGCGCGCATTCGGATTGCCACGACCAACAACAACCCGAGGCTTCTGCTCAGGACACTTCAGCCGCTTCCGCTGTGGTTCTGTCATCCAATCGTCGTTTCAGCAGATTCAGATCCGAGCACTAGCAGCAGGAACCTCTGGCCCTCTGGATCCTCCAGCCAGCATTCCGCGCCGAAGCTTTCCAATCTCGGCTCTTCCGTGCTCTTGCCTCCGAGTTGAATCACATGGTGAAGCCAGGACTGAAGCTCCAGCAGGGGGTCAGCCTTTGCCCGCCGTTGCAGACATGGCGCCAGCGCCGAGCCTGACTCAGGCCATGGACGCTTGCCTGATGGTGTGTAGATCTGGAGACTTCCCTGCGCCTGCAAAGGAACAATCCAGTGATGGGCGGCCACCCCCGGTTCGGGGATGCTGCCCAGAAGATCCGCATAGAACTTCGCCAGCTGCTCAGGCCTGCGCGAGGCCAGCACCCAGCTCAGAGCAATGTCGTCACCATCCATCCCGCCATGATCCATGGTCTGGAGGCTGGCTGCGTGAATCGTTTCTTTGTTGTCTTTGACTGCACGTCTTCACTGTTGTTTTTGACACCACATCAGGCAGGATGATCAAGCTTCTACCTGCGCATCCACTGGAGGGGTGCCGCTCCGATGTCACGCCCGCTATCCCTTTCAAGCCGGGCTGAAGCCCTCCAGCCTTCGCTCACCCTGGCGATCAGTGCAAGGGCCAAGGCATTGCAACAGCAAGGGCGCGATATCTGCAGTCTCAGTGCCGGGGAACCCGATTTCGGCACACCCTCATTCATCGTTGAGGCCTCAATCCAGGCGCTTCGTGATGGAGTGACGCGGTATGGGCCAGCTGCTGGAGACCCTGCTCTGAGAGAGGCGATCGCCACCAAGATCACCAACGAAAACGCTCTTCCCACATCGGCAGATGAGGTGCTGGTGACCAACGGTGGGAAACAGGCCATCTTCAACCTGTTCCAGGTTTTGCTCAATCCTGGTGATGAGGTGTTGATTCCTGCGCCCTACTGGCTCAGCTATCCAGAGATGGCCCGCTTGGCCGGTGCCAAGCCCATCTCAGTTCCGTCATCGGCGCTGAACGGTTTCCGCCTGGACATGGAGGCTCTCGAGGCCGCGATCACCCCGGCCACCCGCTTGCTGGTGATCAACTCACCGGGTAACCCAACCGGCCAGGTTCTCAGTCTTGATGAGTTGCAGCAACTGGCCGAGCTGGTGCGGCGTCATCCGCGTCTGCTGGTCATGACAGATGAAATCTACGAATACCTTCTCGATGACGGCATCGAGCATCACAGTTTCGCTGCTCTGGCACCTGATCTCAGAGAACGATGTTTCATGGTGAATGGCTTCGCCAAGGGCTGGGCGATGACCGGATGGCGTCTTGGCTATCTCAGTGGCCCCGCCTCAGTGATTAAGGCTGCATCCGCTCTTCAGAGCCAGAGCACCAGCAATGTTTGCAGCTTTGCTCAGAGGGGCGCCATCGCGGCCATCGAGGGTCCCAGAGACTGCGTGAGAGAGATGGCTCAGAGCTACAACAAGCGCAGGACCATTCTTGTTGATGGGCTCCAGGCCTTGCCTGGTATCACACTCGTTCCTCCCAAAGGGGCCTTCTATGCCTTTCCTCAGCTTCCGGACGGCTGCGGTGATTCGGTGAGCTTCTGCCAGAGAGCACTGGAAAAGGAGGGCCTGGCCATCGTTCCTGGCGGAGCCTTTGGCGATGACCGCTGCGTTCGTCTCTCCTGTGCTGTCTCGCGTGAGACGATCGCAGATGGCCTCTCACGCCTCGCCCGCTTGCTTCCCGCCAGCTGAGGTCGCAAACCGGTCAGATCATCCAATTGCGTCTCTAGAGACATGCCTTTCCGAGAACCCCGGGCCGTTGCCTTGCTGGCCGTATTGCTCTGCCAAGGGGTAACGGTCTTACCTGTTGTGGCCCAGCCCACACTCAAGGTGGGTGCCATTCCTGATCAGAATCCTGAGCGACTCAATCGTCTTTATGGCCAGTTGGCAGACGAATTGAGTGATCGCCTCAAGGTCAAGGTGCGCTACGTACCGGTCAGCAATTACCCAGCGGCTGTGAGCGCTTTTCGCACCGGTGGACTGGATCTTGTCTGGTTTGGTGGCCTGACCGGTGTGCAGGCGCGCCTGCAGACGCCCGGGGCTCAGGTTCTTGCTCAGCGCGACATTGATGCACGCTTCCGCAGTGTCTTCATCGCCAACACAAGCTCTGGTCTGCAACCAATCAGCTCGATCAACGGTCTGACCAGTCTGCGAGGCAAGCGGTTCTCTTTCGGTTCAGAGAGTTCAACCTCCGGCCGTTTGATGCCACAGCATTTTCTTGCCAAGGCCGAAGTTACCCCAAATCAGTTCAGTGGCGCTCGGGCCGGATTCAGCGGCAGTCATGACGCCACCATCGCAGTGGTGCAAAGCGGTGCCTACGAAGCGGGTGCCCTCAATGAGCAGGTCTGGACGTCGGCGGTGAAAGACGGGCGCGTGAACACCGAGAAGGTGAGTGTGATCTGGCGAACTCCTGAATACGTTGACTACCACTGGGTCGTTCGGCCGAAGCTGGATCTGCGGTTCGGAAAGGGCTTCACCACGCGTCTTCAGAAGGCGATCCTGGGTCTCCAGCCCACCACGCCACGCCAGGTGACCATCCTTGAGCTCTTTGCTGCCAAGCGGTTCATTCCAGCGGAGGCGAGTCAGTACAAGCCGATTGAAAAGGTTGGCCGGGAGCTGGGCAAGATCAGGTGACAGCGCTCCTGGAGCTCGATGAGGTGCGTCTTGCCGGTCCCCATGGGGATCGGCTGAACGCTGTCACTCTCAAGCTCCAGAACGGTGAGCGAATTGCCCTGCTCGGCCGCAGCGGGGCCGGCAAGAGTTCATTGATCGGGGTTTTCAACGGCAGCCTGCTCCCCGCTGCAGGCCGCGTTCTGTTTCAGGGAGCGTCGCTCGCGTCGCTCAGCCGGCGACAACGCGCACGGATCGGCACCCTCTGGCAGGACCTGCGTCTGATCGAAGAGCTCAGCATTGGTCAGAACGTCAATGCCGGTGCACTTGGCCGCCGCCGCCTGCCTTGGGCCCTGGCCAACCTGTTGTTTCGCGTTGATGCGGAGGCCAGCCGATCCTGCCTGCGCCAGGCAGGTCTGGAGGAATCCCTGCTGGCTGACGCTGGGCTTGATCGTTCTGTGGGCCAGCTTTCAGGCGGACAACGGCAGCGCGTGGCCCTGGCCCGACTGTTTCGACAACAGCCTGATCTGATGCTGGCGGATGAACCCCTCGCCAGTCTTGATCCCGCCATTGCCTCTGAAGTGTTGGAGCGGCTTCTGACCTCTGCGCTGGATGGCACTCTGCGCAGTGGTGCGCAGGCAGTGGTGGTGTCCTTGCATCGCCCGGAGCTGATCGATCGCTTTGATCGCGTACTCGGTCTGCGCGCAGGACGGCTTGTGATCGATGCGCCTGCAAAGGCCGTCTCAGCAGCTGATCTCCGCGATCTGTATGCGCCGTGATCGCTCCGATGCGGCCCACTGCACCAGCTCTGGTTCTGTTGCCGGCTCTTGCTCTGCTGCCGGTGCTGCTCGTGGTGTTGAACGGAGCCCACGGTGGCGGAGCCGAGATTCTGGGCTCGTTCGTGGTCGGTGCGGTCAGCCCTTCTCTGGACCCTGCCTTGTTGAAGGCGTTGCTGGTCGGCTTGCAGGTGACGGTCGCCACGGCGCTGACCGGATGGAGCTGCAGTCTGGTGCTCGGTGTCTTGCTGGGGTGTCTGAGTTGCGAACGTCTCTGGCTCACCTGGTGTCTTCCTGACTGGCCGGCGACCCTGCTCCGGCGCCTGATGGCCTTGCCCCGCTCCGTTCATGAACTGATCTGGGGACTGCTGCTGCTGCAGGTGCTTGGGCTACATCCCTGGGTCGCGGTACTGGCGATCTCGATTCCGTATACATGCCTGATCGCCCGGGTGTGGCGCGATCAGCTGCAGAGCCTTGATCCGTCCCGCCTACAGGCCATGCTCCAGACCGGGTCTTCACCCATAGCGGCCTGTGTGACGGCGTTGTCACCCGCCATGGGCTCGGTGCTGGTGAGTTACGGGGGCTATCGACTGGAGTGTGCACTTCGCAGTGCCACGTTGCTTGGGGTCTTTGGACTTGGCGGTCTTGGGATGCATCTGGAACTGAGTCTGAAGTCGCTGCAGTTTCATGAACTCTGGACAGGACTGTGGTTGTTGACCGCCGTCACCATTGTCTTGGAGCAGGGACTTCGCTGCTGGAGGAGCTGGAGCGAAGAGGCTCAATTCGGACAGCGCCGGGTGCTTTGGTTTTCTCTGGCAGTGCTGTTGTCAGCGGGTGTTGGTGCTGTCTGGCTCGCTTGCCTGTTTCCCGACTCCGGCTCCTTGAGCTGGCTTCCTGTGCAATGGCCTGATTTCAGCAGCCTTCAGCAGGCGGCTCAGGAGCTTCCCTGGTTGTCGATGTTGTGGGAAACCTTGATCCTGACCCTGCTGGCGGCGGGCATCGCCATCGGTTTGCCGCCGTTGCTGTTGCTGTTCACCCCCGCGCGGCTCTGGCAACGCTGCGTGAGTGGTTTCTGGGTTGTCGTTCGGGTGATCCCCCCACCTCTGGCGGTACTTCTGCTCTTGCTGAGCAACCAGCCAACCCTGGCCATTGGTGCGCTGGCTCTGGGGCTGCACAACAGCGGCGTCATGGGGCGTTTGCTCCAGGAAGGTCTGGAGCAGCAGGACGACTCCGTTCAAGTTGCTCTGGCCAGCAGCGGAGCGTCCCCGCAGGTGGGCTGGCTGTACGGCTTGCTCAGCCCCAGGAGTCCCTCCCATCTCGCCTATGGCGCCTATCGCAGTGATGTGATCCTGCGTGAAACGGTGGTGGTTGGTCTGATCGGTGGAAGCGGTCTCGGCTGGCAGCTGCTGGAGTCGCTCAGCTCCTTTCACTGGGCGGCGGTGTTGTTGTTGATCACCACCTATGCGGCGCTGACCCTGATCGGTGAATGGCTGAGTGATCGGTCACGGCAGCACTGGCTGCAAAGCTGACCCTGTTAAGCCGAACAGCAGTGGATTGATGCGGGCTCCCCGTCAACTGATCGTGATCGGAGACAGCGGAGTGGTGGGCTGGGGCGACCGGGAGCGAGGCGGATGGTGTGAACGGCTTCGCTGCCATTGGATGGAACTTCCGGATGCACCGCTGATCTATGGGCTCGGGATTCGCGGTGATGGTCTTGAGGCGGTGTCAGCCCGGTGGGAACGCGAGTGGTCTTGCCGAGGGGAATTACGTCGGAAGAAGCCCGAGGCCCTGTTGCTGTCGGTGGGGCTGAATGACACGGCTCGGGTCGGTCGTATGGATGGCAGGCAACCCCTCGATGCGCAGGCTTTTCGCTTTGGATTTGAGCAGCTGCTGCGGGCCATTCAGCCCCATGGATCGGTGTTTGTTCTGGGGCTCACGCCCGTCGATGAACAGGCCATGCCATTCGCCGACTGTCTCTGGTACAGCAATGGCGACATCGCTGTGCATGAAGCGCAGATCGAGGAAGCCTGTCTGGAGGTGGATGTTCCTTACCTAGGCCTTCACCAGGCCATGCAGGCGGAGCCCGACTGGCTGCAGTGGCTGGAGCCCGATGGCATTCATCTCAATGCATTGGGTCATGCCTGGATTGAGCAACGTCTGCGCTCCTGGAGTGCGCTGCAGCAATGGGCTGGGCTTCAGCCTTTGCAGCAGGTCATCCCTTGCTGACCCGCATCAGAATCGAGGTATCAGCGGATTGATCATGCGCCTGCTTGCTTGTGCTGCAGCCTCGTTGTTGTTGTGTTGTGTGGCCTCGGTGGCGAGGGCTCAGCAAGGTCTCGTGAACTGTGAGGCTTTCTCCAGTGGTTTCACAACCCCGGAGGGCTGTATCGACGGATCTCAGCCCAGTTCAGGACCGATTCCCGCGAACCAGGATGGGATGGATGACGACTGGGGGGACATGCCTTTCGGTTGGTATGGACCGGGCGACTGGATGGATTTTTAGCGTCAGCTGGTGGGATCTTCCCTGTTGATGTGTGGTCTGCTGAGCAGCTGTACGAGGGCTCCCAGCGGCCACCCGAGGTTGCGCAAATGGCGAGCCAGAGATCTCGATGCCTCGTAATAGCCCTCTCCGTAACTGTGGGAATAGCCGATCTCCTTCAGTGTCAGGAGAAGCAACCGGTGCTCTCGACGGGTGCCTTCCCTTGCCTCCAGCAATTGGAAGCCTCGCTCTCTGAGCTGTTTGAGCGCCTGGTCGCTCAGATCGTTATGAAACCCCAGGTACATCACATGGTCGATCTCCCTATACGCAGTGAAAACGCGTGCGCCGCGGTGGATTTCCAGGAATTGATAGCGCTCCGTGACGGCAATCACGGCGTCCATGCAGGGGGCGAGCAGGGCCTCCTCGATCTGAGCGATGTTCATGGCGTTGCGCTGCCGGCGGCCAGACGTTCCTCGCAGGCCACTTCGTAGTTCCGGACTGCACCGGCAGGGATCGAACCGTTGCTTTTCAGTTGTCGTACTGACAGCTCGACACACTGCAGGACCACGCTGGTGAGCTCACGTCCCTCGCACTGAGCCCAGCTGCGCAGCAGCACGTGCAGGCTCGGTGGAACGGAAACCGTGAGCTTCACCTGGTTTTCCCGTGGGGGCGCCATCGGCTGGGTCTTCACGTCAGCTTCACCATAGCTTTAAGTAGCCCTGAAGCAACTCTGCAGTAGCTGTGCAGTTGCCTTGAAGCAGCTATTAAGCTTTTGGCGCGGCGTTGGAGCTGTGATGATTGCTTGCGGTTGTTGCTGGGTTTCGGCGCAGGCTCTCATGGTCTCAGCGGACCCAGGTGATCATGCGATTGTTGGCGGGCATCAAGGTGATGTTCTGAAGCGTCAAGCCCTCTTCGCAGGCTTGTTTCAGCACCGCCGTCTGGTCTCGTACTCCCCAGGCAGGATTTCTCTGGCGCAGGGAGTCATCAAAGCTTCGATTGCTCTCACTGACGTGCTGACCATCGACACAGAACGGGCCGTAAACGCAAAGCGTTCCACCATTTGGCAGCAGCGCCGCTGATTGCCTCAGCAGAGCGGTGGTGCAGTCCCAGGCGGAAATGTGGAGCAGGTTGATCGCCACGATTGCCTGCAAGGGTTCTCCCAGTTGTTGCGTCAGAGCCGTGTCTCTGATATCCAGTTGCAGGGCTGGTGGCATCTTCAGTTTCAGCTGCTCATGGCGGATCCAGGAATCGATGCTGCGGCAATGCTCAGGATCAGGATCGCTGCATTGCCAGATGAGCGATGGAAAGCGTTTCTGGAAGGTGACACCGTGTTCACCCGATCCGCTGGCAATTTCAAGAATCAATCCACTGGCTGGAAGCTCTTTCGCCAGCACATCCCCGATCGGGATCCGGTTGCGCTGCGTCGCAGGAAAGATCAGGCGTTCATCGCCGAAGCCGGAATTCATTCGGTCAATGGTGACGTTTCCGTCTGTTGACGGGATATGGGCGTTCGTCTTTTCAGGCTGCCTTGGATCAGGATCCCGAACAGATTTCAGACCACGATCATCGTCGTTTAATGCCACTGCATCTGGTTTGAGGGCCTTGAGCATGATCTCAGCGATCATTGCCGATAAATTGAATTGCTCAATCGGGAGACTGCGTTGCCGCTCAGTTCGGTCGCCGACTATCTCGATTGGGTGATGAGTTTTGACGTCTGCAAAGTCCGTCAGGAGGTGATGCTGCTGCGGCGACGCTTTCCGGATGCCACAAGCTACGAGCTTGCGGAGCAAGCATTCAGTGACGTGCGTCTGCGCGTTGTCACGGCGGGAGCTGCCATGGGGCTGGCGGCTAATCCACTGCTGAGTGTGGCGGGTGCACTTGCTGATCTTTCCGTCACCACCCGCGCCCAGCTGTTCGCTGCGGCCTGTGCCGCCGAACTGTTGATTCCAGGCTTCCTCGATAGCGACACAGCTCGCTACGAGCTGCTTGTTCCCGTGCTCGGCTCGAGCCTGATCAGTCAGTTGGCTGTGGAGTTCGGTCTCAAGGCTGCAAAGACCGCAACGCGTGATGTGGTGGTCAGATTGATCAATCAACGC
This sequence comes from Synechococcus sp. BIOS-E4-1, assembly GCF_014279995.1. Taxonomy (NCBI): domain Bacteria; kingdom Bacillati; phylum Cyanobacteriota; class Cyanophyceae; order Synechococcales; family Synechococcaceae; genus Synechococcus; species Synechococcus sp. BIOS-E4-1. The sequence goes on along the minus strand of NZ_CP047935.1, from coordinate 1,920,701 downwards.
GGTCTGCGGTTGATCAATGCTGTGATCACAAGAGTGTTCGGGCGAAGGGTGACTCATAGAGCCTTGATCACCAAGACAATTCCCCTTGTGGGTTGCCTGATTGGCGGCGCCTGGAATGCCATGGAGGTTGAGGTGATCCGTAACCGCACGCTTCGCTACCTCACGGATCAATTCATGGAGCCGGTGAATGTCGTTGACGTTGAAGCTGTCTCCGGTTGATGCTGAAGTCGTCGCCGGCCCCGCAGGACCTAGGTCCCCGATGATTTGTTCGTCCTCTGGTTCGGCCTGAAGCGTTTGATCAGGGGCTGGAACCATGATCAACACATCAGAGTGTTGTGATTCACACAGCTGATCACTGCTTCCTGTCGCTGAATGGTCTCAGGTGCTTTTTGCGAATGAGCTATGAACCTGGAAGTCTTGACTGTCGTCTGCTGATTGATGCCAAGCATCACCTGGAGCTCGCACTCGCTTCACTCAGTGGTCTTCCCCAAAGCGATCACATTCAGAGACAGCTGAAGGCCGTTCATCAGCAGCTCGAGGGCATGCACGATCTCAAAAGGGCGCTGCAGATTGATAACGCTTGATCAATCACTCCAGTTCACTCAACTTCGATTGATTGGCTGCGCTTCTGGGTGACAATGACATCTCCCACCTCAGCCCGTATGTTTGAAAAGAAGGAGCGCCCTGCCTGGCTCAACTGGTTGTTTCTGGGCATCTTCCTGCTGTCGAGTTGGCAGCTTGCAGGCTTCTGGTTTGAAAAGCTGAACGGCTGAAGCCCTCTTTCACTCGGATGCCATCACCTTGGCCGTGGAGCGAACCACCTCAGCGACTGGCTGGGCGGATGTTCTGTTGAGTTCACGCTCGAGCGCTTCAACACGTCGCTCTCGCAGACAGTATTTGCAACCGCCAGTGGTCTGTAGGTGCCGTTCAGGCGTGATGGTGATTTCCTGAACAGGATGCTTGCAACAGCGGATTTTCACAGGGCTCTTAAAGCTCCGCCATTGGATGCCGGAGTAGTCGAACTGATCACCGAAGCGCTGTTTTGCTCGCTTCAGGAACGTTTCCAGCGTGATCCGTGCTCCCATGGCTGCAATCTATGGGCTGTGGTCGGCAACTTCGCTCCCGCTGTTATCCGTCTTCACGCTCCATCAGGCCGGCGCGGGCGCCAGAGTGCTCCACCGTGATGGTGTGCTGGGGATGGCCGCAGACGAGGCCGTTGAAGTCATGAACTGGGCCCACCAACCAGGCTGGCTGCCTCCTGACGTCAGCCAGATCTGGATGGATCGCTGTGTGGAGCAGATCAGCTGGGACCAGCCGCAGGTTCGTGTCTATGGGCGATGGCACCTGGTGCCAAGGCTGACGGCCTTTCTGGCTGATCGCCAAGTGTCCTATCGCTACAGCGGTGCGCTGCATCGAGGTGAGGGCTGGCCGGACTGGTTCCTGCCACTGCTGGACCTTGTCTCATCCAGGAGCTCAGCGCCCTTCAACGGCTGTCTTTTCAATCTCTATCGCGATGGCCAGGACCGCATGGGTTGGCACGCCGATGACGAACCGGAGATTGATGCCTCTTTCCCGATCGCATCGCTGTCGTTCGGATCAAGCAGAGATCTGCAGTTCCGCCATCGATTCACTGGAACGCGCTGCGATCTCACTCTCGCTGATGGCGACCTTCTGCTGATGGATCCTGATTGTCAAAGGCTTTGGATGCATGGCTTGCCGGTGAGAAAGCGGGTAAAACAACCAAGGCTCAACCTCACGTTCCGGGTGTTCCGCTCAGTGGACTGATCAGCAGACTCCAGACCGGGACACTGAGCAGAGCTGCCAGTGTGCTGATCAGAATCAGTTGTGCCGGTCTGGCGCCGTTCAGTTGTTCGGATTCGGCGATGAGCAGAACGGAGATCGCGGTTGGGGCGGCCGCCTGCAGAACCAACGCCTGGCGGGCATAGCCAGGCAGCGGAAAGGTCAGGCTGATCAGCAGCATCAGCGAAGGAAACACGACAAGTTTGCAGATCAGTGGTGCACTCAGATCGATTTCTGGTCCCTTCCACTTTTGTGCAGCAATATCCCCAAGTCGCATTCCCACCACAACCAGAGCCAGCACGATGACCGCGCGTGAAGGCAGCCAGAGAGCATCACGGATCAGTTCATGCCACGGGGTTGCCTTCACGATCAGTGCCCCGAGCAGCCCTCTTGTGGCTGGGCTTGCACTGAGATGTCCAAGCAAATCCCGCCAGCGCTCACCGGTCCTTGGTGTTTTGCTTTGTCGGTTCAGCCAAAGAGGTCCCAGACTCCAGACCAACAGGGTTGCGCCAAGGTCGTAGCCGATGCTCACCGGCAGCGCTTCCGGTGGCAGCAGGGCCAGGGTGGCTGGAATCCCGAAGTAAGCGGTGTTGCCAATGCAGCTGCCCAGCTGCAGATCAGCTCGGCCCAGAGCGGGGATGCCGGTACTCAGCCAGTGCAGGATCATCATCATCAGGGCGATGGCTGTAACGGAAAGCAGCGCCATCCCAAATAACGAACCATTGAGGCCGCCATGCAGCAGCAGCCCCATCAGGCTCACAGGAACGCCGAAACGCACCAGTGGAAGCGCGAGGGGTGCGATCCACTGCGGTCGCCATCGTCCGATGACTGCTCCCCCGATGAGGCAGGGAGCCATCTCCCAGAGGAGTTTCAGCACTGGTGAGGCATCAACAGATCAAGGCTCTGAATTCAAGCTCTTGTGCCAGACTTTCATCCGTCCATGCAAGGGGACCATGTTGACCATCGCTGCACCCTCCTGCTTGATTCAGCGGCATTTTCTTCAGCTCAGCGCGACTCTGGCTGATCGATGCGAGCAGCTGCAGCTGGAACTGTCTGATCAGGTGGCCAGTCTGCCGTTCGGAAACGAGCGTTGGTTGTTGACCGAACGGGAGCTCTCGGCGGCAGAGGATGCGCTGCTGCGACTCCATGACCGTGTCGATCAGCTTGTCTCAATCCCGTAGTAGCGAAGCGGGATGCCAAACGTAACGACGTCATGTGGATCGCTTGGCAGAAGAGCCACGATCGCAAGCTCTCGGTCGTCGAATGCCTGCTTGGATTTGACCACAAATGATGCTGCATCTGATGCGCTCCAGAGAGGTGCTCCACCGCTTCGCTCTTCGCGATACATCTCGAACATGGCTGCAAACTCTTCTCCGTAGTCGGCATCACTGAGCATCAGGTCCAATGCGGAGTCATCACTCCTGGTCTGGATCAGCTTGAACAGCTGTTGCATCAGTGGATGGTCGATGGTCGTGGAGACCCGGACAACATTGCCGATCGTCCCAACCGCTGTGACATGGAATCGTCTTCTGTCGGAACGGGCATCGATCACCGCTACGGGCAGGGTCAGATCCCACTGACGATGTTCCGCAACGTTGATTGCATGACTGCGGAGATCTTCGGCGTGGTCCTCGCAAAGCTGCTGAACCCTCTCGCGTTGGTCCATAGCGCGTTAAGGGTGTGGGTGAGCCGACAGTTCGACCGCTCGGCTGCCGGGCAAGCAGAACTCCAGATAAAGGCTGGCGGCGTCTCTCTTTCTGTTGTCGAGGATCAACATTGAAACGCGGTCCCTCCACCAGGTTGAAACAGCGGATCCCACTGCGTCACGGCGGGGTTGCCTGCATGGATCGCTCATCCGATCGCGTCCTCAATAGGTTCTCACCATGGCCAGGTCCCCGGCAAAAAACAGGTTTCTGCTCTTGGGATCGTGATCAATGCGACATTTGATTGAGGAAACGCCTGCTGCGCTCCTCCTTCGCCTGGGTGAAAAATGTGGAGGAGTCGGTCAGTTCCACGACCCGCCCTGCATCCATGAACAAGACCCGGTCTGCGACTTCACGCGCGAACCCGAGCTCATGGGTCACAACGATCATCGTCATGCCATCGGCAGCGAGTCTTCGCATGGCATCCAGCACCTCCTTGACCCGTTCTGGATCGAGAGCGCTGGTGGGCTCGTCAAACAGCATCAGCTCTGGATCCATGGCCAGTGCCCTGGCGATGGCCACCCGTTGTTGCTGACCCCCGCTCAGTTCAGAGGGATATTTCCTGGCCTGATCGGCGATGCCCATCTGCGCCAGAAGTCCGTGTGCCCTTGCTTCTGCATCAGCTTTGCTGATTCTCCTCACTCGGATCGGCGCCAGCGTGATGTTGTCGAGGATCGAGAGGTGCGGGAACAGGTTGAATTGCTGGAACACCATCCCGACACGACGACGGATCCGCCGGATCTGTTGTTCATCTTGCTCCATATCCAGAGGAATGCCGACGATCTCCAGCTTCCCGGCATCAATTGCTTCAAGCCCGTTGAATGTGCGAATCAGGGTGCTCTTGCCGGAACCGGAAGGCCCCATCACGACCAGCACTTCACCATGGTTGACGCTGAGGTTGACTTGATCGAGCGCTTTCTGTGAACCGTTGAAGGTCTTGCTGATTGATTCGGCTCTGACGGAGACAGTCATGAAGAAATGGCTGAAGTGGAGGCAGAGGGGCCCTGACGTTCAAGCTGACGAGCCATGAGGGCCATGGCGGTGCATACCAACCAGTACAGACCTGCTAGCCAGATGTAGGCCTCGAGGTGTCGACCGATATAGGCAGGATTGGCCAGCAGGCTGCGGCTGATTCCAAGCAGTTCCACCAAGCCAAGAATGGCCATCAAGCTTGTGTTCTGAAGCAGGCCAATGGCTTGATTGGTGAGTGCAGGCACGGCCACGCGCAGTGCCTGAGGAAGGACCACCAGCTGTTGGATCTGCCATGGACCCAGCCCCAGTGCTGCTGCTGCCTCGAGCTGCGTGCCCGGAATGGCCTGTAAGCCTCCGCGCACATCTTCAGCGACATAGGCGGCCGCGAACAGCGCGAAAGCCACGATGGCTCTGAGTACGCGATTGATTTCGATCTCGACCGGCAGAAACAGAGGAAGAAGCAGCTGTCCGAAAAAGAGCACGGCAATCAACGGCACTGCTCGCATGCCATCGATGTAGAGGCGACAGAGATGGCGTGGCAGTGTCAGCTTGCTTCTGCGTCCAAGGGCCAGCAAGATTCCAAGCGGTAGGGCCAGCAAACCGCTGAAGCCGGTGAGCAGCACCGTCAGGGTCAGTCCCCCCCAGTCCCTCGAGCTCACGGTCTGCAAGCCTGGTCCGCCGGCAAGCAGCAGCAGGCCTAAGGGCAGCATGGCGAGCCAGCACCACGAAAGAGCTAAACCGCTGACTCGCCAACGTGCAGGCAGGAGAGGCTGCAGCAGGGTGTTCGCCGTCATCAGGCAAAGCAGTCCCAGCCAGAGAAACGGTCTCCAGCGCTCGTTCTCCGGGTAGGAACCTAGGGCGAAGAGCGGAAGATTCTCCGTGACAACGGACCAGTCTGCTCCCACAACCAGCCAGGCAGCGGTTGACCAGACGATCCAAATGATCAGGGCCAGGATCACAACACTGAGCAGTGTCTGCAGTGGATGATGTCTGGCCTGGAGAAGTCGTTTCCGATACGCAGTCCGTGACCCGGTCATCAACTCCCGGGCTGCTCCGCTGGTGCGCTGAACAGTTTGATGGCTGACGTGAACAAGGCGACTCCGAACAGAGTTCCGAGGGCCCAGAGGCTGTCGAACGGCCACTCCACCACCAGCAGAACTCCAATCAAGGAAGTGAGTATGCCATCAACAATGCTCAGGCCGCCGGCTGGACCTGATGCACTGGCTCCGGAGGCAAGCTCCATCACACCTTCCACCAGCAGCAGGATGCCTGCAAAGAGGGTGAGGCTGACTTCACTGTCGATGGGATCAATCAGAATGAAGATTGCGCCACCGATATACAGCAGTCCTGAGAGAACGCGGAACAGTTTCCCCTGACTGTTGCTCTCATCGCCAAGACGCAGAAACTGACCGATTCCTGCTGCAAATGCGATCCCACCAATTCCAATTGTGAGAAGAGTGGCGGAAGCAAAGGGCAGCAGGATCGCAGCGATTGCGGCGATCACGAGCAGCACCGCAGCGATGCGACGGGAATTCATTGGCTCAGCAGTAACAGATCGATCTTAGGTCCGTTGTGCAGGACGAACCACGATTCGATTCAGCAACTGCATGCCACCATTGATGAGAAGATTGAGTGCGAGAAAGCTCAGCAAAAGGATGAGGAATCCCTCGATGGCTCTTCCGGTCTGGGTGATCGCTGTATCACTTACGGCGTAGAGATCTGCAAAGCCAACAGCGATTGCCAGGGTGCTGTTTTTGGCCAGATTTAAATACTGACTGCTCAGAGCCGGAAGAATTGCTGGTAAAGCCTGTGGCAAGACAACTCTCCTCAGTCCAAGGGTTTCGCCGATACCCAAGCTCCTGAATGCTTCCCACTGACCCCTAGGGACGGAGTCGAGTCCACCGCGAACGACCTCCGCGATCGCCGCACCGGTGAAGACGCTCAGGCCGACCAGAACCGCGGAGAACTCCACGCTCAGGTTCAGCCCAAGAATCGCGACTCCCTGATTCGAGAGGCTGATGAGCGCACCGATGGGAGCCATCGGTTCGGACGGCAGGCCGAGAAAAGCCACGAAATACCAGAAGAGAAGCTGCAGCAGCAAGGGGATCTGGCGGATCAAGCCCACGTACAGGCCCGCCAGCTGACGGAGCAGGGGATTGAGACTTCGTCTCGCTGCTCCGGCCACAACACCCAGCACCGTGGCCAGCACGATGCTGCAAGCGATCACCCGGAGGCTGTTCAGCCAGCTCACCAGCAAAGCCCAGGCCGTGCTGTCCCCTGGTTGATAGGGAAGAGTGTGTTCGCTGAGGGCGAATCCAGCGGGCTGCCAGAGCCATTCGAAGCTGAGTCCCAGGCCTGTGCGGATCAGATTCACTGCCAGGTTATTGACCAGAATCCCCACAAGAGTGAGAACCGCGACCACCACGACGAGCTCAAGCCAAGGGAAGCCTTTCCGTTTCATTGAAACGGAGGTGCAGTAATGACTCCTCCATCGCGATGCAACTGATTGAGTCCGCGTGGGATTGGAACAGCGCTGTCAGGCCCTAGATGTCGGTCGTAGATCTCTCCGTAGTTTCCAGTGGATCTGATCACGTTCACCATGAAATCGTTGCTGAAGCCCAGCTTGCTGCCTAGATCGCCTTCGACTCCAAGAAACCGCCTCAACTTCGTGAGATCAGGATTGTCCTGTGCCTCTTGCAGCTTGTCGTCCACATTGGCCTGGGTGATTCCCATCTCCTCTGCAGTGATCACTCCATATACCACCCAGCGCATGGAGTCTGAGAGTTTTTGATCACCACCTGACGACAAGGGAGCCAGGGGTTCTTTGCTGAGAACATCGGCAAGAATCACATGCTGCTCAGGCCGTTCAAATCCTGATCGGGCCGATGCCAGTTGTGATCGGTCTGAGGTCATTGCCTGGCAACGTCCCTGGAGATAACCAGCAACCACTTGGTTGAGATCCTGATATTTGATTGGCTTGTAAGGCAACCCAAGCGACTGGAACGCATCATTCAGATTCTGTTCGGTCGTGGTACCCGAGCCGACACAGATCGACTGACCTTTGAGATCTTTAAGACTGCGGATTCCGCTGTTGCGCCGTACCAATAACCCTTGCCCATCGTGGAAAACGACTGGCGCAAAGCTCACGCCATTCCCCCCTGAAGCATCTCTGCTGAGATTGAACGTTGTGTTACGGGAAAGAAGATCGATCTCTCCGGTTTTCAGCGCTGTGAATCGCTCCGGTGCAGTGAGCGGTCGGTATTGCACCTTGCTGGGATCACCGATGATTGCTGCCGCAAAGGCCTTGCACAGATCCACATCGAGGCCTGCGTAGCTGCCATCCCTTTGCAGGAAGCTGAAACCTGGAATCTTTCCACTGACGCCGCAACGCAGTTCCCCTCTGTTGCGAATCAGATCCACTCGGGATGCATCGCCATCTCCGAGGCTGGCGCAGGCTGAAAGTGCCAGGCATGCCGAGAGAAGGGAGACAAGTGAGCGACGCTTCGTCATACAAATGGTCCTTGGAGGGCAATTTTGTCAGAACTTCGAGAGGTTTGAAACGGATGTCTGCTGACCTTGGCAGGAATCTCTACTGTTGTTTGCATGTCGATCAAGCGCCGAAAGATGTTTCGGTTCCGAGCGGGATCCTCCTTAGCCATGGGATTTGTACTGTCCATGGTTGCTTCTCCTGCTTTGAGCTGGCAGCTTGGCGACCGACAGGCTTACAACAACAAAATGGCCCTGCTCAACGTGATGCTTGAGGGGGCCAAGCAGCGTGCTGTTGACACAGACGATCTTCAGACTCTGTGCCTGGTGATGAGCATCGGCAACGATGTGACAGAGCGCTATCTCCAGGAGCATTCCAGCGACCAGCAGATCGAACAGCGATTGAAAGGAATGCGCAACGACTTCACCTCCTGCTTGGGCCTCCTTTACAACGCCCAGTGAACCTGTTGATCGATCAGATCAGATACCAGCTTTAAGAATTGCCCCTGTCAGCCATGGCCCCCATCGGTTTGAGACCCAATTCGTTCAAAAAGATTGAGACTTTCCTGGTTCATTCCCACCACTTCAACCTTGGATCCACCCTGCTGAAGCTTGCGAATGACCTGATTGAGAGCGCTGACGCCGCTCTGGTCCCAGATATGCGCTGCTGACAGATCAATCGTGATCTGACTGGGATGGTCGTGAACGTCAAATCCCTGCAGAAAGTAGATCTTGCTCACGAAAAACAGCTGTCCGCTCACGACATAACGCCGCATGTTTTCGTTTACGTCCACTGCATCAACGCGGATCACCTTGGCCACCTTGCGACTGAACAGGATGCCCGCCAGAGCAACTCCTGCGATCACGCCAAGCGCCAGATTGTGAGGTGTGGTGAGCATGGTGACGGCGAAGGTCATCAGCATCACCGCCGTGTCGCTCTTCGGGATGGATCGGAGACGGCGCAGCCCGGCGATGTCAGCTGTGCTGACAGCGATGCTGATCATCACAGCCACCAGTGCTGCCATGGGGATCTGCTCGAGCCACTGCCGTCCCAGCAGAATCATCGCCAGCAGGCTGACCCCTGAAAAGAGCGTGGAGAGCCTGGTTCGCCCACCGTTGTCGATGTTCATCACCGACTGACCAACAAGAGCGCAGCCGGCCATGCCGCCAAACAGGGAGGACACGATGTTGGCGATGCCCTGACCTCTTGCTTCCACGTTCTTGTTGGAGTTGCTGTCGGTGCGGTCATCGAGGATGTCCTGGGTGAGGAAGGTCTCCATCAGCCCCACAAGTGAGATCGCCAGGGCCGTTGGCAGAACGATGCCCAGGGTCTCGAGACTGAAGGGCACCTTCATCTGCTCTGGTGAACCGAAAGGCCAGCTCGGAATCGGCAGTCCGGTGGGCAGGTCACCGAGGCTGCTGACTGTGGGGATCTCCAGGCTGAAACCGATCGAGATCACGGTCAGCACAATGATGGCCACCAGCTGTGACGGCACCAGTCGTGTCAGGCGTGGCAATCCATAGATGATCACCAGACCAAGCAGGACCAGTCCCCAGACGATCGGAATCTGGCTGCCATGGGGCAGCAGGTCATGGGCATGGCCCGCCACCTCTGATTCGCCGAAGTGCAGATTGATGCCCAGCTGGGGAAACTGTGCCTGGAAGATCAGCAGCGCCAGCGCGTTCACAAATCCACTAAGCACGCCAAGTGGCACGAAACGCATCTGATAAGCCAGACGCAGCCAACCCCAGAGAATCTGCAGGATGCCTGTGACCACTCCCGCAACCAGGAGATAGGTCAGTCCCAGGCCCTCACCGCGTGCCTCACCGGTGGCGACCAGACCGGTCATCAGCAGTGCTGTGGAGCCTGTGGCGGAGGTGATCATCGCTGAGCGACCACCGACGAAGGCGATCGTGATCGACAGCAGAAACGCTCCGAACAGGCCGACCTGCGGATCCACGCCGGCAATGCCGGAAAACGCAATCGCCTCCGGAATCATGGCGAAGGCCACCACAAGTCCGGACAGCAGATCCTTGCTTGGGTTGCCGAAGCCGAGATTCAACTGCCGAGGCACGGATCCTGAGGCCATCAATCATCTGTTGAGTGCTGGGACCGTAGTTCAGAGCGGAGGCAGCCGTCCTTCGGGATCCAGTTCGCTCTTGAGTTGGCGCAGTTCCGGCAACCACTCGCCGAAGGCGTCCACCAGTTCCCGTTGATGACCAGGCAGATGGTCATGCAACTGTGCGAGATGCAATCCCGGGCAGGCCTGGCGGAGGTCATCACTGACCTGATCCATCCATTGCAGGCTTCGCTCCCGTCCGGCCAGGTCTCCAGGATTCCAGGCCGCTGTGATCCACGGTTTCCACATGGAATCCCGGTGGATGAAGGAGGTGCTCTCGCGGTTGACTCGCGTCGTTGCTCCTCCGAGCTGCTGAGCGCTGATTCGGCATTCATCATGCGGACGTTGCTGGATTCGCGCGCTCAGCCGCTCAATCAAGGGGCTGGCCTTTCGTCCCAGAGCAGGACCGAGACGCCCGGTCACCTCGTTATGAACCGGCTGAAATGACGCGTTCTCGGATGCAAGGCTGCCGAACCTGGGCTGCTCCAGCTGGCTTGTGCAGTGCTGAACAGCGGCCTGGTGATCGGTTCCCAGGATGGGAGCCAGTGCTGCCAGGGGGCCGGGTGTGGTTTGGTCGTCGCTGCTGTCAACGGCGTAGATCTCCAACCTCTCCCCCCAGCTCCATTGCAGGCTGCAGGTTTCAGGCCACTGTTCCGCCATCTGCAGCAGTTCGGGAAGCAGCGAGGGATGGATCAATCCACGCCGTAGTCGCAGCGGTTGTAGAGGTTGTGTCCGCAGGCGCAGGCGTGTGACAACGGCGAGGAACGGTGCGGCACCCATCAGAGCGCGCCATTGGCGGGAATTCTCTGCGCTTTGATCGGTGGAAAGGGAAAAGGGTTCACCTGTTCCCCAGATGCCCTCCATCGCTTGGATGGAGTCCACTGCCAGCCCCTGGGAACGGCTGAGAGGCCCCATTCCACCCGTGAGGATAAAACCGCTCCCGGTCAGTCCGGAAAGTCCGATGGGCACGCTGCGCCCATGGGGACGTAAGGCCTGCAGAAGCTCGGCCATGGTCAGACCGGTGCCGATCTCGATGTTCTGGGAGTGTTCTTGGTAATGGATCTCGCGGTGTTTGCGTAGATCAAGGGTCCAGCAGCCATCGCTTGCGCAGCGACTGCTGGTGCCACCCGAGCGAATCCGCAGAGGAGTTGATCCGAGCGGCTGGCGCATCAGCTGCTTCAACAGCTTCGGATTGGGGGCCAGGCACCCGAGGGTTTCTGCATCACTTGCCAGACAGTTCATGGTCTTTGTTTTACGGCCGCGAATAGGTTTGATACAGATGCACCTCACGTGTGACCCAGCAGATCGTTGCTCCTGCTGCAACCAAACATGGAGTTCTGATCTGTGGTCATGGCAGTCGTAATCGTCTGGCCGTTGCCGAGTTCGAGGGTCTGGCCAACGGACTCAAAGAGCGCCTGACGGGATTGCCGGTGGAATACGGGTTCCTTGAATTCGCGCGTCCCATCCTGAGAGATGGTCTGGACAAACTGCGCGAGCAGGGAGTGGTGAAGGTGCTTGCCGTTCCGGCGATGTTGTTTGCCGCTGGACACGCCAAGAACGACATCCCGTCCGTTCTCAACACCTACAGCGCTGAAACCGGACTGGAGATTGACTACGGCCGTGAACTGGGCGTGGACCGGTTGATGATCGCCGCAGCAGGAGCACGCATCCAGGAGGCTCTCAACAAGACCTCCAGGGTTGATCTTTGCGACACCATGCTCGTGGTCGTTGGTCGAGGTTCTTCGGACCCTGACGCCAATTCCAACGTGGCCAAGGTCACCAGGATGTTGGTGGAGGGTTTTGGTTTCGGCTGGGGGGAAACCGTTTATTCGGGCGTCACATTTCCTCTGGTGGAACCCGGTCTCCGTCATGTGGTGAAGCTTGGTTTTAAGCGCATCATCGTGTTTCCTTACTTTCTGTTCTCCGGGGTGTTGGTCAGTCGCATCCGTCAGCACACAGAACGGGTTGCGGACGATCATCCCGAGATTGACTTCGTCAATGCGTCCTACCTGGGTGATCACAGCTTCGTTCTCGACACGTTCCTGGAGCGGGTTCAGGAAGTGATGGGCGGAGAAGCTGCAATGAACTGCTCTCTCTGCAAATACAGGGCTCAGGTTCTGGGCTTTGAGCAGGAAGTGGGCCTTGACCAGTCAAGTCACCATCACCACGTTGAGGGGCTCACGGAAGCCTGCGCCCTCTGCGAACGGGAATGCACGGGTGTTTGTCAACCCGACGGCATCCCGATTCCGCTGAGCAGTGGGCACCATCACGATCATGACCACTGCCATGAGCATGACCTCCACAGCCAAGAGCAACACAGCCATGAGCACCACAGCCATGAGCACCACAGCCATGAGCACCACAGCCATGAGCATGGACACCATCCCTACCCCCACGCTGATCACCCCCTCGGACCGACAACGTTGCGTCGCTTAGCAGCCAAGCAGGAGGCGACTGAGTCTCAAATCTGAAGTGAATCAGTGGGAACGCCGCACTCAGGCGTCTCTGTCTTGCTTGGGTCTCGCGAGACTCGGTCGTATAAGCGTGACTGATGCGTCGTGGCGCTGTGGAGAAAAACCGGGGTTTTCCACAGTTCTTGGACACTTTTCCACTGCTATTTGCTCAAAGCGGTCGCCTGGAGGGCAGGCCTGTGGTTTTGGGTTCCGGTGTCTTTGGTTGCTTGACAGGGGGGCTTGTGCGAAGGCTCGAGTGGCGGGATCGGCCTGTCTTGCGAGCAGATCAACTGCGCTGCAGTGAGTCTTGTTTGAGATCAGCGTTTGGTGGCAGCGCGTTGTTCGCTTTGACGATCAGGGCGCTTGTGTGGCTTCCTGTTGGTGGAAACGGGATTCAGAAGCGCGGATGGATTGCAATCACTTGGAGCGCTGCATGGAGTCGCAGCCGGCCACTGCATCAGAGCGTGAATCAGCCTGCGTGAGTCTTGAGGCTGAAATTCCTGAGGTCCTGTACCAGGGCATGAAAGCCTTCATTGGATCCAATCCGGCCTGGGATCAGTACCGGCTGATGAGCTCAGCTCTGGCCCAGTTTCTTTTTCAGAACGGTTGTTCTGAGCGCGCCGTCACGGAGCGCTACCTCGATGATCTGTTCAGCCGTTCCCAGGCATAACAGCTGCCAGGCATGCTCTGCGGGTGATCGCCATCATGGTGAGCGTCGGGCTTTGCCATCCGGAACTGGGCCAGCAGGCTCCATCCACAACCAGCACATTGGGACAGCGCCAGAGACGGTTCCAGCGATCAACCACGCTGTGCTCTTCGTTGGTTCCCATGGCTGCTCCTCCGACTTCGTGGATGTAATAGCCGGGAGGAGGAGCATCTTCCTGAGCCGCAAGAGCCTTCGCGACAAAAGGCTTCACCACTGGAAGGTGCACCTGATCAGCGAGTGATGTCGTCAGACCTCCGGCGACCTGGATGCAGTCCTGAATGGTGCGCTTCATGTGCTGCACCATGGCCTGTTCATTCGCTCCCCAGCGGCAGCTGATGTGGGGTATCGGCACATCAAATGGATCGCAGCGTTGCGAGAGGCTCAGCTGATTTCCTTCATCTGAGAGCACCTCACCGTGGCCGATCAGAAAGCCAAGTCGGCGGTCCGGATTGCGTTTGAGCCACCGGGGCGGATCAAATCGGTTGATGGCCCCCCAGATCCCATAGCCGCGCAGAAAAGGTCGCCCGGCGCAGGTCTCTGGGGCATTGCCGAAGGGCAGAAAGAAGCTTCCTGCTCCTGAAAGCGTGCTGGATGGGTCGGATTGCTGAGCCGCACCACGTCCTGTTTCGCTGGGAACGGAAAAGAATCGACAGCAGGAAACATGATCCATCAATCCCTTTCCCAGCAGACCTGATGGATCCCTGAAGCCTTTTGAATTGGTTTGTTGCTCAGACTGAAGCAGCAGTCTGAGCGTTGCAATCGTGGAGGCGCAGGCCACCACCAGATTGCATTCCAGTCGCTGCCGTTCCCCATTGATGCGGTTGACAACGACAACGGCACGGGCACGTTGCTGGGCGGGATCCATCTCCAGGCTTTCCGCCATTGCATTGCACATCAGTTGAACTCGCCCCGTAGCCAGTGCTCGCTGAAGACTGCTGCCGTTGCTGCTTGATCGAGGCCACTCAGCTGATGGGGTGCGCTTGGGGGCCTCAAAACCGCGGGAATGGATCAAGGCAATGCCGCGCTCCCTGCTCAGGAGTTCACGCATCCGCTCCTCCTCAGGCATGAATGGCAAAGCCGGTGCCATCCGGCCGTCAGGGAGATGGTCGAGTCCATCTCGCTCACCACGGACTTCAAACAGCTGTTCAAGTGCGCTGTAGTGCGGATCGAGTTCGGCGTGAGTGATGGGCCAGTTTTGGCCGTATCCGTCTCGATCAGCGGCTTTGAATTCATAGTCCGACAGCCGCAGGGTGATACCACCCCATGTGAGGCTGCGGCCGCCAACCTGACGACCCTGGGTCCAGAGAAACGGTTGATCGTCTGGCGTGCTGTACGGGTACTGACGCTCGTCCGCGTAGAGGGAGGGGTTCTGTTTCCAGTAGCCAGGGTGCTGAATCTGACGCCGATGGCGACCGCTGATCAGGCCTTCGGCCCGTCTGAGGCTATTGCCAGGCTCGTTCCCGAGGGCTTCCGAGGGCGATCGATCCGGACCCGCTTCCACAACCAGAACTCGGAGTCCTGCTTCGGCGAGTGTCATCGCGGCCACTCCTCCTGTGGCGCCCGATCCGATCACAACCGCTTCGAAGGGATTCAAGGGCACGACATCACTATGACCTACCGATAGTGCCCGACGCGGTCGAGAGCTCTGGTCACTGTCCTGCATCTCCCTGTTCGACTGAACTGATTCCGAAGTGAGTCATTTGCGCTTGGCTGCAGTTTGCGTTCTTGGCCGTTGCCGCTGATCACCGCCATTGATCGGCGGGACTGATCGGCGGGGCTGATCGGTTGATCGGTGCCACTGAAGATCTTCGTCGGATCAGATAGAGATGATTCCTGGGCTGATTCAGGGTGTTGTTGATTCAGCTGAAGAGGCTCAATTCGCATCTGCTCACTTCATTGTCTGTGCAGATGTCTCACGCAAAGTTGAGTCTGTGCTTGCTTTTGCTGATGCAGATTATGCCCCTGTTCCTGACCTGCGTTATCGAATTAATCGGAGCTAATGCCTGGCATCCAAGGCAAGCTATTCAGATTGGCTTTCCTTTTTGGGTCATGCATCTCAATCCATCCCACCGAAGGTACTCAAATGATTAAAGCAATAAAAAAACCCCACAAAGTGAGGCTTTAAAAGTTGGTGGCGGGGGGGAGATTTGAACTCCCGACCTTCGGGTTATGAGCCCGACGAGCTACCAGACTGCTCTACCCCGCGGTGACCCAATAACTATACAACTTGGTGATCGAAGACACCACTCAATTGTGGTCAGGTTCGCAGCTCACCCTCCACCTCAAGGTGAACGCCAGGATTGAGGATCAACAGCTGTTCCTCCAATTCCTTGAGTCCGCTTGGCGTCATCCAGTCGAGCTGATGCAGTAGATGGAGGGCAACAGCCTGCTTGGCACGTCTGGCACCGTCTTCAACCTTGATGGCAACGCCAAGACCTTCGCCAGTTCGGCTCAGGCACTGAATGCCTTCTGCACCCCCTTTGCTGATCACCTGGTGATGGGAGCGTCGCATTAATTCCGTATCGAACCGTCCCTCTCCAGCCACCAGTTCTGGGTGCGCAAGCATTGCCCGGCTGATCTGTTCCAGTTCCGCATGGGCTGAGGATCCGAGGTGGGCAAACAACAGAGCCATCTGGTTGAGCTGAAGGCGCAACGTGGGAGCTCCGCAGTCATCTCTTTCAGCAACCAGTTCATCAGGGGGCAGACCGAGCAGTTCCGCCACGCGTCGTGTGATCTCCTGCTGCAGGGGATGATCTCCCTGGAGATAGGTCTCAATCGGCCATCCCATTTTTCGGGCGGTAATCAGAAAAGCAGCATGCTTGCCCGAGCAGTTGTGCTCAAGGGGACTGGAGCGGCCCACGGGGATCGGGCACTGCAGATGATCGCTTTCCAGTTCTGCGTTCCACAGCAACCGGAAGGCCTCACGCGCATGCCCAGGGGTGCCCGAATGGGATCCGCAGCTGATGGCGATTCCCCGCTCACCGCAGTTGTAGGTCTCCGATGCGCCGCTGCTGATCAGTGGCAGGGCTTGAAAGGGTTTGAGCGCCGAGCGGATAAAGGTTTCGAAGTCCGGCTGCCCAGCTTTCATCAGCACCCGGCCGCGGCTGTCGCAGACCACTGCATGCACCCGGTGGGTGGACTCGATGGACGACCCTCGTCGCAGCCGGACTTCGAGTGCTGGAGAACTCAGGGAGCGCGCCGAGCCGCGGTAACCCGATGGGATCGACATGCCCTGATGTGCCATAGGTTCAGAGAGCCTGACAGATGCTTGCTCCACCGAGCATCAGACCTGTGACCAGGGCCATTGCTCGACCAAGCCTGCCCAGGATGGGCCTGACTTCATGCTGAGCAAGAAGCAGATCTCGCTCCCGCCACGACACGGGTTTTTCCCAGACCTGACCGTCGTACCAACCTGATTCCTCGTATTCCACCTTCTCCGAGAGCAGGCGTTTGTGCACGTAGGTCCAGCCAAGCCATTGCCTGATCAGCAGCAGCATCGGCATCACAAGGGCTGCAACACCTCCGGCGAGCAGCAAACGCACTGGATCGTGGCGCAAGGTCCAGCTACCACTGGCCACCAGCACGGTGATCGGTGAGATCAACAGCCAACTGATCAGTAAAGCCCGATCGAGTGAGATCTGGGCCGTACATGGCCATGCAAAAAACCAGGATCGGCTGAACTGAGCGAATTCCTCCTGAGGTCTCTGCTCAGGGGGGACAGGGCAAGAAATGCTCGAGGCCATGCCGGGCCGCCTGTTAATCGTCTGATGTTCTGGACGTTAGGTAGGGACGGCGTTCCCCGTGACTCCAAAATGCTTCAAGGTCGTAGTAACTCCTTTCCCCGGGTTGGAGCACGTGCACGATAAGTTCGCCGTAATCCAGCAAGGCCCAGCGGCCCTCGTTGACTCCCTCTTTGCGCAGGGGAAGTCTCTTCACCTCATCTTCAATCCGATCCTCGACGGATCGTGCAATCGCCCTGACCTGAACGTCGCTCTGCCCACCGGCGATCACCATCCAGTCGGCAAGACTCGAGACCTCATCGACCCGGATGAGCTGGATGTCCACCGCCTTACGGTCATCGCACGCGTCTGCGGCGAGTTCCGCAAGCTGTTCACTATCCATAGACGTTTTCGCTGGTGACGGACTGACGTGAACCTTGTTGTTGCGCCATTTCGGCGCGAGCTTTTCCAGCACTCTTGCGCAACGCTTCCAGTCGGTCTTCGTAGAAGCTGCGTTTTTTCTTCTTTCTGGTTTTCTCGACGAGGTCCTTCAACGCTCCGCCCAGACTTTTGTAGGCATTGGGAACGCTGTAGCCAAATCGACAGGCCAGATCGATAGCCCGCTCATCAGCCGAGATCGCATCGCGAAGACGTTTTTCGGCATTGTTCTTCAGGTAGAGGCGATAGCCGGCGAATCCGGACAGACCCAAAGCCATGAACAACAACAGCCCGTCTTGGACCCAGAGTTCACCGATGGCCCCGCCGAGACCGATCGCAAGGGCTGCCATCTCCCAGCCATCGCGTGGAATGGTGTCGTTCTGAATCCGCCCCACTTCGTGCCAGAACAGCAGATTGCGGTGGTCGAGGGCCAGATTGTCCCAGGCATCGAGATCAACCTGGATCTCCACCTCATCCCTGCCGATCTCTTCAAGGGTGATCAAAGCCGGCTCAACGGCAGCGGCGGCCTCGACGAACACCCAGCTCTGCATCTCCGGGGGAAGCAACCCTTTCAGACGCTGGAGCTCACTCATGATTGTCGATCGTTCTCCTGACCCCTAACGCTAGCGACTGTCGGGCACCTGCCGCTGAACAGACGCATGTGGACATGGGGCTGCGTGGGAGACTCAAAAGGTTTGGCCGCTGAGAGAACGCCCATGCCCCGGCGGAATGACCTTCGTCGCATTCTTCTGCTGGGTTCAGGGCCGATCGTGATCGGCCAGGCTTGTGAGTTCGATTACTCCGGAACTCAGGCGTGCAAAGCACTTCGCGCCGAGGGCTATGAAGTCGTGCTGGTGAATTCCAATCCGGCTTCGATCATGACTGATCCGGATATGGCCGATCGCACCTACGTGGAACCGCTCACTCCAGAAGTGGTTGCAAGGGTGATCGAACAGGAACGACCCGATGCCCTTCTGCCCACGATGGGTGGCCAGACCGCCCTCAATCTGGCGGTGACCCTTGCTGAAAGCGGAACACTGGAGCGATTCGGGGTCGTGCTGATCGGTGCTGATCTGCAGGCGATCCAAAAAGCGGAGGATCGATTGCTGTTCAAGCAGGCGATGGAGCGTATCGGCGTGAAAGTCTGTCCTTCGGGAATCGCCTCATCGCTGGAGGAGGCAGAGGCTGTCGGCGCCGCCATAGCCACTTATCCAAGAATTATCCGCCCCGCCTTCACCCTGGGCGGGAGTGGGGGTGGTATTGCTTACAACCCTGAGGAATTTGCCTCGATCTGCAAAACCGGTCTTGATGCCAGTCCCGTCTCTCAGATTCTGATTGAACAGTCCCTCCTGGGTTGGAAGGAATTCGAGCTGGAGGTGATGCGCGATCTCGCCGACAATGTGGTGATTGTCTGCAGCATCGAAAATCTCGATCCCATGGGTGTTCACACCGGTGATTCGATCACCGTGGCTCCAGCCCAGACCCTCACGGATCGTGAATACCAGCGACTGAGGGATCAGTCCATCGCCATCATTCGCGAGATCGGTGTGGCCACCGGCGGCAGCAATATCCAGTTTGCGATCAACCCTGCCGATGGCGAGGTGGTGGTCATCGAGATGAATCCCCGTGTCAGCCGATCGTCGGCTCTGGCCAGCAAGGCCACGGGATTCCCCATTGCCAAGATCGCTGCACGTCTCGCCGTCGGTTACACCCTCGATGAGATTCTCAATGACATCACCGGCAAGACACCCGCCTGCTTTGAACCGACGATTGATTACGTCGTCACCAAAGTCCCCCGTTTCGCCTTTGAAAAATTCAGGGGCTCGCCTGCGGTGCTCACCACGGCAATGAAATCCGTGGGTGAGGCCATGGCCATCGGGCGCTGTTTCGAGGAGTCGTTTCAGAAGGCTTTGCGATCCCTGGAGACCGGCCTGGCCGGCTGGGGTGGTGATCGCGCTGAGCCTGATCTCACAGCGGCTGAGATTGACCGTTCTCTGCGGACACCCTCGCCGGAAAGAATCCTCACTGTGCGTGCCGCCATGGTGATGGGACGCACCGACGAGCAGATTAATGAACTCAGCCGCATTGACCCGTGGTTCCTGGCCAAGCTGCGTGTTCTGATCAACACGGAATCTGAACTGCTGCACGATAGAAAGCTGTCTGACATCAGTGCTGCGGATTTTCTCAGGCTGAAGCAGCTCGGCTATTCCGATCGTCAGATCGCCTGGCTCACAGGCTCGGACCAGCTGGACGTACGTGAAGCGCGACTGAAACTTGGGGTGCGTCCTGTGTTCAAGACCGTGGACACCTGTGCGGCCGAATTCGCTTCGACCACGCCTTACCACTACTCAACCTATGAACGTCCCTTGTCACGCCTTGATGTGACGGGGACATTGACGGTTCAGCCCCCGGCGACGGAGGTGTCGGAGGACAACAGGCGCAAACTGATGATCCTGGGCGGCGGCCCCAATCGCATTGGCCAAGGCATCGAATTCGATTACTGCTGTTGTCATGCTTCGTTTTCCGCACAGGATCGGGGCTTCGCCACGGTGATGCTCAACAGCAATCCCGAAACGGTCTCCACTGACTACGACAGCAGTGATCGTCTCTATTTCGAACCACTCACCCTTGAGGATGTTCTCAATGTGATCGAGGCGGAACGCCCCGAAGGTGTGATTGTTCAGTTCGGTGGCCAAACGCCGCTCAAGCTGGCGATGCCTCTGCTGAGTTGGTTGAACTCGCCGGCAGGTCAGGCCACGGGCACCCGTATCTGGGGAACCTCACCGGAATCGATCGATCGTGCTGAGGACCGTGAGCAGTTCGAAGCGATTCTGCGTGAACTTGACATCCGCCAACCACGCAATGGCCTCGCCCGCAGCGAGCATGAGGCACGCGCCGTGGCAGAGGCCGTGGGCTATCCGGTGGTGGTGCGTCCCTCCTACGTGTTGGGTGGTCGGGCAATGGAAGTCGTTCATGACGAGTTGGAGCTCAATCGCTATATGACCGAAGCGGTGCAGGTGGAACCTGATCATCCGGTGCTCATCGACCAATACCTTCAAAATGCCGTTGAGGTGGATGTGGATGCGCTCTGCGACCGGGACGGTGTGGTGGTGATCGGTGGGCTGATGGAGCACATCGAACCCGCGGGGATTCATTCAGGGGATTCCGCCTGCTGTCTGCCATCGGTCTCCCTCGGTGATGAGGCCCTTGCCACCATTCGCGCCTGGACCAAGGCCCTGGCCCTGCGCCTTCAGGTTCAGGGTCTGATCAATCTTCAGTTCGCGGTCCAGCGCAATTCTCCAGGGGAAGAGCAGGTGTTCATCATCGAAGCCAATCCGCGGGCATCACGCACGGTTCCCTTCGTCGCCAAGGCCACCGGTGTGCCACTGGCAAGAATTGCTACTCGCCTTATGGCGGGAGAGATCCTCGCGGATATCGGTCTCAGTCAGGAGCCCTCTCCGCCGCTTCAAGCGGTGAAAGAGGCTGTCCTCCCATTCCGGCGCTTCCCTGGTGCCGATTCCTTGCTGGGACCGGAAATGCGCTCCACTGGCGAGGTGATGGGATGGGCTCCGCAATTCGGGATGGCCTACGCCAAGGCAGAGCTGGCCGCTGGGGAGGCCCTGCCAACCAAGGGCAACGTTTTTCTGTCCACCCATGACAGGGACAAGCCTGCTCTCGTTCCTGTGGCCAGGCGATTGCTTGATCTGGGCTTCGCGCTCACCGCCACTGCTGGAACAGCGGCCACCTTGACGGAGGCCGGTCTTGAAGTGCAGTCAGTGCTGAAGGTCCATGAAGGGCGCCCGAACATCGAGGATCTGATCCGCTCCGGTGCTGTGCAGCTCGTGATCAACACCCCGATCGGTCGTCAGGCAGCCCATGACGATCGCTATCTGCGCCGTGCTGCTCTCGATTACTCCGTGCCGACCCTTACCACGCTTGCCGGAGCACGGTCTGCTGTGCAGGGGATTGAGGCGCTGCAATCGCAGACGTTTGATATCCATGCCCTTCAGGATGTTCATCGATAGGGTCAGCCCCGGTAAGGTCGCCGAAGCATCAATGTCTTCACGTGACCGTCACCAGCATTCCCAACGTTGCCCCCGGAAGTGACTGCCGGGATGCGTTTCAAGCTGCTTATCAGAACCGCTACACCTGGGAACCGGGATTTGGCGGATACAAGGGTCGGTGCATCTGGGAACAGGGTGACCGTCGTGTTGAAGGTC
This sequence comes from Synechococcus sp. BIOS-E4-1, assembly GCF_014279995.1. Taxonomy (NCBI): domain Bacteria; kingdom Bacillati; phylum Cyanobacteriota; class Cyanophyceae; order Synechococcales; family Synechococcaceae; genus Synechococcus; species Synechococcus sp. BIOS-E4-1. The sequence goes on along the minus strand of NZ_CP047935.1, from coordinate 1,899,084 downwards.
GTTTCCAGATCGGAGCTGATCTGAAGGCCAAGGTCGAGGGAATCGATGATGCTGAGGTTGAGAAGGCGATTGCTTCTCAACTCTGGGAAGTCGCCATTCATCGTGTTCGCAGGTCTTTCGAGCAGGTGCACGGTGCCAATACCTTCACCGCTGGTGACTGCACCGATGAAGGCTTGGAGGTTCTGATCGGAGGCAAAGGTGAGGGTGACCGTTATCGCATCAAAGGTGATGTGGTGACGATGGTTCACCGGCATATACACGGCACTGTGGTCACGATTCACACCGGAAGCACAACGGACACTGGATCGGGTTATCTCAGTCGCAGCTACACAAGTCAGTACTCGGATCCTGCCAGCGGCGAAGTCAGAGGAGCCTCCAGCAGCTTCGAAGACACCTTTGTGCCTCTTGGCGAGCAGGGCAGCTGGGTGCTTGAGCGTCGAGCGATCAGCTCCAAGGATTCCGATGGCAAGGACATGCTTCAGGTGTTCGAGTTCAACGATCTGGCTGCGCTCTGATGTCAGCTCCTGCAAGCGCTTCTGACAACTTCGACAGCGTCGTCACCGCGATCAACGGTCCGGTCAGTTCCTTCGCCTGGGGATGGCCGACCGTGGGTCTGATTTCGATCACGGGCATTGTGCTGATGCTCGGTCTGAGGTTCATGCCGATCCTGCAGCTTCCCTATGGGGTGCGCATGATGCTGGCCCCTTCAGATCAAGAGGCCGAGGGCGACATCAGCCCCTTCCAGGCTTTGATGACATCGCTGGCAGCCACCGTCGGCACTGGAAACATCGCTGGAGTGGCAGGAGCGATCGCCATCGGTGGGCCTGGGGCAGTTTTCTGGATGTGGCTGATCGCCTTTTTTGGGATTGCAACCAAATACGCCGAAGCCGTCCTGGCGGTTCACTACCGCGAGGTGGATGAACTGGGTCATCACGTCGGTGGGCCGATGTACTACATCAGCAAGGGGCTTGGACCTCGCTGGGTCTGGCTTGGTGGGCTGTTTGCTCTGTTCGGCATGCTGGCCGGCTTCGGCATCGGCAACGGCGTTCAGTGTTTTGAAGTGTCTAGTGCTTTGTTCGGTCTGGGTGTGCCCAGGGAAGTGACGGCCCTGGTGCTCGGGGCGCTGGTCTTCGCCGTGATCATTGGCGGTGTGCGTCGTATTTCGAAGGCCGCCTCCGCGATTGTGCCGTTCATGGCGATCGCCTATGTGCTCGCCTGTCTCATCATCCTCTTGGCCAACATCGGCAGTGTCGGCGATGCCATCGCCAGCATTTTTAGTAATGCATTCACTGGTCAGGCCGCTGCTACAGGCACGCTCACGCAGGTGATTCTGATGGGATTCAAACGGGGGATTTTCTCCAATGAAGCTGGTCTGGGCAGTGCTCCAATTGCCCATGCAGCTGCCCGTACTGATGATCCCGTTCGTCAGGGCACGGTGGCAATGCTTGGCACCTTCATCGACACAATGATCATTTGCACGCTCACTGCCCTTGTGATTCTGGTGAGCGGGATCGCCGGCGGTGGACTGTCAGGGTCTGAGCTGTCAATTGCAGCCTTCAATGAAGCTCTGGCTGGTTCGGGATGGATCGTCACCTTCGGCCTGCTTGTCTTCGCATTCACCACCGTTCTCGGTTGGAGTTTCTATGGCGAACGCTGCACTGAATATCTCTTCGGTGTGAAGGCGATTCTCCCCTTCAGGGGCGTGTGGGTCGCCGTGGTTGTGATTGGTTCGCTGGTGGGCGATCGCGGTGTGGTGTGGGGAGTCGCTGATACGCTCAATGGCCTCATGGCCATTCCCAACCTGGTAGCGCTGTTGCTGTTGTCAGGCACCGTGTTTGAGCTGACCCGTCGTTATCGCTTCCCCGATACTTCGGAATCATCTAGTTGATCGAACTGGCTGCATTCAGTGTTCAAAAGCCTCCGCTATTGAGTGGAGGCTTTTTTTGTGGAGACTCTTGCTGTTGTTTTGCTGATTCAGCCTTGGTCGGGCATCGGGGTGACGTCCTTCAGGCGCTCATTGAGCTGCATGGCCATGGACTGTCGTCCAACCGCAAGAACTTTCAGGGTGTCTTCGTGCATGCGCAATTGCGCATCTGCGACTTGCATGCCTCGCACCAGCTCCTTCAGATCTTCAGGAAGTTCATTGAGGTTGTAGCGCTTGCCTTCAAAGGTGAGCACTGGATTTTCTGCTGGCGTTGCGGTCATCGGACGGACAGAATCACGGTTGAATCCAACGAAACCTAGCTGCGCCCATCGCGAATCATTTGGCGTTCACACAGATCTCGATAGCGACCGTTGTTCGCCATCAACTGATCATGGCTGCCTCGTTCGCTGATCTGGCCATGGTCAAGCACCACGATCTGGTCGGCTTCCTGCACCGTGGCCAGTCGGTGGGCGATCACCAGCACAGTGCGACCGTGCATCGCCTGACGTAGCCCCAGCTGAACAGCAGCCTCAGCCTCAGCATCGAGGGCACTGGTGGCTTCGTCGAGCAGCAGCACCGCAGGATTTCCCAGGACGGCCCTGGCAATGGCAATCCGCTGCAGCTGACCTCCTGACACATTGGTGCCGCGTTCCTCGAGCTTCGTCTTATAGCCATCCGGCAAGGCCATGATGAAGTCGTGGGCATTGGCCAGACGGGCTGCCTCGAGCAGCTGGCCATGGCTCGCCGGCCTGCCAAAACGAATCGCTTCAGCGATGCTGCCGGAGAACACGGTTGTGCGCTGGGGAACGAGGGCGACCTGTTGCCTGAGTTCTCGCGCTTTCACTTGTGCCAGGTTCTTCCCATCCAGCTCGATCTCGCCTGACTGGGCACTGTTAAAACGTAAAAGCAGTGAGAACAAGGTGCTTTTGCCGGCACCGGATGGGCCCACCAGTGCCACGACTTGACCGGCTTCGATGCGCAGATTGATGTCTCGAAGAACCGGTTCGCCGTTGCCGTAAGCGAATTGGACGCGATGCAGGTTCAGGTGGCCTTCAGGTCGACCAATCGGCAAGGCCGGATCCGGATCTGCTGTCTCCTGAGGTTCCTGTTCGATCTGCCGTAGCCGTCGCAGCGAAGCCTGACCCTGCTGAAATTCATTGAAGTTGTTGGTGACGTGAGCGATGGGGTCGATCAGCACCACAAGGCCGGTGAGATAGCTGCTCAAGCCGGCAATGCTCAGCCCATCGTTCTGAATCCTCCAGGCGGCCAGGCCCAGCACGGAGAACAGGCCCACCACTTCGATCATGCCCACCACCGGGTGCTGCAGGGCAACAAGGCTGTAGGTACGGTGCCGAGCCTGACGATGCTGGTCAATCTCGTCTTCAAACCGGCCTTGCAGCCAGGGCTCTGCAGCAAACGCCCGCACCAGCGGCAGGCCCTCGATCGCTTCGCCGAGCAAACCGGCCAGTTCGCTCACTTTTTTCTGACTGCGTTCGGTGGCCGCCATCACCCGTGCGCCAAACAGGCTGATCAACCAGATGATCAACGGTGCGAGCAGCAGGATGGAAGCCGTCAGTTTCCAGTCCAGCCAGAGCATGTAGCCCAGCACCGCCAGTAGTTGGAGCACACTCGGAAGTGTGTCGTGAATCGATTTGTACAGCACTTCACTGACACGATCGGCGTCTTCGGTCAGTCGGTAGGTCAGATCGCCTGCCGAGAGTTTTTCCAGTGCGCCCAGTTCAACGGTCTGCAGACGCTTAAACAGATTGCTGCGTAGGGTTTTGCTCACCTGAAGGGCAGGTCCGGCCAGCAGGGAGTCCTGCCCGAACTGAGCCAGTTTCTGGATCGCAAAAATCAAGACGCCCTGCCCGATCAGCCCCAGCACCCGGCCAAGATCTCTCGATCCCAGTGCGGGGAACAGGGAACCCGCGAGATTGAGCAGCAACAGAAAGCTGCTCACATAAATGAGCATGCAGACCAGCCCGAGGCTCAGTTGGGGCAGATGCGGACGCAGCAATGGCAGCAGCCTGCGGAATCCTGCCTCGGAGGTTTTCAGCATCGCGTCACACTATCAATGCTCTTTTGTGCTCCCATGCGCTGATGCGACTCGATCAGTTCCTGAAATGGCAAGGATGGGTCGGCACTGGCGGTGAGGCCAAGATGCTGATCCAGGCAGGGGAAGTACGTGTGAATGACTGCGTTGTCACTCAGCGTGGTCGACAGCTCAAGATCGGGGATCGTGTGATCGTGGGCGCAGATCAGGCCGTGGTCACGAAGATCTGAGACGATCTTGCTCGCGTTGGAACGTAAGTTGGCTGCTGCTGAGCCGCAGAGGACGCAAGCGTGGGCAAACCGGTGATTGCTGGAAACTGGAAGATGCACATGACGTGCGCCCAGGCCCGGGACTGGTTGGCCACGTTTCTGCCATTGATCGCCGACACTCCTGATGACCGTGAGCTGGTGGTGGCGCCTCCGTTCACGGCAATCAGCACCATGGCTGAGGTCACCTCAGGATCAAGGCTTGAGATTTCAAGTCAGAACGTGCACTGGGAGTCGCAGGGCGCGTTCACGGGTGAGATCGCTCCGTCGATGCTGGAGGAGCATGGAGTGCGGTACGCGATCGTCGGGCACAGCGAGCCGCGTAAATATTTCAGTGAGAGCGATGAGCAGATCAACCACCGGGCGCGTTCAGCCCAGGCTCATGGCCTGATCCCAATCGTCTGCGTGGGAGAAAGTGATGAACAACGCAGCCGTGGTGAGGCCGAGCGTGTGATCCGTCGTCAGGTGGAGCAGGGCCTCGAAGGACTCGATCCCAATCGTCTTGTGGTTGCCTATGAACCCATCTGGGCCATCGGCACCGGCAAGACCTGTGAGTCGTCGGAGGCGAATCGCATCTGTGGCTTGATTCGTAGTTGGGTGGGTGCCCCTGATCTGATCATTCAGTACGGAGGATCCGTCAAACCCGGAAACATCGATGAGCTCATGAGCATGAGTGATATTGACGGTGTGCTCGTTGGTGGTGCATCGCTCGATGCCGAAAGCTTTGCTCGCATCGCCAACTACCAGCTCAGCTGATCAGTGATGCGTCATCCCGCCTGCTGGGGCCATCGCCCGGCTGTGATGGGGGTGATCAACATCACCCCTGACTCCTTCAGTGATGGTGGGCGGTTCAACCGGGCGGATCTGGCCTTGAACGAAGCGTCACGTCAGATTCGGGATGGGGCGCAGGTGCTTGATCTCGGTGCGCAGAGCACCAGGCCCGGTGCTGTTGATGTGGGTGCGGAAGAAGAACTTTCTCGACTTCTCCCTTGTCTGGAAAGCATTCGAGCAGCCCATCCCCAGGTGATTCTTTCTGTGGACACCTTCCTGGAATCCGTGGCCAGAGCGGCGTTGCAGGCAGGCGCCGATTGGATCAATGATGTCAGTGGAGGTAGGCGCGACCCTGCCATGCTGCCGTTGGTGGCTGATGCTGGTTGCCCCTATGTGCTGATGCACAGTCGCGGTGATAGTCAGACCATGGATAACTGCACCGATTACGGCGACCAGGGCGTTGTTGCCGGAGTGTTGCAGGAACTCAGGCTCAGCACTGATCGGGCTCTTCAGGCAGGCCTCAGTCGGGAACAGCTGATCTGGGATCCAGGTCTTGGTTTCGCCAAGACCACGGAACAAAATCTTCTGCTGATCAGTCATCTGGAAGCCCTTCAGCAGGACGGCATTCCGCTTTTGCTTGGACCGTCTCGAAAGCGTTTCATCGGTGCTGTTCTTGACCAGCCCCTTGCCAAGGCAAGGATCTGGGGTACTGCTGCTGTCTGCGCAAGGGCTGTAGAGGCTGGGATTCACGTGGTGCGAGTGCACGACGTAGGACCGATCAGTCAGGTGGTGACCATGGCCGCGGCGGTTGCTCGGCAAGGTTCGTGAATGATCTAGCTAGAACAGATCCCTCTGAAAAGAACTCATGAGCACGAGCCCTGAGCTCACCCTGCTCTACGACGGGGGATGTCCACTTTGCGTCCGTGAGGTGACGTTTCTGCGTCGCAAGGATCGCGATCAGTCCATCCGTTTCATCGATGTTGATGCACCGGACTACTCCCCTGAGGACTGGTCAGGCATCAGTTATCGCCAGGCGATGGCAAGGATTCATGCCATTCAGGCCGATGGAACGGTGCTCACTGATGTCGCGGTGTTTCGCGAGGCTTATCGCCTGATTGGTCTCGGCTGGCTGTATGCGCCAACCCGCTGGCCAGTGCTCGGACCAGTGGTTGACACCCTTTATGGAGTCTGGGCTCGATACCGATTGAAGATCACCAACCGTGCATCACTTGATCAGCTCTGTCTTGATCGATGCGAGCGCTCTCACTGAGCAGTATCTCCAGCCATTCAAAAGCTGGTCTCAGTCCAGAGGCTGCATGGCTTCAGCGTCAGAGCTGAATGGCCATGATCAGACTTCGGCAGTCGTGACGCCTTCAATCCGATCTTCCACCTCCTGGTAGAGCTCCTGCAGCTGTTGGATGTTTTCATCAGAAGTCTCCCAGTAACCACGTCCATGCACCTCGAGGAGCGTGCCCACAATCCGACGGAAGCTGTTGGGGTTCAGATCCAGAAGACGTTGACGCATTTCCGGATCATTGATGAATGTTTCGTTGGCTTCTTCGTAGACGAAGTTGTCAACCGAGCCACTGGTCGCACTCCAGCCAAGAGTGAAATTGAGGCGCTTGGCAACTTCTCGAACCCCCTCATAACCCGAGTCGAGCATTCCCTCGTACCACTTTGGATTGAGAAGTTTGGTGCGTGAGTCGAGACGAATGGTCTCGTTCAGGGAACGCACCTGAGCATTGGCGGTGGTGGTGTCGGCGATATAGCTGGTGGGTGATTTGCCGTCGTCGCGCAGACCGGCGATCAGTTTGGTGGGATCGGAGTCGAAATAGTGACTTACATCGGTCAGGGAGATCTCAGCGGAATCCAGATTCTGGAACGTGACGTCTGCCGTCTTCATGACACTCTCGAACACATCACGCTTCTGATTCATCTCACCGGGATTGTCAGCATTGAAGGCAAAGGTTTTCCTGGAGAGATACATCTCCTGCAGCTCGCCTTCCTCTTCCCAGGCGCTGTTTTCCACGGCCAGATTCACATTGGAGCTGTAGCTGCCACTGGCATTGGAGAACACACGACAAGCAGCGTCTCTCAGGCTGCTTCCCTCTTTTTCAGACTGCTCAAGGGCATGTTTGCGCACAAAATTCTGCTCAAGCGGCTCATCAGCTTCAGCTGCCATCTTCACGGCCTGATCAATGAGTGCCATCTGATTAATGAACAGATCGCGAAACACTCCAGAGCAGTTCACCACCACATCAACACGGGGACGCCCCAGCTCTTCAAGAGGAATCAGCTCGAGTTTGTTGACCCGGCCCACTGAGTCCGGCATTGGCTTCACACCCACAAACCAGAGAATCTGAGCGAGAGATTCGCCGTAGGTCTTGATGTTGTCCGTGCCCCAGAGAACGCAGGCGATGGTTTCGGGCCAGGTTCCCTGCTCTTCGCGTTGGCGCTCGATCAACTTGTCAACGACCCCTTTGGCGGCGGCTACAGCCGCCCGGGTTGGTATCGCCTGAGGATCAAGGGCGTGGATGTTCTTGCCACTGGGCAGCACTCCGGGATTGCGGATCGGATCACCGCCAGGCCCGGGGAGGATGTACTCGCCATCAAGAGCTTTAAGGAGACTTTCCATCTCCATGTCGGCACAGACCTGTTCGAGGCAGAAACGCAGATATCCGAACAGCCTGTCGAGCTCTGTGGGGTCAACCTCGTTGAATCCCTTGCTTCGACATGCCTTCAGCCATGGGGAAGTTCGCTTGAAGCCGAAGCGGGCAAGCAGATCGTTGAACCAGGACCAGTTGTTGCGCAAGTTGACCCTCCCGTCACTGCCTGTGACGGAGCGGACCATCGCCGAGGTGGCTGCACGTGATGTCTCGGTGATGGTGCGATTGAGTTCGACATCGGCGAGTACACCGTTGTCATTTCCTTTGTAAACGTCTTCGATTGTTCGACCAATGGATTCCGCCAATAAACCTGGAAGGGAACGAAGTCCGTCTTCATCGCGTTCGAGTGCGGCGATGTTGACCAGGGTGGCGATGGCTTCTTCAGCTGTTGGCGGTTTGCCGATGGTGTGGAGTCCGCAGGGAAGCAGGCGGCTCTCGATCTCCATGAGTTGGCGATAGACAGCGCCAACAAGCGCATCGCGGCCTTCCAGATCAAGCGTTGAGGCATCCTCTTCGGGAAGATCAACATCCTTGTCCAGGTTGCATTGGCGAGCTGTCTCGACAATTGTGTTGACGATCTGAACGCCGCGACCACCCTCACGAAGTTGTTGGTAGGAGCCGACCAGCTCGCCAAGTTCTTTGAGACCCTTGTACAGCCCGGCATTCTCTGCGGGCGGAGTGAGATAGCTGATCGTCGATGCGTAGCCACGACGCTTGGCGATGGTGGCTTCCGACGGGTTGTTGGCTGCGTAGTAGTAGAGATTCGGCAGGGAGCCGATCAGGGAGTCCGGGTAGCAGGTCTCGCTCATCCCCATCTGTTTGCCGGGCATGAATTCCAGTGACCCGTGGGTGCCGAAATGCAGCACTGCATCGGCCTGCCAGATTTTTTCCAGGTAGGTGTAATAAGCGGCAAATCCATGATGAGGACTAGCGCTTCGCGAATAAAGCAAACGCATGGGGTCACCCTCGTAGCCGAAGGTGGGCTGTACGCCGACAAAAATGTTGCCGAAGTGCCTGCCGAACACCAGCAGGTTCTGGCCATCGCTGTTCAGGTTGCCGGGAGGTTTGCCCCAGTTCTCCTCAAGTCGTTCCGAGTAGGTAGTGAGACGCTCATATTCTTCGACGCTCATCCGGTGGGCGATGGAAAGCTCCGGGGATCCCTGCATGGCATTGGCGTCGTTGATCACCGCTTCAAGCAATGCCCGGGGGGTGGCAGGCAGATCCTTTACGTCGTATCCCTTCGCTTTCATCTCCTCCATAACGCGGTGGATGGAGCCGAAGACGTCGAGATAGGCCGCAGTGCCCACGTTTCCCTTGTCGGGTGGAAAGCTGAACACCGTGATCGCTAGCTTTTTGTCAACGCGGGGTTTGATGCGCAGAGACGACCACCTGATCGCCCGTTCAGCGATTGCGTCAACTCGATCTTGCAGTGTGTGAGCTTTGCCGGTGGCGTCATCCCGTCCTGAGAGGACAATCGGTTCGATCGCGCCGTCCAGCTCTGGAATGGCAATTTGCAGTGCAACCTGAACCGGATGCAGGCCGAGGTCGCTGTCTTCCCATTCCTGGGTCGTCTGAAACACCAGCGGCAGAGCCACCATATAGGGACGATTGAGTTTTTTCAGTGACTCAATTGCTTTTGGATGGTCCTGGCGGGCAGGACCGCCAACCAGCGCAAAACCGGTGAGGGAAACGATGCCGTCAACAAGCGGTTGCTCTGGATTGAGCGGGTCGTAAAAGAAGGCATTGACGGGCTTGGAGAAGTCGAGGCCCCCGCAGAAAATGGGGATCACCCGGGCACCACGGAACTCCAATTCCTGGATCGTTGCCACGTAGTGAGCATCATCTCCGGTGACAATGTGGCTGCGCTGCAGCACGAGACCGATCACCGGGCCTTTGAGAGCTGCCTCGGAGAGATCGGTTCGACTGGAGGTCCAGTTGAGGTATTCCCTGAGGTCCTCGAACATCGACGGTGCCAGTGGATGCCAGATGCCGAGGTCGGGAAAGACTTCGGGGGCGGCAACGTCCATGACGGGACGCTCATCGCCTTCCTCTGCAGGGAAGACATATTTGTCAGCCAGCATCAACAGGAAGTTGCGCAGATTGTCTGGTGTTCCCCCCAGCCAATACTGGAAACTGAGCATGAAGCTGCGCGCGTCCTGCGCCTTCTCAACAGGCAGATACTTGAGAACGGTGGGCAGAGTGTTCAGGAGCTTGAGCATGGCGTCCTGAAAGCCCGCGCCGCCCGCCTCCTTGCGCTTTTTCATGAAGCCGGCAATAGCGCTCTTGCTCTGCCCGAGCTGCGCCATTGAGAAGCTGCCGAGTTTGTTGAGACGCATCACCTCCGGCATGGAGGGGAAGACAACCGCGGCTTTCAGACGGTCGCGATGGGGTGTGACGGCATCGACGACCTTCTGAGCCAGGTCTTCGATGAAGATCAACGAGGCGACGAAGACATCCGCTTCGGCGACGTCGTGCTTGAAGTCTTCGTAGTTGGTGTCGTCGCGCAGTTCCTCGATGAGGTATCCGCTGAGCTCGATGCCCAGATCGCCACCACTGGCATTCAGGGCTGTGGCTGCCTGGGTGAGTGCGCTTTGGTACTGAGGCTCAAGCACCACATAAACCGCCTTCATCACGGATTTGTGGTTCTGACCCTCCACAGGAGCCACGCGGCGATTGGCGGAGCGGACCTGTGTGAACATCGGCGCACGTTGAGCTGTGTAACGAACTTTACGGCGAGGAGCAGTTCTACGCGCATGTTTTCTTGCGGTGTTACAATTCGACCTGTCCATAGGCTCAGACGAGAGACACCCCTGGCATGAGCGCTGTTGCGAATCAGTCGATCCCTGTTCTGGTCACCGGAGCGCTGGGGCGCATGGGTGCCGAGGTCATCCGCGCCGTTCAGTCCTCAACGGACTGTCATCTGGTGGGGGCAGTCGATACGACACCGGGCAAGGAAGGAGCAGATATCGGCGAACTGCTGGGTCTCGGTGCCATGGAGGTGGCTGTGACAGCAGACCTGGAGGGCTGCCTGTGCGCCACCAGTCAGGCGGTTCGGGATGCCGGTCCCGGCCAGGGGGCAGTGATGGTGGATTTCACCCATCCATCCGTTGTTTACGCGAACACCCGAGCAGCCATCGCATATGGCGTACATCCTGTGATCGGCACCACAGGCCTTTCTCCCGAGCAACTCAAGGATCTGCAGAGTTTTTCTGAGAAGGCTTCCGTCGGCGGCGCGGTGATTCCCAACTTTTCGGTGGGCATGGTGCTGCTCCAGCAGGCCGCGGCTGCAGCGGCACGTTTCTATGACCATGCCGAGCTCACCGAGCTGCATCACAACCGCAAGGCCGATGCTCCCAGTGGGACCTGCATCAAAACCGCAGAGCTGATGGAGGAGCTCGGCAAGACATTCAATGCTGCAGAGGTTGATGAGCATGAGTCGCTCGAGGGCAGTCGCGGCGGGGAACGCCCCAGCGGTCTGCGTCTGCACTCCCTGCGCCTGCCGGGACTGGTGGCTCACCAGGAGGTGATGTTCGGCGCGCCTGGTGAGACCTACACGCTTCGCCACGACACAATTGATCGCGCCGCCTACATGCCAGGTGTGCTGTTGTGCATCCGCAAGGTGAGACAGCTCCCAGGCCTCGTTTACGGCCTGGAGAGGCTGATCTGAGTTTTCATGCTGATTCCACTCCGTCCCGGCGAGCTGCAGACGTTGATTCCGGCAGTGGCGACCGGCACTCAGTTCAGGTTTGCCCTGGGAGATCCACGCAAGATCCTCCAGCGGCTCCTGATCTCAGGGATCGGAGGTGTGATCACACTGTTGATCAGTCAGAGCCTTTCCTTCAACCGCTGGGGTTCCTTCTGGCTCGTTGCCGGTGTGGTGTTGCTTCTCTACATCCTTTGGGGTCCGATCCTCGAGGCTGGGCGCAGGAATGCGTCATTGCGCCGATACCCTTCGGCCGCTCTTTTCGAGGGGGAGGTGATTGAGGCCTACACCAGGGAACGTGTGGAGAATCAGCGTGAGCAAGCTGATTCCAGCGGTCGGCTGGAACTGGTTGAGAACCGCAGAACCTGGCTGATCCTTGAGCTTGCGGATGAAGACGGCTACCTGGGGCGAGTCAGTTTTCCCATGATCAAGACCCATTCAGCGATTCGTGTCGGCGTGCTGGTTCGCTGCATTGTTCTCAGTGACCGCAAGGATTTTTCCAGTGTTGGCGCCCTCACTGATGTGTGGCTGCCGCAACTCAAGCTCTGGGTTGGGGAATACCCCTTTCTGCTCAGACCGGCATTTGAGGATCTCTGCAGATTGCGTTTGCGTAAAAGTTCTTAATAATGCGTTACGCTGCGTAAAGAAGTCAGGTTGATCATGTCCCAGGTTCCTTCCAGCGCTCCCGCTATCCGCGGCGCCACCGTGACCACAGAAGATGGTGGTCGTCTCAACGCCTTCGCAACAGAACCCCGCATGCAAGTGGTGGATACGGAGAGCGGCTGGGGCTTCCACGAGCGCGCAGAAATGTTGAATGGCCGCATGGCCATGCTCGGTTTCGTTGCATTGCTCGCCACGGAATTCGCTCTGGGTGGCGAAGCTTTCACCCGTGGTCTTCTCGGCATTGGCTGATTGTTTGATGTGTTGACGGCTGATCCTCAAATCAGAGACTCCGCTGTCAAAGCAGTCCATCACCAGTTCCGCATCGTTGGAGCTGGTCCGACTGGAGCCCTGTTGGCGCTGGGTTTAGCGCAACAGGGCTTTTCTGTTGTTCTTCACGATCGCTTGAGCGCTGAGTTGCTGTTGAATCGCAGCCGCGCTTACGCCATCACGCACTCGTCCAGGCGTCTTCTGCAAGGTCTTGGCCTTTGGGCTGGCTTGCTGGATCAGCTGGAGCCCTTTCGCACTCTGCGGCTTGATGACTGCTCCGCCCATCGCACAGCCTGGTTCAACGTTCGCGATCTGCGACCTGGCAATCGCAGCTCGGAGGCGATTGGTTGGATTCTTGACCATCGCCCCCTGATGCATCTTCTGCTCGAAAGGCTTGAGGCCTCAGATCAGGTTGTGCTGCAATTGAATGACGCCAAGCCAGCAGAAGAGGCTCTCACCACCGCTGGGCCTTGCCAGTGGATCGTCGCTGCGGATGGCCCGCGTTCCACGCTGCGTCGTTGCGCTGAGGTTCCCTTCTGGTCCCATGCCTACCAACAGGGTTGCCTGACCGCAAAGCTCCGCTTGACGGGAGCGGATCAACTTTGTGCTTACGAACTGTTCCGTCCTGAAGGCCCTATGGCCGTTCTGCCGCTTGGACAGGACCGTTATCAGGTGGTCTGGAGTGCACCGCTGCAGCGATGTCGAGACCGAGCTGCGTCCTCTAGCGCAGAGCTGTTGTCGGCCCTGAACGAAATCCTGCCTGATGGGCTCAACGCCGTTCAGCTGCTCGATGATCCCGGAGCGTTTCCACTGGAGTTGAGTCTGGCGCCGCGTCTCCACCGTGATTCCTTGCTTCTGGTGGGAGAAGCAGGTCATCGCTGCCATCCAGTGGGTGGACAGGGTTTGAATCTTTGCTGGCGTGATGTCAGTGACCTCTTACACCTGACCGAGGCGATGCGATGCGGAGAGATGGCGTTTCCATCACTGGCTCGGCGCTATTCCCGTTGTCGTCGTTTCGATCTTGCTGGTGTTTTGCTCGCGACGGACCTGCTGATTCGTTTCTTTTCCAATCACAATCCGCTGCTGATGCCTTTCAGGCGCCTCGCGCTTTTCATGTTGAAGCACGTCAGCTGGATTCGACGCCTGAGTCTGTCCGCGATGACCGATGGCCCGGGCGCCTTGCTGAAACCGCTGCCAAAATGAGCATCTCGCTCTGCAGTTGATGGTCATCAGCAGTGATCCACAGCCAGTGGCTTCCCGCGCGTTGATTGGCTTTCTGCAGCAGCGGCTGGGATTGAGTGAGAACGCCATCAATCTCGGCATTCGTCAGGCCCATCTGGAGCAGGCTCCCCTTCCTGTTGTTCTCTGGAGTTTTGGATTGCTGAACCTCACGCAATATCAGGAGGTTCTGGATTGGCAACAGCAGCAGGATTAAACGTCCCTGGTGATGAGCTGCGTGGTTGACCGTCCAGCCTCTTGCTCTGAATCAGTCGTAACGGATGAGTGATGTGACAGGAAGCTCCTCCGGCAATCGACTTCGTCCGGCCAGACCTGCCAGCTCAATGACAAACCCGCAGCCCACGAGCTTTCCTCCAGCCTTTTGAATCAGTTCAACACTGGCTGCTGCCGTTCCACCTGTTGCAAGCAGATCGTCCACCAGCAGGACACGGGATTCATCCGCCAAAGCATCGGTCTGGATTTCAAGACGATCGGAGCCATATTCAAGGGTGTAATCGACACCCGTCACATCGCCTGGAAGTTTTCCAGGTTTTCTGACTGGCACAAAGCCAATCCCTTTTTGGGTTGCCAGAGGAGTGCCCACGATGAAGCCCCTGGACTCAATGCCCACAATCAGGTCTGGTTGGAGTTGGTCGCAGACGTCGCCAAGTTGCTGCATCACTGCGCTCCATCCATGGGGATCGCGCAGCATTGGCGAGATGTCGCGGAACAGAATTCCTGGTTTTGGGAAGTCCGGCACATCGCGAATGAACTGACGAAGATCCACAGGGTGGTGACGCAAAGGCCTCAACCCTGGCATCATCGCAGCCATGACCGATGTCACTGCTGAGGCGGCTCCAGATCCGTCGATCCCTGAAGCGGTTCTTGGCCGCCGTGCTCTCGAGCGCCTAGATCTGCTTCTGCTCACTGTTGAATCTCTTGACCTGAACGGAGGGGAGGCCATGCTCTGGGCGACCCGTCAGCTTGGCTTTGAAACAATCTTTCCCAATCGGGTTGAGCTCTGGAAACGTCGCTGCCATAACCCGCTCAGGCGTTCCACGCGACGTGGTCAACTCAGTGCTGTGGAAACAGAGGCCTTGATCAGGATCCTCTGCGTGATGGCCGACCGTCTCTATCCGATGCTTCACCAGTTGCTCTCCAGCAAAGAGCCTCGGGAGCTCACTCGCCAGCGCTGGGAGCTGGTCCATCAGCGTCTGCGCGACCTGATTGAAGAGCGCATGAATCTGCGGCGTGGAGCCATTCAGCGCTTCCTCGGCAGCGCGCCCGAAGGCCCGCTGCAGCGGCAGCTGGTGTTGACCCTGGCACTTGCTGCTGGCCCCGGTGGGGTGGATCGTCTCCGCGCCAGTCTTCTTGATCCGACCCCCTGAATGGTGATGCTCAAACAGTCCTACCGCTACGACCAAACCACTGCACGACTAGAAGTTGAAGGCTTGCCTGACTTTTCAGCCGGTCATGCAGATCAGGCCATCGGAATTCTTTCCACTTGGCGCTTGAAAATTGTCGGTGCCTCAGAGCTGGAGGGAAAACGCGAACATCTGGAAGCGTTGATGCAGGTGGTGATTCCCTATGTGCGTCTGCGTCTTTCAGGTGTGGTTCGGTCTTTAGGAGCGCTGAACGATCCAGTGAGGCTGGTCCCTGATGGGTCTCAGCATCGTCTTGATCTCACCAGCGGCCAGCCGGATATTCCGCCACTGTCCATCCATCTTGATGATGCTCAACTGGCCGATCTCGTTCGTTGTCTTGATGCCTTGCGAAGCGATGGTCGTGTCTGTCTTGCCTGGCCATCGATTCAGCATGAACCACTTCATCGCCGCGATCTTGTTGAGCGGATCCCTTTGACGCAAAGGCTGACAGCTCCGCTGCTTGGAGGTGCCGCCGTTGTGGTGTTGGGCGCCTTGGGGATTCTGCTGCCATTGCCTGAAGTGCAATCTCCAAAGCCTGCTCAGGTCCCCGAGGTCACAACAGACACTCCGATCAGCGATCCTGCACAACCTGATCAAGAGCGTTGACCTCTGAGCCAGGCAGCTCAGAATGACCCGAATGCCTGAGCTTTCGCATAGCAGTGAGTCCGTCCAACCTCAAGAGTTCTGTTGTTTGGATCGCTGAGTTCTTGCCGTCAGCGTCTCTCTGCTTTTTGATCGCCTTTGAGCGCCGGTCACTGAGTACCCGCCTCGCTCAGGAGACGGCGTCATGAATTCCCCAAATCTGAGACCTCTTAGTGCTGTGCCAAAGACTCGGAGAGTGTTCAGAAAGCGCCCCCGGTCGAGGGCTGTTTCAGTCGGCCGTCAGATGCTTGAGGGTGTTTTATTGCTGGCCCTTGGTTCAGGGTTGCTCGCATTTCTGAGCTGGTTGCCTGAGAAGGTCGACGCCATGGTGGTGGTCAGCGAAGCCATTGCTGATCTGATCCGAGGCCTGGGACAGCTGCTGGAGGCCTTGCTTGGTCTGGCCGCGGTCATCCTGATTGCCATGCTTCTTCTCGCAGGCCTTTTGGCTCTGGTGTCTGGAGTGTTCCGCCTGGTTAAATCCTTTACACGGTTGTTCAGCTCTGAGCGGCCCAAGCCGAGTCAAGTGATTCAGCGTCGATCCAGGCCCAGACGTTGAGCATCCTTGGCGGCAAGCATCAGTCGCGAAAAACATCAGTCATGAAAAACATCAGTCGCCAAAAACATCATTCGCGAACAACATCATGGGCGCGGAGCGAGCGAACGCTGCACCGTCCACAGTTCCTCAAGTGTTAGTCCGCCATCGGCGTCGAGATCGAAACTCACAAAATTTCTGCTCAACCAAGGTAGTGATTGGCATTCATGCCGGTCGATCCGACCATCACCATTGCGATCGGCCTGATGGAAGCGTTTCTGCAGCCGCTGACCACTGGGATGAGGGCTCAGGGGTCTGAGATCTTTCAGCAGCAAGTAGCCCCGTGAATCAGGCCGTTGCAGTCGTCTCTCGAAATACGGCCGACCCCGGACTTCTCCCGTTTCCAGCCGACCGTCACCGTTGACATCCATTCGGATGAACAGTGCCTCCATGCGTTTCCCATAGACCTGAACATGCCGTGGGCTTGCCAGAACAGCGGAGAACAGGCCAAGACTTTGCAACCCGAACAGCACGAAAGCCATCAACACCGGTTGTGACAAGCACTTCGCCATTCGTTGAGCATATGGAGATTGGGCGACATGGACATGTCTGAGTCGTGACAGTGATCCGATCAGCTGTGACAAGGTTCGTTTCAGCGCGACAGGAGGCAAAGGGATCCATACGATCAGTGCAACTTGAAGCATCGACAGAACTCATGCCCCGCACTTCGATGATCTGGGTGGTCGATGATGACCCTGATTTGCGTCAGATGGTTGGGACCTATCTGCTGGATCAGGGGTATGACGTCCGCAGCCTCAGCGATGTGAAGCAGCTTGAGGCTCGGCTGGAATTTCAGCGACCTGATCTGATCGTGCTCGACCTGATGATGCCCGGGGATGATGGGCTGACAGCACTGCGTCGTCTCAGGGATGCCGGAGATGACCTGCCGGTGGTGATGCTCACGGCCCGAGCAGAGGGCGTTGACCGGATCATTGGTCTGGAGCAGGGGGCTGACGATTACCTGGCCAAACCTTTTCTGCCGCGTGAGCTTTCAGCTCGGATTGAAGCGGTGTTGAGGCGGCGCAGTGCCCTGCCCGCAGGCACACCTCTGGCTGAGGGTGGCGATGTGGTGTTTGGAGACAACGTGCTGGATCTGGCTGCCCGCACGCTCACCCGTGAAGGCAAGCCTGTTGTCATTACCAGTGGCGAGTTCAGCCTGTTGGCGTCCTTTGTTCAGCACCCTCATCGCCCTCTCTCGCGCGAGCGGTTGATTGAGCTGGCCCGTGGACCCGGCTGCGATACTGACAGCCGCAGCATGGATGTTCAGGTTTCAAGAGTGCGCAAATTGGTGGAGCCGGATCCAACCCGCCCGCGCTACCTGCAAACAGTCTGGGGTTATGGCTATGTGTTCGTACCTGACGGCCAGCCGCGATCCCGCTGATTTCTCTTTCACGACTGTTGTCGATGCCTTCCCGTCCTTGGCAGAAGCGTTTCACTGCTTTGCTGGGCTGGGGAGGACTGGCCCTCGGTAGTTCGGCCTTTTGCCTGGTGGTCTTCCAGGCTCTCTTCGGTCGTCAACTGGAGCAGTTGCAAACCATTCAGCTCGGCAGAGAGCTAGCCCTGAACGTGCGACTCACTGAGCTGGCACTCGAGCGTTATCCACCTCATCTGGTCGCGGAACTGAGCGGTCTTGATCTCGAGGTCACGGTTCGCCCGAAACCCGCACCTCTGCCACCCTCAGCGGCTTTCAAACGTCAGGCAGATGCGTTGCAAATTCAGCTTTGTCAACGACTCTCCCATTGCCCAATGGTCTTGCCCGACCGGGCTGCCCGCGGAGAACGTAGCGTCTGGATCGAACTGATTTCCCCTCTGGAGCCCATCTGGCTGCGTGTGGACGTGCCCTCGATGATGCATTGGCCTCCGGAACCAACACTGCTCGGACTTTCCCTCGTGGGCGCTGGCATCATCTGCGGTGGCTTGTTTCTGCTGGTGGAGGTGGAGGCACCTTTGCGTGGGTTAGAGAAAGCGCTTTCCAGAGTCGGTGAAGGCGAGGACCCTGATGCTGTCGCGGCTCGTGGAGCTCCTGAGGTCCAGCGCCTCACTCAGCGTTTCAACGCCATGGTGGAGAGGCTGGCTGACAATCGTCGAGAGCGGGCCACCATGCTTGCCGGGATCGCGCATGATCTGAGAGCACCGATCACCCGTCTTCAGTTCCGTCTGGCCATGCCACAGCTCTCAGCAGATGAGCGGGAGCGTTGTGCTGGTGACCTTCAATCTTTGGAGAGAATCACTGGACAGTTTTTGCTGTTTGCCGGCGGTGGTGACAGTGAAACATCGGTTCAAGTTCCCCTGGATCAATTGCTGGCGGAGGTGGCCAGCAGCCATCCGGCAGATCAATTGCGTCTTGATCTGGCTCCGCTGTCCGTTTCGGTCAAACCCGTTGCCCTCGGTCGTGCAATCGCCAACTTGATTGATAACGCTTTCTCCTATGGAGTGGCCCCTGTCACTCTGCGTTTGCATGTCGAAAATGAACGCTGCTGTATCGATGTCTGGGATCAAGGCAAAGGGATGCCTGCCCAGCAATGGGAAGAGGCTTTGCAGCCCTTTCACCGCCTTGATTCATCACGCGGTCAGCAGGGCCATTGCGGTCTAGGGCTAGCCATTGTGTCTCATGTCGCCCGTTTGCATGGCGGCAGGCTGGAGTGCATCCATCGCGCCAATACCGATTCAGGCACTGATCTAGGCAGGTTTGCGATCCGTTTCAGCCTGCCTTGGCCGGATGGTCAGTCCGCGTCACTGGCGAGCTGAAATCTGAGAAAAACTGGAGCTGTTGGTGAGCTAGTCACGTCTTCTGCCACTAATAGGAACGGATTTGTTCAGAACATGGGCAACAAGGACAAGAGCAAGGCAAAAAAACACGATCAAGCCAAGGACAAAAGTCGGTCAGGCCGCGCCTCTGAAGTTGCTCTTGCAAGCCTCGGCGGCAGTGCACAGGACATTGACAGTCCATCAGAGCTGCTTGGCGATCTCATGGAAGATCAACATCAAAAGATTAAAAGGCTGAACAAGAAGCTTTATGAGGCTGAATTGATCCGCCTGCAGACTGATCTGGTCAGAATGCAGTACTGGATTCGTGAAACCGGCTATCGGATGATCGTTCTCTTTGAAGGGCGTGATGCTGCTGGAAAAGGCGGCACGATCAAACGATTGACCGAACCACTGAATCCAAGAGGTTGCAGGGTTGTGGCATTGGGAACACCAACGGAGCGCCAAAAAAGCCAGTGGTATTTCCAGCGCTATGTGGAACATTTTCCTGCTGCTGGTGAGATTGTTGTATTCGATCGAAGCTGGTACAACCGAGCCGGTGTTGAGCGTGTGATGGGCTTCTGTAGCCCTGAACAGGTCGAACAGTTTCTTGATGATGCTCCTGAATTTGAACGGATGCTGGTGCGCAGCGGCAT
Source organism: Synechococcus sp. BIOS-E4-1 (assembly GCF_014279995.1). Taxonomy (NCBI): domain Bacteria; kingdom Bacillati; phylum Cyanobacteriota; class Cyanophyceae; order Synechococcales; family Synechococcaceae; genus Synechococcus; species Synechococcus sp. BIOS-E4-1. The sequence continues at coordinate 1,879,494 of NZ_CP047935.1, read as the reverse complement.
TCTTGTTCTCAAGTATTGGTTTTCTGTCAGCGACACCGAGCAGGAAATGCGTTTTCAGTCGCGCATTGATGATCCCACACGCCGTTGGAAGTTGAGTCCGATGGATCTTGAGGCTCGTAATCGTTGGGTTGATTTTTCAAGGGCAAAGGATGAAATGTTTACGCGAACTAATATCCCTGAGGCTCCATGGTTCACTGTTGAAGCAGATGATAAGAGGAGAGCCAGACTCAATTGTCTTCGCCATGTACTCACTAAGGTGCCATGGGAAGACATGACTCCACCTGGGATCAAGCTTCCTCCCAGACCCAAAAAAGGTGATTATGCACGCCCTCCCATTAACGAACAATTCTTTGTTCCTAATGGCTACCCCTATTGAACAAGGTTCAGGTTAAAATAAGGATGGAATGTTGATCATTTTTGATCCAAATTCAACTCTTTGGTTGTAAAATATTTGTTTCTTGTGGCTAGATCGTTTTGCAGTAGTAGCAATCATCCAGTCATGCTTGACAAAGTTTATGGTCAAACTTCGTGCTGTTGATCTATGGTAATGACAAACCCTGATGGCCTTTATCGTAATTTGGTTGAAAGTTTTTTCTAGAGAATAGGACTCTCTTTATCTAAACATCGGGTCTTTCTTCTGGCCAGTCAGGCCTGCTCATAGTGCTTTAAGTAGATGAAGGGTGTATATGGTTGTCCGCAGAGGCAGAATCAAGACCACTAGCATGACGCAAATTTTTTTTGATCCATGTCTGATGCATCAGTCAGCTATTTCACAATAAAATGTATTGAGCTAAAGAGTTCGATTGCGGATGGATACGAGAAAGACAGCCTTGAAAGATTCCTCAACCAATACATTAGTCGAGGTGTTCAAGGCCCTGTTCGATATTTTTGCGGATCAGAGATCGAAGTTTATGCAAAAATCAGAGTGGTTATGGAATTCATGCAACAAGACTTGGCGTCTGTGAATGAAATTTTTGAGATGATTCAATTCATAGAGCTCGAACAGTGGTTCCTTGATTCCAACACAGGAAATGTTTCTCCCGGGCTACTGAGTCAAGCCATTTCTGGCGAGAATCGAGTTGCCTAGTCGCGCCATTGCTCGCGTTGTGAATAATTAATGGCCGTAAAATTGATGGGTACTAATTTTTATAATATTGCCAATTAATTGTTTCTCGATCGGATGAATTGAGATTTGTTTTGTGTTTTTGTGGCAAATTTAAAGGTGCTGGAAAACCATGGGGTTGATAAGCTCATGGCTTACTATTCATTCAATTCGTTCAATAATAGATTAGATATTTTCAGGCCGATTTTGCTTAGACCACATCTTCGAACAACTCATCTTCGCCATAAAACAACCACGGCTGACCACTGTCGAGACGGTTGCGTTTCATCCAAGCGGTGAAGCTTTCAACGTCCTCCTGTTGAGGCAGAGTTTCGTTTGAATTTTCGTTCATAGAGAGTAATCTGGCCAGAAGCAGTGATCATCACGTGTGATTTCATGCAACGAGCCGTGACTGTTTGATCATTCTCAGGTTCCTGCCACTGAGCTCAGATCGTGCATTGGTTTGTGCACTGGTCAGGCATTCCAAGCAAAGGCTCATGTCATCTGCTGTTGCTGGCTGCCTCTTATTTCGGTCTGATTCGCGCTGAAGTCAGGAGGAGTGCTGGCACGATTGATGGATGAATCCTCCGGATAGACCAGTGGATCCACAGTCGTCCCTCATTATTCGTGATAATTAACGTGTCTGGATTCCTTGCCTCAGACATTTGTTCTCAGTCGGGGCGATAGGGATACCGCCCCGTTTTTTATTGGCGTTGGGATTCGTCCAACGATCTCTCTTGAGTAGAACATCACATGGATGGATGAGCAATTTCATGTCAATCAAGAAGCAAGAACTCTAGACAACTCGTTGATTGCTATCAATCTGTGGCTTGCCCGGTTGAGCTTTCGGTGAGTTCCGATCGCATATTTTGGCTTGTTTTGGCTTTGGCCCATCTTGATCAAGTAAATATTTGATTTGTGATCTTGTTGATCCTCTTTTTTTCCTGTGACTCATGCAGGAACAGCTGATTCTTCATTATGTTTCGGATATGACATGGAGCTTAAAAGCACTTGACATCTTGCTTGTTGACGTAATGATATTAAAAATTCCTTCCAAACAATGTTTATCACTGTTTTCGGTCAGAAAGGAGGAGTTGCAAAAACATGTACGAGCGTTCATTTTGCTGCCATTTGGGCCCATCAACAAAAGAAAGTTGCTTTGATTGATGCGGACAGAAATCGATCGGCAACTGCTTATGCAGCACGTGAATTGCTTCCCTACCCCGTGATTCCCATTGAAGCAGCAGCTAAAGCAGCTAGAGGTGCGGATATTGTTGTGACAGATGGTCAAGCAAGCAGCAACGAAGAAGAACTTAAAAATCTTGTTGAAGGCTCTGATATTATTGTCCTTCCTACGACTCCTCAGAGTCGCTCGTTAGAATTAACTGTTGAAATGTCGACGTTGTTAAACAATTATCGTATTCCTTATGCTGCTTTGTTGGTTAAGGTTGATTCGCGTAAAAAATCTTCAGCAGATTCAGCCATTGAAATCCTTGAAGGTTTTGGTATTCATGTTTTAAACTCTCAAATTCCTCTTTTAAGCGCTTTTGAGAGTGCTGAAACCAATGGTGTCACGGTGGATCAGTCTGTTGATAAAAGAGGTCGAGCACATTCAAGGCGCATGATGGGTTGGTATGCCTATGACAAAGCTTGCATTGAGATTGAAGACCTTTATCAGACTCATCGAGAAAAAAATATCTCTTCAACTCCAATAGGTTGGGACTTTACACCCCTGGAACATAGAGCTGCATGATTAAATCATCATTACTTTGATTGATTAGAATGTAATGTTTTCCAAAATATTAGTCGCAGATTTCACAGTAAACAATTAGTAAAAAGATATCGGGATCGAATTCCCTTCAGTAAATGTACTTGTTTCGCTTTAAATTGTTAACCGGCAATGGTGATTCTCGATGATTGCATCCAACTTGTGGATATCGATGTCATGATGCAGAACAGACAATAAAAAAACCGATGGCAATTCATGGAAATACCATCGGGTTTTAAGTTTATTGGATTTAAGAGGTGAAGATCAAACCGTATATCTGATAGAATCCAAAAGCAACAACCCAGGCAACGATCATTGATACAGCAACAGAAAATAGGGTGAACCTGGCTGACTTTGTTTCACCCCAAATGGTTGCAACAGTCGTTAAGCATGGAACGTACAGAAGGCTGAAAAGACAGTAACTGAAACCTTGCCGGAAGTTGATAGCACCTCCCAGTGTTGTTTTGAGTGCATCACTTCCTTCACTCAATCCATACATTGTCGCAACTGCAGCCAATTGAACTTCCTTGGCGACGAAGCCAATAATGAGTGAAACAGTCAACAACGGATTGATGCCCAAAGGAGCCATCAAGGGTTGGAAGAAAGTTCCGATTTGTCCTGCGTAGGTATTCAATCCTTCGGATCCACCAGGATAATTAGTAAGGAACCAAGTGATCGTCGTACCAATAATCATGAAGACTGATAGTTTTTGAACGAACGTCTTCATTTCACTCCATACATTCAATGCAACTTGTTTGAATGTTGGAGTTCTGTAAGGGGGCAATTCAATGACAAACGGATCTTTTGACTTGAACTGTCCACTGGCATTGAAAATCATCGCCATCACAAATGCCACGATAAAGCTGATGATGTAAAGCAGCCATAGGGCTACAGCACCCAAATAGCTGGGCAGGATGATTCCCAGGAAGAAAACAAAAACTTGTAGTCTTGCAGAACATAATGCGAATGGGATAACCAGAATCGAAAGCAATCTCTGACTGCGTGAACGAATGGTTCTTGTTCCCATGATCGCAGGGACATTACAGCCAAATCCAAACAACTGCATGACGAATCCTCGGCCGTCAAGACCTGCCTTGCGCATGATGTTGTCCATCAGATATGCAGCTCTTGAGAGATAACCACTGTCTTCGAGAGCCGTCATCACCACAAAGAAGAAGGCAACAAGTGGCACAAAGCCGAGCAACGAAGCGAATCCTGTATAAGGTCCACTAATTACAAAATCTTTAACGATCTCAGGGAGAAAGCTCAATCCTGGTTCTAAGACAGTTGCTTGTAACCAATCCGTGAAGTCCCCAACCGGATCCTGCGCTGGCATGCCCACATTCCAGATAAAGAGGAAGAGGGCCAACATGGTCAGGAAAAAGATTGGCAATCCGAAAATCGGATGCAGAAGCACTGCATCCATTCGGTTCGTAAATGTCACCAGATTTTCTGGTGGCATTTCAATACCTTGATCTAGGGATTCTTGAATTTCTTCATCGCTAATCTTATTCTCTCGGCAGAATTCAACAAGCTCGGATACCTTGTATGAATCTTTGATGTCGTTAACAGTATTCCAGATCCCATCGATTGCCAGACTGCAGCCAGCGCCGTATTTTGCACTGATCGTAAAGACAGGCATTTCAAGGTACTGAGACAGCTTCTAGGTGTTAATTTTCACCCCAAAGCGTTTAACCTCATCAGCCATGTTGAGTGCAACTAAACTCGGAATACCAAGTTTTTTGAGTTGCAGTGGAATAAGTATTTGTCTATCAATCTGAGATGCATTAACAACGCAAACAACTAAATCAAAATTGTATTGCTGTAAAAAATCCTGAACAACCTTCTCATCCTCAGTGAATCCATCGAGATCGTAGATTCCAGGCAGGTCGACAAATTCGACGGTTTTCCCATCGCGTTCAACTTTCGCCTGCATGAAATCAACCGTCAAGCCAGGCCAGTTAGCGACTCCTGCAGTCGCGTTGGTGACACGATTGAAGAAAGTTGATTTACCTGTATTAGGTTGACCTATAAAAACGATCCTTGGTAATTCGTTTTTTGTCTGGATTGTTTTACCAGTTTCTGCGGTGATCATGATGAAGTTTTAGAACTAGTTGAAAAAGAATGAAGGGACAGGGTCATGATTTTTTGGTGTCTAAGACATCTGTGATTTCAACCAGAGCTGCCTCAGACTTTCGTATAGCAATTTCAGTGGTGCTGCCAACTCTTACTTCGTAAGGATCTCCACCAGGAGCCTTGCGCATTACTCGTACCGTTCTACCTTTCCTTATTCCCATTGCTTCCAGACGATCCTTGAAGGAATTGCTCAAGTCACTTCCGTCGCTACTGACACCAACGACTGTTGCTGAATGATGGACGTCTAACTCACTTAAGTTCATTTGCGTGGATGGGCTGTTGCAACTCTGTAAAAATGCTAGAGCTCTAAGATTGATCTGGCAATTAAAGAAGACTGAAAAATGACTGAAAAGGACTACTTCGGTAGAATTTTTTACTGATGATCTTTGCACTTTTTTTCGAAAAACAAGCAAATCCTTTAGATGCGTTCTGAGATTAGGACTGAATTGTCACATTTGATACCTCGTAGTTGATGTTGCTTGTCGACCTCTGAATCGCTGCTAATTTGAGATTTGATTGTATGTAATCATGCTGATTATTGAAATTGAACTGCTCATTGCGCTTGTGCTTGTTTTAATAGCAATTACCCGTCGTACTGCAATTACGCAATGGCTTGCCAATAGAAGATATCAAATTGGTCTTAAGCGAGCTAGGAAGTTGTTCCAATTATTGGATCAAAAAGACGGTCAAAATGCGATTACTAATCACTTGCTCGAAGAGGGTCATTTTTTACGAGCTAAGCGAAGAGTAGGGGATTTTTATTGTATCCCTGATGAAGATATCGATGGTGAGAAACAAGATATTATGCTCAGGATGTCACACAAGAACGAACCACGCTGGGTCGCTCTTCGTAGGCTTTACATCAGCTCAATTCAGGATGGTTACTTCAAGAAGTCAGTGATTGACATTCCTGCCCTTTGGGACCGTGAGTTCGATGTAACTTATGAACATTGGAAAGATAATTTGTCTGGAACGATCCAAAGAGACGAGCAAGAAGATGCTTGGATCGTTGCTTAAGACCTGAATGTGAATATGCTCTTTGATTTAATTACCTTGGCCTGTTCAGGGCCAAGGTTTTTCACTCGTTTTCATTGTTATTTGACTTGCTGATTTTTGTTTTTTTGTTTTCAGTAAGTTTGAAATTGAATGGAATAGCGCTTCAAGAAGGTGTCCGAAGCTCCTCAGCAGGCGTTTAATGCCTAAATTAGGCATTTTGCCACATTTGCTGCAATGGGGCATCAGTTTGACTCATACACAATTAACCTTAACCGGAGAGGTCGCTGAAAACCCTATTCTTTTGATTTCTTTTCTGTCCTTGGCTGACGAGTTCGGTCATGATAATGATGGTCTTCAATTTTTCGATCCGCACGTTCTGCTGAGTTTCAGTCAGCTCACTTTGGCAGAAATTGTTACCTGGCCTTCTTTGTATTTGCTTAAGGCGTTTTCTTGTCAGCTCGTCTTTGCCTTGGTCACCCTGTTGTTCCGGTTTTCAAGGCATTTTATATCTGGTGGAGGCTTATCAGAGAATTCTCTTGTGATTTTCTGCAGCAAGCTTGATCTCTCGTCCTGTCATTGTTACCCTGTTGCCAGTAATCTTACTTTGGCTACAGATGAGAAAAGAGTATCAACATCTTGCTAAAAAAATGTCTCTTGGTGAGCAGATGGTCTTTGAAAACGAGTTTGAATTACGTTGCAGACAGCCCTCTTTAGGTGTCGTCTATGCCCTGCTTCTGGGATGGTTTGGTTTTCATCGATTTTGGTTGAATGATCGCAACAGTGGTATTATTTTCCTTGTTTTTTCGTGGACATTGTTGCCTGCGCTTTTTTCCATCTTTGATGCTCTTTGTATGCGCGAATTGTGCACGGGCTATAACAATAAACTTGCAAAACAATTATATGATGATATCAAGAAGATTAGCCCTTATTGAGTTCCAAGTTTTCCCTCCTGACTCACTGGTCTCCTGAGTCTTCCTTGTGCGACTGCATTAGACGGCTTTGTGAATCATTTGAATGCAGGATTGTTTCGACCCCTTGCGGTCTCGATCTTTCTTCTTAATATTTGTGTTCCTCTTTTTTTGGTGTGAGGAATCCCATGAAACTTTTCAAGCAACTGCTAGTTGCTCCTGCTGCCCTGGGCCTTTTGGTACCTGCGGTGTCTAACGCCTCTGAAATGAACGTGAGCGGCGTTTCCAGTTATGCATCCGTATCGCACGATTCAGCGGCAGAGGAGCAGGTCACCAGCATCACCCAGTTCTCTGACGTCTACCCGACCGACTGGGCCTATCAGGCTCTCAGCAACCTGATTGAGCGCTACGGCTGTGTTGCCGGTTATCCCAACGGCACCTACCGCGGCAATCGTGCCATGACCCGCTTTGAGGCGGCCGCACTGTTGAACGCCTGTCTCGACCGCGTCACCGAAGTGACCGACGAGCTCAAGCGCCTCATGAAGGAGTTCGAAAAGGAACTCGCCATCGTCAAGGGCCGTGTTGACGGTCTGGAAGCTCGTGTTGGCGAACTGGAAGCAATGCAGTTCTCCACCACCACCAAACTCGAGGGTCAGACAAGCTTCGTGCTTGGTGCCAACACTTTTGGTGGTGATCTCAATGAATACGACCTGTTCGGGCTCAACGACGTCTTCGAATTGGGTCTGACCACTACTGAGATCAATGACTTCCTCTTAGATCCTGACGACGGTCTATTTGAGAACACTCCGTTCAGCGATCAATCCATTGTTGAGCTGTTCTACAGCGGTCAGAATGCTCAGGACTATGAGAACAGAGAGTTTGGAGCGACAACTTTCAACTACGACACGCAGATCAACCTCAATACCAGCTTCACTGGTAAGGATCTGCTGACGACAACGCTCCGAGCCGGCAATTTTGGAAATACAGCGTTTTTCGGCGCTCCTTCCTCTCTGTCGACTCTCGAAGTCGCTTCAGATTCCCTGGATGGCGGCAACAGCAGTGATTCGATCTACATCGACAAGATCTTTTACACAGCTCCGATCGGAAGCAGTTTCAGCTTTGTGGTTGGTGCCAACGTCGGTCAGGATGACATGATGCCGATGTGGCCATCTGTTTATCCCTCCGGTGATGGCAACACGGTTCTTGATGTCCTGACGCTCAACGGTGCACCTGGTGCTTACAACAAGACCCAGGGACCTGGTGCCGCACTCAATTACGAAAAAGATGGTTTTGTGGCCGGCGTTCAGTACGTTTCTCAAAACGGCATGGACGGCAATCCTCAGGAGGGAGGAATTGCTACGGATGGTTCAGCTGGAGTCGGTACTGTTCAGATCGGTTATCAGGCTGAGCAATGGGGCATTGCTGGTGTTTACTCGTACCTGCAGGATGCCTCGCTCGTTCCCTACTCCACTGCGTTTACCCAGCTGAGCTATATCCTCAGCGATGCGACGAGTGACAGCTCTCTGAATGCCTTTGCCCTTTCCGGTTATTGGCAGCCCGAAGATACAGGTTGGATTCCTGCAATCAGTGCGGGTTGGGGTATCAACACTCTGAACGATACCGATGGTTCCCCTGATCGCATTGTGACAACTTCCCAGTCCTGGCAGGTTTCACTGCACTGGGATGACGCATTCCTGCAGGGCAACAGTCTTGGTTTCGCGGTTGGACAACCAACATTCGCGACTGCACTGAAGGGCGGGGAAACTCCGTATGACGGGAATTATGTCATGGAGGCCTACTACGGTTTTCAGGTTACGGATAACATCACTGTGACTCCAGCAGTCTTTTATCTGAGCCGTCCTTTGGGTGAATTAACTTACCTTGGCCGTGGTGGAAAAGATGGCACCTTCAATCAGTTCGGTGGAGTGCTTCGCACAACATTCACCTTCTGATCAAACAATTTCTGTTTGATTGGTTGATCAGGCATCTCTGCTATCAACCGATGAAGATTCGAGCCGACCTGTCTTTCCGGTCGGCTTTTTGTTTGACTGATCAGGACCATCATTCCTTTCAATGACATTCTGTTGTGCAGGCATGAATTTTCCCCATGAGTGAACAGACCTCTCAGACGCATCCGCTCTATGCAACGGATCGTGATCAGGTGGATGCTTTGCTCGGTCATCAGGGCGATCCAGGCCCTGAGCAGCTCACTGTGGCGGCAAGACTTGTGATGCGATACGGCGATTTCCCAGGCGCCGATGACATTAAACAGGATATCCAGAAGGTGGTTGCCGGCTGGGGACTCGATTCCCAGAGCCTCAACGCCCGTTGCCGTGAGATCTGGACCAGTGGTTGGAAGCCTGGTCAGCAGCTTGATAACGAACTCGGTTCTGGTGCTGATGTGGCCGATCAGGAGGGTTAATCGTTGCTGCTTTGTGTAGGCCCAGGTGTGAACCGAGGCCTACGCTTGAATGACTTGACTGATGCCTCAGGAAGGAGTCGGCAGAACCTTGCCCTCTCTGGCTTCCTGTGCAACGCGGCGCAGATCTTCGCAACCTTCCTTCAGTGTGGGGTAGGCGAACATGCCGCTTCCCGCAATGAAGCAATTGGCGCCTGCCGCGCAACACTGGGAGATGGTCCAATTGGCCTTGATTCCACCGTCGACTTCAATATCAACGGTGAGACCACGTTCATCGATGGTTTTTCTCAGTTGTGAAATCTTGTCGAGCATGGTGGGGATGTAGGCCTGACCACCAAAACCAGGATTCACTGTCATCACCAGCACGTGATCGACCATATCGAGCACGTTTTTGACCATCTCCATCGGTGTATGGGGATTCATCGCAACGGAGGGACTCCCCCCGAGCTGTCGAATTCTGCCAAGCACTCGGTGCAGGTGTGTGTTGGCTTCGACGTGAGCAATGACAACGCCAGGTTCTCCGTTGGGCCCCTTGCTTGCATCGACGTACTGCTCAAGCATCGTTTCCGAGTTGTATTGACTGACCATCAGCTGGGTCTCAAATTTCACATTGCAGTATTTGCGGCATGCCTTGATCAGTTCAGGGCCGAACGTGAGATTCGGAACAAAGTTGCCGTCCATCACGTCAAACTGAATCCTGTCGACACCAGCGGCTTCGAGATCCTTCACGCACTGGCCCATGGCAGCCCAATCAGCGGGCAGCACCGATGGAATGATCTGAATCGGGCGTTCGGATGCGGTCATGGAGGCTCTGAAAACTCGGGGGACTTTAGGGAAGCGCCATGAACTCAGGCTTGCTCGAAGTCACTGATACAGTAAGCCGCGCTTTTGAGCGAAAAGCCCAGTGGCGCCAAGTCCTGAGAGCTGCTCCTCACCGCATCTAGTTCCCCGCCGCACTCAAGTGGATCGCACTCTCATCCAGGAAATTCTCGAGGTTGTTGAGCAGGCAGCCATCGCCTCTGCTCGCCTCACAGGCCTCGGCAAAAAGGATGAAGCCGATGCTGCAGCCGTAGAAGCCATGCGTCAGCGCATGGGCCAGATTCAGATGCAGGGTCGAATTGTGATCGGGGAAGGCGAGCGTGATGAAGCTCCCATGCTCTACATCGGCGAAGAGGTTGGCAGCGGTAATGGCCCTGGAGTGGACTTCGCAGTTGATCCCTGCGAAGGCACCAACCTCTGCGCTAACAATCAGCGCGGTTCGATGGCTGTGCTGGCGGCGTCCGATCGTGGCGGCTTGTTCAATGCGCCTGACTTCTATATGAAGAAGCTGGCGGCTCCCCCGGCGGCTAAAGGCAAGGTCGACATCCGCAAGTCGGCAACCGAAAACATCAAGATTCTCAGCGAATGCCTCGGACTGGCTGTTGACGAGCTCACCATCGTTGTGATGGACCGGACGCGCCACAAGGATCTGATCGCGGAAATCCGTTCAACTGGAGCCCGTGTTCAACCCATCTCAGATGGAGATGTTCAGGCCGCCATTGCCTGTGGTTTCGCCGGTACGGGCACCCATTGCCTGATGGGCATCGGTGCAGCCCCGGAGGGTGTGATCTCCGCAGCTGCCATGCGTGCTCTGGGTGGACATTTCCAGGGTCAGCTTGTTTATGACCCCGCCGTGGCCCAAACCAAGGAATGGGCTGATCTGACCAAGGAGGGCAACCTGGCTCGCCTGGCAGAAATGGGCATCAGCGATCCAGACAAGATCTATGAGGCTGATGAGCTGGCATCCGGCGAGCATGTGGTGTTTGCCGGCAGCGGTATCACCGATGGTCTGCTGTTCCACGGCGTTAAGTTCGAAAAGGACTGCACTCGTACCAGCAGCCTTGTGATCAGCAATCTCGATGACACCTGCCGTTTCACCAACACGGTTCACATCAAGGAAGGTGCACAGAGCATTGCTCTGAGCTGATCTCCTTCTTCAAGCAGCGAGGGTTTTCCATGCACATCGCCGTTGTCGGCCTCAGTCATCGAACGGCACCGGTCGAAGTGCGCGAAAAGCTCAGCATTCCTGAGCAAACCATGGAGGAATCCCTGCAAAATCTGCGGGGGCATGACCAGGTGCTTGAGGCTTCGATTCTCAGCACCTGCAATCGCCTTGAGATTTATACCCTTGTGCGCAATCCTGAACTGGGAATTTCGGCTGTCAGGGAATTTCTTAGTGGACATTCCGGACTGGATACCGGAGATCTGAAACCTCACCTGTTCACATTCCACCACGAGGATGCCGTTGGTCATCTGATGAGGGTTGCAGCCGGTCTTGACAGCCTGGTCCTCGGAGAGGGGCAGATTCTGTCCCAGGTCAAGAAAATGATGCGCCTGGGCCAGGAGCACAAATCGCTCGGCCCGATCCTTAATCGCCTGCTCACGCAAGCTGTGAGCACGGGGAAAAGGGTTCGCAGCGAAACCAATCTGGGTACCGGTGCCGTCTCCATCAGCTCTGCAGCTGTTGAACTCGCCCAGTTGAAGCTGGGGCAGAGCCGTGCTGTGGACGATCTGGTCACCCTTGAGGATGAACAGGTGGCCGTTGTCGGTGCCGGACGGATGAGCCGTCTTTTGCTTCAGCATCTGAAAGCGAAGGGTGCTTCAGGTGTGGTTGTTTTGAACCGCACCGTGAGCCGGGCACAGGCCCTCGCTGCCGACTTCCCTGATCTTCCAGTGCAGTGTCGTTCATTGGACGATCTTGATCACTGCCTGAGTACCTGTTCGCTGGTCTTCACCAGCACGGCTGCAGATGATCCAATCATTGATGCCAATCGATTGCAGCAGTTGAATCGTCGCAGCTCACTGCGGCTGGTGGATATCGGTGTCCCTCGCAACATTGATGCTGATGTGGAAGGGATCACCGGGGTTGAGGCTTTCGACGTCGATGATCTCAAGGAAGTTGTCGAACGCAATCAGGAAGCCCGTCAGCAGGTGGCTCGAGAAGCACAGGGACTCCTCGATGAAGAAGCGCGGCTTTTTCTGGAATGGTGGGACAGCCTGGAGGCAGTCCCAACCATCAATCGACTGCGTTCTTCTCTGGAGTCGATCCGGTCAGAGGAGCTGCAAAAGGCGCTCAGTCGCATGGGACCGGATTTTTCTGCTCGTGAGCGCAAGGTTGTGGAAGCTCTCAGCAAGGGCATCATCAACAAAATCCTGCACACCCCTGTGACTTCACTGCGTGCACCTCAGCAGCGCAGCGAAAGACAAAATGCGCTGATTGTGGTCGAGCGCTTGTTCGATCTGGTTCAGGATGATGAGCAGGAGCGCTGAGTCATTTCCGGCACTGAATTTCCCTGTCTAAATCTGATTCCCAGCATTCTTGTCGGATCTGGCCCATGCATCGGTTGGGAGCCCCAAAAGTCCGGTAGGTTTGCCCGGCAAAGCCGATCTGCGGGGGCGGCATGAAGCGTGTTCTGGCCATCATTCTGGGGGGAGGAGCGGGAACGCGTCTATACCCCCTTACCAAGATGCGGGCCAAGCCCGCTGTTCCTCTGGCCGGCAAGTACCGACTGATCGATATTCCGATCAGCAACTGCATCAACTCCGACATCAACAAGATGTACGTGATGACGCAGTTCAACAGTGCTTCCCTGAATCGTCACCTAAGCCAGACGTTTAATCTCAGTAATTCCTTCGGTGGCGGATTCGTCGAGGTCCTTGCCGCTCAGCAGACTCCCGACAGTCCTTCCTGGTTCGAAGGTACCGCTGATGCAGTGCGCAAATATCAGTGGCTGTTTCAGGAATGGGATGTTGACGAATATCTGATCCTGTCCGGGGATCAGCTGTACCGCATGGACTACAGCCGTTTCATTGAGCATCACCGACGCACTGGAGCCGATCTGACTGTTGCGGCACTGCCAGTTGATGCCAAACAGGCTGAATCCTTCGGTCTGATGAGAACGGATAACGACGGCAATATTCAGGAATTCCGCGAAAAGCCGAAGGGTGACTCCCTGCTTGAGATGGCCGTGGACACAGCCCGCTTCGGGCTCAGTCCCGAATCCGCTAAGGAACGTCCCTATCTGGCTTCGATGGGGATCTACGTGTTCAGTCGTCAGACACTCTTCGATCTTCTCGATGGCAACACCAACCACAAGGATTTCGGCAAGGAAGTGATTCCTGAATCGCTTGCTCAAGGTGACAAGCTCCAGAGCTATGTCTTCGATGACTACTGGGAAGACATCGGCACGATTGGTGCGTTCTATGAGGCCAACCTTGCTCTGACGCAACAACCAAAACCCCCATTCAGCTTCTACGACGAGAAATTCCCGATCTACACACGGCCGCGTTATCTGCCTCCGAGCAAACTTGTTGATGCTCAGATCACCAATTCAATTATCGGCGAGGGGTCGATTCTGAAGTCGTGCAGTGTTCATCACTGCGTTCTTGGTGTCCGCAGCAGGCTTGAGTCTGATGTGGTGCTTCAAGACACCCTCGTCATGGGTGCTGATTTCTTTGAGTCCAGCGAAGAGCGTGCAGTGCTCAGAGAGCGTGGTGGTATCCCCCTCGGGGTGGGCCAGGGCACCACGGTCAAGCGTGCCATTCTCGACAAAAACGCGCGCATTGGTTCCAATGTCACGATCGTGAACAAGGACAATGTTGAAGAAGCCGATCGCGCCGAGCTGGGCTTCTACATCCGTAATGGGATCGTGGTCGTTGTAAAAAATGCATCGATTCCTGATGGAAGTGTGATCTGATCGTTCATTCCTGACAGAGGTTGACCATCTTGCAGCCGACTTCGGTTGCTGTGGTCACACTGTCATTAGTGAATGGTCCAGCTGAGCATGTCCAAGGCCCACTTCGGTCTGATTGGTCTAGGCGTGATGGGGGAAAACCTTGTCCTCAACGCTGAGCGCAATGGTTTCTCGAGCGTCGTCTACAACCGCACTTATTCCAAGACGGAAGAATTCATGTCCGGCCGTGGGGCGGGCAAAAACATTCAGGGAGCCACTGACCTCCAGGATTTCGTCAACAAACTGGAACGTCCACGACGCATCTTGATGATGGTCAAGGCTGGAGGACCTGTAGACGCAGTCATCGAGCAGATTTCCCCCTATTTGGATGAGGGAGATCTATTGATTGATGGTGGTAATTCGGAATATCACGACACCGAACGACGCGTTGCTGAACTGGAAAGTAAAAGGTTTGGATTCATCGGGATGGGCGTCTCGGGTGGAGCCAAAGGTGCTCTGGAGGGGCCGAGCATGATGCCAGGAGGGACCAAGTCCTCCTATGACGCCATCGAAAGTCTGGTCTGCAAGATGGCGGCCCAGGTTGAGGATGGTCCTTGTGTCACCTACATCGGCCCGGGAGGCTCAGGTCACTTCGTCAAGACCGTGCACAACGGAATTGAATACGGCATTGAGCAAATTCTGGCCGAGGGGTACGACCTGATGAAGCGGGTCGGTGGCATGAGCAGCCTCGAGATGGCGGATGTGTTTGCGCACTGGAACAGCACCGAGGAGCTGTCGTCCTATCTCGTTGAAATCACCGAGGTGTGTCTGCGCACCATGGATCCGGATGATGGCACTCCGCTCGTGGACAAGATTCAGGACAAGGCTGGGCAGAAGGGAACGGGGCTCTGGACTGTTGTCAGTGCTCTGCAGATGGGCGCCTCGGTGCCCACGATCTACGCCGCCCTCAATGGACGGGTGATGAGCTCCATGAAGGAGCAGCGCATCAAGGCTGAGCCGATTCTGAAGGGGCCGGCCATTCAGGCGTTCGACATGGGCACAACGGCTGATGGCATGTCTCCGTTGATGGATGCCATGGTTCTGGCCTGCATGGCCAGCTACGCCCAGGGAATGGAGCTGCTGCGGATTGCATCCGCTGAGCACAACTACAACCTGAACATGCCGTCGATTGCCCAGATCTGGAAAGGTGGCTGCATCATCCGTGCCCGCTTGCTGAAGCGGATTCAGGATGCGTTCAACGCCAACCCCCAACTGGAGAACCTGTTGATCGATCCGTGGTTCGCCGATCAGGTGAACCGTCGTCTGCCCGGACTGGCGAAAGTGGTCGCCGGTGCAGCCGCTGCCGGCGTTCCAGTGCCCTGCCTAAGCAGCACTCTCGATTACATCAACAGCTACCGCACGGCACGCCTCCCCCAGAACCTTGTGCAGGCCATGCGTGACTGCTTCGGTTCCCATACGTACGAGCGCGTGGACAAAGACGGCATCTTCCACACCGAGTGGCTCAAGTGAGGGCCGCGCGATGAGCTCTTATCGCATCGAGCAGGTTCAATCAGCCCAGGATCTTGCTCGGCGAGCCGCCGAGCACATTGGATCCGCGATCGACCTGGCGCTTGACCAAAGGGACCGGGCGCAGATCGCCTTGTCCGGTGGCAACACCCCTGCTCTGGCCTATGCATTGCTGGGGCAGGAACACCTGCCCTGGGACAGAGTCGATGTCTTCCTGGGCGATGAGCGCTGGGTGGCTGCTGATGATGAATCAAGCAACGCACGCATGTTGCGCAACACCCTGCTCAAGCAGGATCAGCCAGGAGCCCGCGCCTGTTTCCATCCCGTTCCAACTGTTGAACTGCCCTCTCCAGAAGCCAGTGCCGAGGCCTTTGCTGAGCTGGTGGTCAAGGTCTGCCTGGGCGAACCACCCGTGTTCGATCTGATGTTGCTCGGCCTTGGGGATGACGGTCATACGGCGTCTCTGTTTCCTGGAACGGAGGCCCCCGGAGTTTGTGATCGCTGGACCACCATTGGCCGGGGCAAAGGGCTTGAGCGGATTACTCTCACGGCTCCCGTTCTCAGTGCTGCACGCCAGGTGGTGTTTCTGGTGAGCGGAGAGGCCAAGCGCCAGGCTCTGTCACGGCTGATGGATGCTGAGGAGTCCCCGGAGCGCACACCTGCCAAGCTGGTGCAGCCAGCCTCTGAGATTCTCGTGCTCGCTGATCAGGCTGCTGCTGAAGGTCTTTGACAACACCTCCCTACCAACAGCCACCGCAAATTCGAGTGATCGCTGCCGGTGACTCCTTTCGCGACTGGGCCAGTCTCAATGACACGATCATGGGTGGGTCCAGCCGTGCGGGCTGCCGATTCAGTGATCAGGGTCTAGTTCTTGAAGGCGAGGTGGTGAGTGAAGGCGGTGGTTTCGTGAGCTGCCGTTCTCCGGTGTTTCGACCGCCCCTGGATCTCAGTTCCTACAGAGGCCTGCGGCTGAGATTGGATGGGCAAGGACGCAGTTTCAAGTTCGCAGTTGCGTGCCGTGATGGCGTGTTCGGACTCACCGAGTTAATTCCTGGTGGATTGCGTTGGGTCACAACGGTTGCCACCGAGTTAACGGATACCACGATCGTAGATCTTCCCTTTGACCTTCTCCGGCCTGTTGTGCGAGCGAAACCTGTCAGTATTCCAGTTCGCTTTGACCCATCGTGTATTACGCGTCTTCAGTTGTTGCACTCACGATTCGGTGACGATGGTGAGCCCAATCCCGGCTATCGAGCGGGTGAGATCAAGCTCTTGATTCGCTCGATCGAAGCATTCTGACGGCAATATTCCCGCGTCCAAGAAGTTCTGTTGCTTGCCTTTATGCCATGATTAAAGTAACAACCTCTTCGAATTATTCAGTGCTGACTAGTGCATTGGTGGTTTGTTGAGTCGGGGGGCAACCCGTGTTCATCTGGAACTTGCGCCTTGATTTGTCCGAGTCTATTGTTTTGATAGTAATCGATTGAAGTGACAATGAGATCACCCCTTTTAAGTAAAATTCTTCTGCGTTTTTGCGCATTGCCTTTGGCTCTTCTGTCCACGCAATTGTGTTCTTCGGCTCTAGCAAAGCAGGATGGTTTCAAAGGTCCTGGGCCGTACGCCGTTTCAGTGTCATCAGTTGAAGGCCAGGGGTTGTTGTTTGCTCCCACAGGTTCTGCTCCTGAAGGTTCGTGGCCTGCTGTGGTCTTTGCTCACGGATTGTGTGGTCCTGCAGAAAAGTATTCATCCACTCTGTCTCGTCTCGCTTCCTGGGGTTTCATGGTGATTGCAAGCCAGCAGCAAGGTGATTGTGGAGTGATGAATGTTGATCATCCGTTCGCTACTCTGGGCAACCTCTTTCAGCTTCCGATCAAATTCAGTAATGCTGTCGATTTTTTTGGTATGGCAGATGACATTCGCTCGAATTTGAGATATTTAAAGAGTCGCTCAGATGTTGATTCCAATCGACTTGCCCTCATGGGTCACAGCATGGGAGGCGGGATGGTTGTCGATGTGGCATCTGGTCTCGGTGCGGATGGATCTGATTTGGTTAAAGCCGTTGTTGCGATCGCTCCATGGAACGGAGTTCAGCCGACCCCTAGTTCCGTTGTTAGAAGCGTTTCGGCGCCTATTCTGATTTTCTGTTCAATGTCTGATGCTCTTTGCCCATGCTCCGGTGAGGTTCAGTTGAGTGATACGCAAGGTGTCCTGACTGGCAGCGTATCTCCTGAAATCCCACTGCTGTTTGGACCTTCGGCTGATCCCACATGGCGCGGTGGGGCTATGGCGATCTTTGATAATGCTCAGAACGCTGTCTTAATTGATATCAACCGTGTTAGCCATTTCACGATTGCCGGCATTGATGATGGTGGCGATATGCAGAATTTTGCGGATTGGGCTCGTGGTGAATCAGGTTTAAACTTTAATAGGCCAAGTCGCCCTTATGTGGATATTCCTACAATGGAATATGCTGTTGCATTTTTGAATAAGAGTCTAAATCTTGATGCCAAATCGGGTCAGTCTTTCCTCGACCAATCTGCCTCGGATTCGCGCATTGTTGACATTCGCCGTTCTCGTTAAATTTCCGCAGTTGTCAGTGGTTGGTTTAAAGCTGATTGATATTTCTGCTTGGACCGCTGGGAATACCATGCCCACCATTGGCAATTGTCTGAGTGTTCTGTCTGGGGTTGAGCGATGAGATTTCGGCTGAATTCTCTGCACGCAATTCCTGATTGTTGGAGGGCTTCTGGGATCAAGGCATGGACGATTTGAAGCCTTCTCTGGCGGCGTTGATTTGTTCGGCTGCCGATCTTTGCCGAAAGCCGCTGATTCATGCGCTTGTTCCATTCGATCAGCAGTTTTCCCCTGATCAGGCTCCGATATCCAATGCCGATTCTTTGAAGACGATGATTGATTTGAGCGCTCATCTTGAATGTCGAGACCCAGAGGGCAGCCGTTGTAGTGAGCAGGATCTCGAACTCGAGATTTACCAAAGTGGCGAGGATTTGAATTTAATGCTGAGTTGGGTGAATCAGACAGACAGACCACTTCTTTGGCATGGACAGCACCCGGTTTGGATGGATGGTGATACGGGCAAGCGCTGTTCGGCTCCTAACGACGGGGCACCGCTGGAAGCCCTTGCTCGACGCCTCAGGGCCCTGCTGGTCTGATCAGGGCTGATCGGTGACCGCTCCCCTGCTGCTGGAACTGACAAGACGGGCATATTTGCCGAGGATGCCGGTGCGATAGCGGGGAGTCGGACTGCTCCAGGCAGCACGTCTGCGCTCCAGTTCGGCTTCGTCCACGTTGAGTTGCAGCAAGAGTTCATTGGCGTCAACGGTGATGCTGTCGCCCTCCTGTACCAGTCCGATGGTGCCGCCAACAGCGGCTTCAGGCGCAACATGCCCCACGACCAGTCCGTAGGAACCACCACTGAAGCGGCCGTCGGTGATCAGGGCCACTTTCTCTCCCAGCCCCTGTCCGACAATGGCTGCAGTGGGTGAGAGCATCTCGCGCATACCTGGTCCGCCCACTGGCCCCTCATAGCGGACGACCACCACATCTCCAGCCTTGATCTTGCGATCAAGAATGGCTTCAAGGCAGGTCTCTTCACTTTCAAAGACCCTCGCAGGGCCGGTCAAGACAGGAGATTTGACCCCGCTGATCTTGGCGACGCTTCCCTCGAGCGCAAGGTTGCCCTTGAGAATGGCCAGGTGTCCTTTCTGATAGATAGGTTTGCTGATCGGACGGATCACATCCTGATCAGCAGGAGGTTCTGACGGCACATCTTCGAGCAGCTGCTTCAGCGTCTTGCCTTCAATCGTTCGGCAATCTCCATGCAGGAGGCCTGCATTCAGCAGCAGTTTCATCACTTGGGGGATGCCGCCGGCTCTGTGCAGATCAACGGTGACGTAACGACCGCTCGGCTTCAGGTCGCAGAAGACCGGAACCCGCTGGCGAATCTGTTCAAAGTCATCGATGTTCAGGTCGACTCCCGCTGTTCTCGCAATGGCGAGCAGGTGCAGGACCGAGTTGGTTGAGCCGCCAACGGCCATGATCACGCTGATCGCGTTTTCAAACGCTTCCCTGGTCAGCAGATCCAGGGGTCTGATGTTCGCTTTCACCGCTTCGACAAGGACCTCGGCCGACCGGGCAGCACTGTCGGCCTTCTCGGCATCCTCCGCCGCCATCGTGGAACTACACGGAAGACTCAGCCCCATTGTTTCGATGGCGGCGCTCATCGTGTTGGCAGTAAACATGCCGCCACAGCTTCCGGCTCCAGGACAGGCGTTCTTTTCGACGGCGATCAGCTGATCCATATCGATTTTGCCGTTCGTGATCTGTCCTACGGCTTCGAAGGCACTCACTACGGTGAGATCGCATCCACCGAGTTTTCCCGGCTTGATCGTGCCGCCGTAGACAAAGATCGCCGGGATGTTCATCCGGGCCATCGCCAGCATGGCGCCGGGCATGTTCTTGTCGCATCCACCCACGGCAAGAACACCGTCCATGCTCTGGCCGTTGCAGGCTGTCTCGATTGCATCGGCAATCACTTCACGGCTCACCAGGGAGTACTTCATCCC
Organism: Synechococcus sp. BIOS-E4-1; assembly: GCF_014279995.1. Classification (NCBI taxonomy): domain Bacteria; kingdom Bacillati; phylum Cyanobacteriota; class Cyanophyceae; order Synechococcales; family Synechococcaceae; genus Synechococcus; species Synechococcus sp. BIOS-E4-1. The sequence goes on along the minus strand of NZ_CP047935.1, from coordinate 1,859,343 downwards.
CTCAGTTCCCATGGAGATGCCATCGCTGACGGTGATCGTTCCGAACATCTGCGGCATGCCTCCCGCCTGCCGAGCGGCTGCTTCCGCCCGTTTCGACAAATCGTTCAGGCCCACATTGCAGGGCGTGATCGTGCTGTAGCCGTTGGCAATGCCAATGATGGGCTTGCCGAAATCCTGGTCTCCGAATCCCACGGCTCGCAACATCGCCCTGTTAGGGGAACGCTGGATCCCCTTGGTGACGGCATCGGAGCGGAGCATGGACTGTCTCGCGTTGCGGCGGATCACTCCGGTCAACCTACCGGCCGCTCTGTCACTGCCTGGAGCCGAGATCTTCAAGTTGACGGCGCACATCTGCAATCGCCGAATTCAGCTGCTCGACACGGGCTTCAAGGTGACTATCGGAATCAGGCTCAGGTCGGTTCCCGGCGCTGAATGCCTCACTACCGTCCTGCATGCGCGGTGCATAAAGCATCGAGCGCTGGTTGCGAATACGACGACGGCGGTCTGCCTCGGAGAGCAGCCACCAACCGAATCCAGCCGCTCCCAGAACGGCGCCACTGACCAGGGTGGCCAGGGTTCCTGATGCAGAGTCCTGCTGCCGCGCCATGGGCTTCCATTGAATGTGTTCAGCCTAGTTCGGCTGAGCTGTTCTGATTCCCAGTCTTTGCAGGGGATCACCGATTCCTGGAAGGATCCTTTCTTGCTCATCGAGTTCGGCATCGATGCAGCCTGTGTGGATCGTGATCTCCGGGTAGGACTCACCGATTCGCTTCAGTCCAGGGCTGGCGGAGAGTGCTGTGATCACACGCAGTCTCGGCGCTTCAACGCCCAGCTGCTCCAGACGCTGAAGCAGGTCGATCAGCTCATCGCCACGACGGATCTGATCCAGAAACATCACCACGCCTGCCTGGGCCTCAATCGTTTCCGGCAGTCCTCCCAGGCAGAGTTCGGCGCTTGGCAGTACCTGGCGGGCACCTTCCCAGAGGTGGAGGCCTCCAGGAAACATCGGAACCGCCAGCAGTGGAACTGCTGCCTCAATCACGGTTCCCTCCGTGCTCCCCAGTGGGGTTTTCACCAGATCCTTGCGATGAGGCAGCCAGTCACGCATCGCTTCGTAGCTGAGCCAGCGACCGAGCTCCTCCATGGCTGTTCTGAACAAAGCCGGTGGAGTTCCCTCATGCCTGAGCATGGTCAGCCAGTGGGCGATCAGGGGATGGGGCGGTACCACCACCCGGAGAGTCTTGGCCATGACGCGTGGCTGGGCAGTCGTCTGCCATATCGTGACCGCTCAAGTTACGGCAGTTGTTCCCAGGCACCTGTCGAGCGTTCATTCACCATGGTCTTGTCTGCTTTATTCCGCTCTGTTGCCCGCCGCTGCATCGCTTCATTTGTCTGTGGGCTGCTTGTCGTTACCGCAATGGTTTTTGCTGGTGGCGCTGCTGAAGCGATTACGGCTCCGGAGCTGCGCGGGCAACGGGCTGTTCAGGACATCACAGCCGATATGCATGGACGCGATCTCAAAGAGAAGGAATTCCTCAAAGCCGATCTGCGTGAGGTGAATCTCAGCGAGACCGATTTGCGTGGTGCTGTGATCAATACCTCGCAGCTCCAGGGAGCTGATCTTCGGGGAGCTGATCTTGAGGATGTCGTTGCCTTTTCAAGCCGCTTTGACGGAGCTGATTTGCGCGATGCCAATTTCACCAACGCGATGCTGATGCAGAGTCGCTTCACCGATGCTGAAATCGAAGGAACGGATTTCACCAATGCTGTGATCGACCTTCCCCAGCTCAAGGCCTTGTGCGGCAGGGCCACGGGTGTCAACAGTCGCAGTGGTCTCAGCACCCGTGACACCCTGGGGTGTCGCTGATGCCTTCACGACTACCTGTCACCGTGATCACAGGCTTTCTTGGAGCCGGGAAGACAACTCTTCTTCGACATCTACTTGTGAACAGCGGCCAGAGGCTGGCGGTGATGGTCAATGAATTTGGCACGGTCGGGCTCGATGGCGATCTGATTCGAAGCTGTGGCTTCTGTCCTGACGACGAGATTGACGGTCGGTTGGTGGAGCTCAACAACGGCTGTTTGTGCTGCACAGTTCAGGACGACTTCCTGCCGACGATGGAGACATTGCTGCAGCGTTCTGATCAGCTCGATGGAATCGTTGTGGAAACCAGTGGCCTGGCGCTGCCCAGACCGTTGTTACAGGCTCTTGAGTGGCCAGCCATCCGTAAGCGTGTGCACGTGAACGGAGTGGTCACCGTTGTCGATGGGGAAGCCCTCAGTGCAGGAAGCCCTGTTGGCGATCCCGCAGCCCTCGAACGTCAGCGTGAGCAGGACCCCAATCTGGATCACCTCACAGCTATCGACGAGTTGTTTAGTGATCAGCTCGAAGCTGCAGATCTTGTACTGATCAGTCGATCTGATCGTCTCGATGTCCCCCAGATGGAGTCCGTACAACGTCAGCTTGCTGAACGGTTGAGGTCGGGAGCGGTCACCCTGGCCATCACTCGTGGCGTTGTCGATCCAGCGCTCGTGCTGGGGATGGAGATTTCACAGGAGGAATCCACGCCCGTTGACGATGACCATCAACATCAAAGCCATGGCCATAACCACGCTCATCATGGCCATCACGATCACACCCATGTGGAGGCTGTGAGTGGTCAGATTCGACTGGAGGCAGGTTTCAAGCGTGATCAGCTCGAACAGCTGCTCAAAAGTTTCGTGATCGACCACGATGTGATTCGACTCAAGGGACGGCTCTGGATTGAGGGAAAAACCCTGCCTCTTCAGATCCAGATGGTGGGTCCTCGTCTTGAGAGCTGGTTTGAGTCGGCGCCATCAGAGGCCTGGAAACCCGCAGGATCCCAAGGTCTGGAGTTGGTGGTGATCGGTTTGCAGAACGATTCCACTCAGCGACTGGAAAGGTGTCTGCAAAAAAGCTGTCTCCAGGGAGTTTGATCGTGTTGCGTTGTCTTGCAGCAGCAGCTCTTCTCGGGGGATTCTCAAGCTCACTGCTGTGCCTCAAGGCCGAAGAGCTCAGTCTTCAAAAGGCGTCAAGCGCGAGCTACCGCTGCAGCGGTGGTGAGCAGCTTGAGGCGACCTACTACGGGCTTCGCGATGGTTCTCTGGCGTTTGTGCGTCTGCGACTGCCGGATGGTCGTCAGCTCACTTTGCCGCAGATTTCCTCGGCATCAGGAGCCCGATTCAGTGCTGACAGCGAGTTCACCTGGTGGATCAAAGGCAACAGCGGTTTCCTTCAGCAGCGCGACTCTCATGGCAAGTGGAATGTCACGTTGAAGGACTGTGATTCAGTGACCTAGAACCCGGCGGCGCGAACAGCCTGGTTCTAGGCGATAGAGCCTTCAATCACGGACTTCCAGTCGATCGGCGCCGCTGCGTTCAATCAGTTGAGCCAGCTCGAGCATGTCGGACCTATTCACCAGTCCGATGCAGCCGAGAGTGCCGCTGTTGGCATTCTGAAGTCCTGCGCTGGGATCCAGGTGGATCCCCAGCACTCTGCGACCGGTTGTGAAGGTGGGTTCAATACCGATCCAGACAGGACCAAGCTCGGGGTAATCACCATCGATCAGGGGTTCGACGACCCCCACGCTGTAACGGCCGATGGGCAGGGGAGCACGGCTACCGAGCTGGTCACGATTGGCGTTCTGTCGGTTCGCCCGGCCACTGAGGGCATCGAACCGTCGCAGCGGTTCACCCGGAATCTCAATCTTGAGGTCCCAGATGGGGTCTCCGGTCGTCTGCAGTCGCCGATCGGTGCGTTCCAGAACGAGGGTGGGGACAGGATCTGGCTTCGGTGCTACAGGTTCAAGCAAGGCCATCAAGGACTGGCGTTTGAACGGTTTGGCTTCAGCCCTTGCTTCAGGCATCAAACCTGTCCCTGCCAGGACCAGGGCCAGGGTCAGACCTGAGAGCAGGCTGCTGAACAGAAAACGAGTTCTGGCGATTTGCATCCCGTTGGCAGAAAAACGTGCCTTTCCTAAGGGGGATGATTATCGCTTGATGAATGAATAAACGGTTGTTCAGCTGGCCTCGAGTCGGCGCCAGTCCAACCCCGGGCAATGGGCGACGATGGCCGCCGTCGTTTTCATGTAGTCCGCATAGGAGGGAAGCATTCGAAGCAGTGCGCGCTCCTCGCGTCGGGCCTTGCCTGTCAGCACAGAGACCAGAGCGAGAAAGAGCAGAAGATGGAACAGGCTTGCCAAAGCGATCACCACTCCCAGAGAACAGACCAGTACCGCTCGGTAGAGGGGATGCCGGCAGCTTGCATAGACCCCTGTTGTGATCAGAACGGCTCCCGGTTTCGGATCTGGTAAGGGAGAAAGGCTGGGCCCCAGCGTCAGAAATCCCTGGACGGCCAGGCCCAGTCCGATGGCCAGGATGATCAGGCCCGTGAGTTGAGCAGCAAGAGGCCAGCTGATCCCGAAGAACTCAGGCTTGGGCCAGGCGGGCAACAGATGGCAGGTGATCAGGGCCAGCTGCGCCAGCAACCACCACTCACCGCGCCGGTTGTTGATCCATCCGTCCCAGCTCAGTCCCCAGCCTGTGAAAGCGTCTTTCCAGTCGGTCACGGCGGGGTGGCTCCACTACTGCAAAGGCTGTCCCGTCGATGGGACCATGCTCCAATCCTGACCTCCCATGAAAGATGAGAACCGTTGTGATCACAGGTTCCAACCGGGGGATTGGAGCTGCGGTGGCTCGCAGGCTGATCGATCAGGGTCATCAGCTCTGCCTGGCAGTGCGGGATCCCGAGGCCTTGCTGGGAACTGATCTGGATCCAGCGCAAGCTCCAGCCCGCCTCATGTCATGCCCCTATGACGCTCGCGTTCCTGAGAATGCTCAACGGGTCGTCGAGGCAACCCTGAACCGGTTTGGATCCCTGGACACGCTCATCCACTGCGCCGGAATCCTGCGTCGCACGCCCCTGCTGTTCAGTGAGGAGCAACAGTCTGAACCGGATGAACTCTGGAAGGTGAACGTGATGGGTCCCTGGTGGTTGACCCGAGCTGCCTGGTCAGCCCTCGTTGACTCCGGACGGGGTCGGATTCAGGTGCTGGTTTCGATGAGCGGCAAGAGGTCCAAAGGTTCGCTTGCTGGATATACCGCTTCCAAATTCGCATTGATGGGCCTTTGCCAGACCATGCGCAACGAGGGGTGGGAGAACGGCATTCGCGTGACCGCCGTCTGTCCCGGTTGGGTGAATACCCGGATGGCTGCAGGGGTCAAGACGATGCCTCCTGAGCAGATGACCCAGCCCGAGGATCTGGCCAGCCTCTGCGCGCATCTGCTGACGCTCCCATCGGCGGCAGTCCCCTTTGAGTGCGCTGTTAATGCATCGCTTGAGCGCTGATCAATCCAGAGGGATCTCTCCTCGGGCACAAACGTCGTTCCAGCAGAGCGTTCGTTCCGCGATCCAACGGGCCTGAACGCCTGTCCAGTCGCCATTGTCATTCAGCTGCATCTTCATGCGACCGCTGCCGTCATGGTAGAAGCGCACAGTGTTGTTTTCGAACGCCAGCTGCCAGCTCCTTCCAGGTTGATCGCTTTCGTACCGACAGTTCTGCCACTCCTGATGCTGTTGCCTGCATTCAACAGGCACGCTGACGGCTGGTCTGGCAGGTGCTGCCATGCCAAGTCCCGCCGCAACCAGCAGGCTGGTTTGGCTCAGTGAGCGGATAAGGGAAGCCAGTGGATGGGGCACGGACTGGCCGTTGCGGCAAGGGGCTTTCTTCAACCTGCATTTCGTGGAAAGAAAGCGGTCCCCTGGCCTGTCAATATTTAACAATTGCCGCTCGGAGCCCGTGCCGCGTTACCAAGCCCGCGTTCTGGTGCACCTGCGCCCATCGGTTCTCGACCCAGCCGGTGAAGCTGCCAGGGCTGCCGCGTCCCGCCTCGGTGTGGATGGTGTGGAGCGACTGCGCATCGGCAAGGCAGTGGAGCTGGAGTTGGAGGCGTCTGATGAGGCGGAAGCACGTCGCAACCTGGAGCTGCTCAGTGATCGGCTGCTGGCCAATCCCGTGATCGAGAACTGGACTCTTGAGCTGACCCAGCCATGACCATCGGGGTTGTCGTTTTTCCAGGATCGAACTGCGACCGTGATGTTCGCTGGGCCACCGAGGGCTGCCTGGGGATGCCCACGCGTTACCTCTGGCATGAGGAACGGGACCTGAGTGGCCTTGCTGCAGTTGTTCTTCCCGGTGGCTTCAGTTATGGGGACTATCTGCGCTGCGGCGCGATAGCCCGGTTTGCTCCGGTCCTTGAATCGCTGCTCGGTTTCGCCTCATCCGGTGGACGGGTGCTTGGCATCTGCAATGGTTTCCAGGTGTTGACAGAACTGGGACTGCTGCCTGGAGCGCTCACCCGTAACCGTGATCTTCACTTCATCTGTGAAGACACCGCTCTTTCTGTCGTGAGTGATCGCTCTCCATGGCTGTCCTCCCGTGGTCGTGGCAGTCAGTTTTACTTGCCGATTGCCCACGGCGAAGGGCGTTACCAATGCAGCGATGACACGCTCAAGCAGCTTCAAGATGACGATGCCATTGCTCTCCAGTACTGCGTGAATCCCAATGGCTCCGTGGGCGATATCGCCGGTATCACCAATGCATCCGGTTCGGTGCTCGGACTGATGCCTCATCCTGAGCGTGCCTGTGATCAGCAGACGGGAGGAACGGCAGGTCGAGCCATCCTGGAAGCGCTGCTCTCCTGACCCATGCGTCGTCGTTCTCTTCTGGCGCTGGCTCTCTCCGCCGGCTCAGGAGTTGCTGTGTCTTTTGCTGAAGGCCATCTCAAAGCCGCTTCCAGTTCGCGTCAACCTCGGCCAGTGCCTCCACTTCGCCGAGGTTCCCGGCTTAGAGCCATCAATCCAGGCACCTGGATGGATCCTGAGACAGATTTCACGCCATTGCTTCAGCGATGCGCCGCCCAAGGCTGGGCTCTCGAAATTCCAGAAAGCGTTAGAGGCCAGTGGCAATGGTTTTCTGCCACTGATGCGCAACGACGTGCGTCGATCGAAGAGGCCTGGAACGATCCAACTCTCGATGGTGTTGTTTATGTGGGAGGTGGCTGGGGTGCTGCGCGGGTGCTTGAGTCTGGTTTGCGGTTTCCCGAGCGACCTTTCTGGTCTTTGGGTTTCTCTGACAGCAGTGCCCTGCTGCTCGCCCAGTGGCAGGCCGGTCTGCTGGGAGCCATCCATGGCTCTGCCTGGGGCGTTGAGAAACAGTGGCAACGCACGGTTGATCTGCTGAGCGGACGACCGACACAACCCCTCCAAGGACGAGGGTTACGCGGTGGCATGGCACGGGGGCGACTGGTGGTGACCAACCTCACGGTCGCCACCCATTTGATTGGTACCCGCTGGTTCCCCTCGCTCAAGGGAGCGATTCTGGTGCTGGAGGATGTGGGCGAGGCGCCCTATCGAGTGGATCGCATGCTCACCCAATGGCGCAGCGCAGGACTGTTCAAAGGTTTGGCTGGAGTGGCATGTGGTCGCTTTAGTTGGAAGGAAGACGACGTTCTGCCTGGAGATTTCTCCATGGCGGAAATCCTTGAGGAACGCCTGAGTGATCTCGGCGTGCCTCTGGTGATGGATCTTCCTCTTGGCCATGGTTTACCGAACCTGGCACTTCCTCTGGGACGCGAAGCACTGCTGAACGCACAATCAGGACAACTCACACTGCAGGCCTGAAGGGTTTCTTTCAGATGCTGTCGCCTACATCAATCTGTCTGCTTTTGCGTCCTGATCTTTTTCTCAGCAGCAAGTCCATCGGAATAATTCCAATAATCAGATAGGGAGTCAGCTGAGGCGAAAATTCAGCAGCAAGACCAATCAATAGAAAAGCTGCAACGAAGCCTGCACCACGATATTTTTTGAGTCCAGAGTTTTCGCTCCTCTCCAGGAGTACTGACTGCTCTAACAGCTCCGGCTTTTGCCATGCATGGATTGCCACAAGCCATCCAATGCCGCTGATCAGGGCGAGTGTCCACCAGTAAAAAAGACCAATTCCCTGCGATTCAGTTAGCTGGCCATCATTCAAGGAACCGTAAAGTGCTGTAGGCCAGGGTAGAAAGACAATCAATGCCATCCAAATTGAATTCAACCAGAAAATCGTTCCATCAAAAGCCCTCATCGAATTGAAGACCTGATTGTGCTTGAGCCAGAGTACGGAAAGGATTAAAAAGCTAAGCCAAAAAGCAAAAATTTGAGATGAGTTATCGCTGATTAGTTTCCACATTGACTCTCCATCAGTCGCTTTAATGTCAACAAGTGGAAGCAGCTGAAGGGTAATGGCGATTGCAACAACAGCATCCGTGAAATTGATTAATCGATCGAATGATCGTCGCTCGGCAGGCGAGATTGGATTTTGAACGCCGTCCATTCGAAAGTGACCACTGGATTTCCATGGTAGAGCGCGCCTCATGATGAACTCTGCGCCTTATTGGCTATGGATTGCTCTTTTGTTGAGTCGGATTTTGTGAGTATGTTTTTTTAAGCTTCTGCTCCTTTTCTTGAAAGGGGCATTTTGATGGTTATTGAGTGGATGAAATGCGTCGGATTGCTTGTCTTCTTGAATCACTTTTTTTACGCTAATTAATGATGATTGAGCAAGTCAGACCTGTCTGAGGCTTTGAAATGATCGATGAAAGTCCAAAAAAAGGGCCTGATGGCCCCTTTGCGATGCAAATTGTGCAATCAAGTTGATTAGACAGCAACAGCAGCTTTGGGATCCAGTGCACCCTTGGCGTAGAGGCCGGCGTAGTAGGTGATGCTCTGCTGTTGAATTTTGCTGGCATTGCCTGCTGCCCAGAACTGCTGATAGCGGTCAAGGCAGACCTGCTTCATGTATTTGCGAGCAGGCTTGTTGAAATGGCGGGGGTCAAAATTAGCTGGATCAGCGATCGCAGCCTCACGTACTGCGGCTGTGAAAGCAAGGCGATTGTCGGTGTCGATGTTCACTTTGCGAACACCGTTGCGAATCCCTTCCTGGATTTCCTCAACAGGCACTCCATAGGTTTCAGGGATTGAACCGCCATGCTTGTTAATCATCTCCAGCCACTCCTGGGGCACTGAGGAGGATCCGTGCATCACCAGGTGAGTGTTAGGAATGGCCTTGTGAATCTCAGCGATTCGGCTGATGGCCAGCACTTCACCGGTGGGTTTGCGGGTGAATTTGTAAGCTCCATGGCTGGTGCCGATCGCGATGGCCAGAGCATCGCACTTGGTTTTGGCCACGAAATCTGCGGCTTCTGCTGGATCGGTGAGAAGCATGTCCTTGGAGAGTTCACCCTCGAAGCCATGGCCATCTTCGGCTTCGCCTTTTCCGGTCTCCAGTGAACCCAGGCATCCCAGTTCACCTTCGACACTCACGCCAACGGAGTGGGCAAAATCAACAACCTGCTTGGTCACTGAAACGTTGTAGTCGTAACTGGCGGGTGTTTTGGCGTCAGCTTCCAGTGATCCATCCATCATCACGGAAGTGAATCCATTGATGGCCGCCGAGTAGCAGGTATCAGGGGCATTGCCATGGTCCTGATGCATCACCACTGGAATGTGGGGATAGGTTTCAGTTGCGGCCAGGATCAGGTGGCGTAGAAAAATCTCACCCGCATAGCTGCGTGCGCCACGGGAAGCCTGCAGGATGACCGGGCTGTCGGTCTCGTCGGCCGCTTCCATGATTGCCTGCACCTGCTCAAGGTTGTTGACGTTGAATGCAGGGATGCCGTAGCCGTTTTCGGCAGCGTGGTCGAGCAGAAGCCGAAGCGGAACGAGCGCCATAGAAAAAGTCCAAAAAAAAGCCCTATCGGACGTAAAGGTCCGTAGGGCCGAGACTTTACCTGAGCGGCGTTCAATTTGTCACGCAGGTCTGTCGCGGAAGTGGCGACAGGCTGTACGTGATGATGAATCAATAGGTGTAGCCGGCTACGAACAGTTGCTCGTCGGAGGAGGGCTGGGAGCCGGGCACATAGCGGCCGAGTGAGGCCTCAGAGTTGGCTTGTGCACGTGCAAGCAGTGCTTTCTGGCCAGCTTCGAGATTGGTACCTGCCCATCCCTTCAGGCAGGAGTGCTGCAGTGCTCTTCCGTAGGAGAAGCCCAGATTCCACTTCGCCTTGCGCTCAATGGTGTTCATGTTGTTCAGGTAGACCGATGCCGCTTCTTCGCTCAGGCCACCAGAGAGGAAGACGATGCCGGGAACGCTTGCGGGGACGCTGCGTTCCAGAGTGCGCACAGTCATCGCAGCGACTTTGGCTGGATCAGCCTTGCCGGAGCAATCGGCGCCCTGCACGGTCATCGAAGGCTTCAGCAGCGTTCCCTCGAGCAGAACACCGTTGGCCTGACAGGCGTGATAAACCTCCTGGATCACGTGCTCCTGAATTCGGGCCGTGGTTTCGATGGTGTGATCACCATCCATCAGGATTTCTGGCTCCACAATTGGAACAAGGCCGGATTCCTGGACTGAGCGGGCGTAGCGAGCCAGGCCCCAGGCATTCTCCCGAACAGACAATGGTGAGGGGCAGCCGTCTGAAGTGATCTGCAAAACGGCGCGCCATTTGGCGAAACGCGCACCTTGGGCGTAATAGTCGGCTGCACGTTCGACCAGTCCGTCCAGACCAGTGCAAAGGGTTTCGACCGAACCAGCGCCTGCCAGCGGACGCAGGCCCTTGTCGACCTTGATGCCGGGAATAATGCCCAGCTTTCCAAGCTTGCTCACCATCGACTCGCCGTCGGCATGGTTCTGGAAGAGGGTCTCTTCGTAGAGAATGGCGCCGCTGATGAAGTCTCCGAGGCCGGCTGTGGTGAAGAGCATTCCGCGATAAGCCTGGCGATTGGCTTCGGTGTTCTCAACTCCGATGGAGCCCAGGCGCTTGCCAATGGTCTTGGTGGATTCATCCACAGCGAGAATTCCCTTGCCAGGTGAGGCGAGGGATTGCGCGGTTGCAATCAGTTCGGAGGAATAATCAGACAGTGCCATTTGATTCTTCGGAATTGAGAGAGTCTCGGGGTCCAGAAGGACGCCCAGGACACTCTGTTTACACCTTTGAGTGAGATTTGCTACATAATTATTGCAACATTTGATTTTCGCTCCAATGTTGGCTTGCCGCTTGCTAGCAGTTGGGCTAAGGGATTTGATCCACTGACGACTTGCGGCTCCAGCTGATTTCCTGCTCGTGGTTCGCGCGCTTCGGACAAGCTGGTTTTTCACTGCCCTGAGGCGAAAAAAAGCCGGCTCCTTGAGGAGCAGGCTTTTTGCTGTTCGAAGCTTCAATCTGGATCAGGCCAAATCAAAGTTGAGAGAGAGGCTCCCACTGATTGGGAAGGATCTTGGCGACCAACTCGAATTTGTCATCTCCAAGTGGCTTCACAACGTAGGCAACGCCCATGGGTGCTGGATAAATACCATTGGTCGGAACGACAGGCATGGTCACTCCCTGGAAAGGATCATCATGTCCAACGAGGACAGTGTTTTTCCCGGTCTCAGGCAGCGCGGACATCAAAGGAGCGACACGCGTGGCGTATTCCTTGTAATCGTCCGGAGTGCACTCAACACAGGGCAGGAAATTCAGGTTTGAATTCTTGGTGTATCTGCCGAAAGCGAGATCAGCAGTGTTGTAGGCACGGCAGTAGTCGCTTGAGATGACATCTCCGATAGGAATGTTTGCGGCCTTGATGCCTTCACCGATGACTTTGGCATCAGCCTTGCCTTCAGTACTCAGGCGCCGCTGAGTGTTGCAATCGGAAAGATTCAGTGCGGGGCTGACCTGATCACCCCAATCCTTAACGGTTTTCGTGTGCCGGAGGTAGATGACATGGCCGCCATCTCTCAGAGCGCTGACAAGGTCAGTGTCGTCGAGTTTGTTGACGAAATCTTTGTTGTTCTGTTCTCCCGAAAGGGTGGTGTCGTTCTGCTCGTAGGCTTCGACCTCACTTCTATCGGCTGAGATTTTTTCCTTGTCCTTGGATGAGTCGTCGCTGACCGATCCAGATGAGCATGCCGCCATCAAGAGCAGCGCTGCAAAACAAGTTGTTTTTTTGAGCATTGATCAAAAAATTTATTTTTATTAAAGCGATTTAAAAAATGCGTGGCTTTTTTAAAGACACGCCAAGCAGTTGCCGTTGATACGGAGTTGGACGCGCGTTATGTGCTTAGGCAATCAGCGTGACGACAAAGTCCTCTCACAGGCTTGCTGACTCGCCAGGCCCTCAGCGAGGCCGGGCACCATCGGATGGCCGCTGTGGATGCTTTCTGCCCACCAGCGCTGCAGACGAGCGACAGGGGCCACGCGTCCATCACTCCATGTTGTGCCGAAGCGCAGATCCTCATCCGGCTGGACGTTGCGAGGAGCTTCTCCATCTCTCTGCAGGGTGAGGGAAAAACCATGCACATAATCCTTCTGGTTTTCACTTCCGAGAACCAGACTGCCTTCGGATCCGTAGATCTCAATCCAGCAGCCACGACCATTGCGGGCAACCGACGACAGTGCCATCTGTGCGGCTACAGCCCCGCCCTGATGAGTCACTAATTCGACATTGATCAGGGCAATGTCGTCAGCGTCGACGGCTCGCATGCTGCCTTCGGAATCAGGTCGCCGTTCAATGGCGGTGCGTGTCATGGCCTGTGGTTCTCCCACAGAACCGATCAACCAGGCCAATGTGTCAAAGGCATGGGTCCCTAGAGCTCCGAGAACGCCTCCCCCCTTTTGTGCCTGCGAATACCAGTTCCAGGCTCGTTGCGGATTGGCCCTGCTGCTCATCAACCAGTCCAGTTTCACGAGCCAGGGAGTTCCCACGGCTCCCTGCTGGAGAAGGCGTGCTGCCTGTTGAAACAATGGAACTGCTCTGTATTCGAAGTCAACGGCAACGCTGAGACCTCTGCCGATGGCTTCGCGCTGCAGATCCGCCACCTCCCCCGCGTTCAGGGCGACCGGTTTCTCAAGCAGCAGATGCTTGCCTGCTTTCAGAGCTCGTTTCGCCAGCTCATAACGCGGGGCCGGTGGTGTGGCAATGATGACTGCATCGACTTGGGAATCCTCGAGGAGTGAGTCCCAGTGGCTGTAGCCAGTCAGCCCGAAGTTGCTGCAGGCCTGATCCAGCCGATCCTGACGAGGATGCCAGAGAGCGACAGGTTCCAGCTCGGAAACGTTCTGCAGAGCGGGCAGATGCACCGCTTCGCCGAATCCGAGACCGGCGATGGCAACACCAATCGGGAGTTGAGGTGTCGGATTGGGAGCCATGGTGAACCGGGCGACGGGTGAAAGGAAGCAGTCAGGTCAGTTCGGAACTGCAGACAGCGTTGATGACTTCGGTGATCAGATCATCTTTGGACGGTGCTTCCCATTCAGCTCTAAATCGAGGCAGGCCGTTCTTCTGAGTGTCACGGTAAAGCGACTGATCACAATCGATCTCCATCACCACAAGCGTCCCCAGGGCAGGCGACTCATCTTCTGTTTTCAGGCTGTACCGACTGAGAACAGACACATTGCCCTCCTTCGTTCTGCGGACGCTTCCGGCATCCCACCACTGCTGCCCTTCGCTGGTGGATGGCACTTCACGCCAATCAACAGGACCGGCGACAACAGGCTGGGCCAGCACAACGATCAGCATCGCCAACAGTGCTGATATCAGACACTGTTCGACTCGTTTGAACAGATTTCCATTCATGTCTGGACGGTGACCGCGGGACGACAGCCATGCAGGCTTAGGAGTGTTGCCAAGGTGTTTTTCAGCTGCGTTCGCGGAACGATTGTGTCAACGAAGCCATGGTCTTGAAGGTATTCGGCCGTCTGGAAGTTGTCGGGAAGCTTCTCCCGCAGGGTTTGTTCAATGACTCTTCGACCTGCAAAGCCGATCAGAGCCTTCGGTTCGGCGAGGATCAAATCGCCGAGCATTGCGAAACTCGCTGTTACGCCTCCCGTTGTGGGGTGCGTTAGCAGTGGCATGTAAAGCACACCGGCTTCCCGATGGCGTTCCAGAGCACCGGAAATCTTGGCCATCTGCATCAGGCTCAGCATGCCTTCCTGCATGCGTGCACCTCCTGAGGCACAGACGATCAGCAGCGGCAGGCGCTTGGCTGTGGCCGCCTCAATCAGACGGGTGATTTTCTCCCCCACCACGGAACCCATGGATCCCCCCATGAAGCGGAAATCCATCACGGCGAGGGCCATGGGTATGTCGTCCACCCGGCAGAGCCCTGTAATGACGCCATCGCGAAGTCCTGTACTGGCTTGGGTTTCACGCAGGCGATCGGCATAGGCACGTCGATCCTTGAACCCCAGTGGGTCGGTGGGAGTCAGGTCATCATCGAGCGGCTCAAAGCTGCCCTCGTCGGCAATGATCGCGATTCGTTCAGCACTAAAGATGCGGTGGTGATAACTGCAGTTACCGCAGACGCTTGCATTGGCCAGAAGGTCTTTGCGATAGACCACCTGGGAGCATTCAGGACATTTGCTCCAGAGACCATCCCCCTCCTCCGGTTCCTGCGCGACCTTGACCACGGACTGACCCTTGCGGCGATCAGCGAACCAGTCGAAAAGAGACACGGGGACGTTCCAGACCGGTCTATTTAAAGACGGACCAGGTCAAGAACCATGCCATCGCGGCTTCTTGTCGCGCTGAGGAGCGTTTTTCAAGTTGATGCTGATCGACTTTTTCACCTGAGTTCTGAGCACGGCCAGTCCCAAAATCGAGCGCCAAAACAGACGATGCTGACGCGTAGCATTTGTTACTCATGCTGCATGATGGAAGCGGTTTTTAATCTTTGCTCTAGGGCTCGCTGGGAATGGCATGTCTATAAAAAATTATCAGCTTTCTTTTTATGGCATCGCATACTTCGGCAATTAATGAACATCTTGCGCTTGAATTTCAAGCTAGTCATACATATCTTGCGATGTCGATTTGGCTGCGCGAAAGAGATCTGATTGGTTTTTCCAGTTATATGCTCAATAAGAGTACCGAGGAGCGAGGTCACGCTTCAAGATTCATTTCCTATCTTGTGGATAGTGAAAGTGAGGTTCAGCTGCCTACCATTGACTCGCCCGAAAGGGAGTGGCAATCCGTTAAAGCACTTTTTGACAAGGTGTATGAAATGGAGAAAACTGTAACTAAGTCGATCAGTAATATTTACACGTTATGTGAGAAGGAGAATGACAGAGCTGCCACAGCCATGCTCGATTGGTTTGTGGGCGAGCAGTTGCAGGAAGAGGCAGAAGCCCGATTTGTTCTGAAGCGTTTGCGCCTTGCTGATTCCAGTGCCTCTGCATTAATTCTGCTCGACCAGCAGTTCCTCGACGGAACTCTGCTTGCCAATGTCAAAGCAGGAGGAGCCTTTGACATTGCCGGTGCTGGCGGCGGCGGTGCTGCCTGACTGAAAGTGCAATCAGAAGATTCCATGCTTCTTAACTGAATAACTGAGCCCGTTGTCTGCCCGATCCGGTTCAACGGGCTTTTTCATGGTCCAATCAACGCCAGCCACTGAGTCCACCACCATTGGGGGCCCATTAACCAGACCAGCCAGATCCCCACACCAATGAAAGGACCGAATGGAAAAGGTTCTCTGGGTTTCAGGCGGCCTGTGATCCTGCCAATGATCCCGAACAATGCTCCTGAAATCACAGCGATGCCCATCGCCACGCCCAGTCCAGCCAGTCCCAGCCATGCCCCGGCCATGGCTGCCAGTTTGGCGTCACCCAACCCCAGTGCAGGCTGACCCACCAAGCGTTCGGCCAAAGCGCTGAGTGCTTCCAGCACCAATAACCCCGCTGCTGACGCCAGCAGATGATTGAACAGAAGGCTTCCCTCCGTCTGCTGCTCTGCAAAGGCTGCAACAAGTCCAGTGGCCAGCAGACCTGCAATCACTCCTCCGCGGCAGATCGGTTCCGGCAGCCAGAGGTGATCGATGTCGATCAGCACCAGCGGCATCAACAGGCTGATCAGCACGAATCCGCCCACCAGCGTGACCAGAGTCGTTATGGGGTCTGTTGAAAACGTGCCAGAGCTGAAGCCGATAGCCCACGTCGCACTCAGCCACAAGCCTGCTGTGAGCGCCTCAACCAGGGGGTAACGCGCTGAAATGGGTTGATAGCAGTTGCGGCAGCGTCCTCGCAGAGCCAGCCAGCCAAGCACGGGGATGTTGTCGTGCCATTGCACGGAATGGCCGCAGTGAGGGCAGCGACTGCCGGGCCATACAACGGACTCTCCTCTCGGAAGCCGCCAGACGACTACGTTGATGAAGCTGCCAACACAGGCTCCTGTCAGCAGCACGATCAACAGGAGTGGGTTCAAGACCCCTGCCCTCTGAGCCGTTCTTTTGGATTGCGTGGTCGCCTGAGCCTGCGACTGATCAGTTCTGCACTGATGAATTGTTCGTCGGGCAACAGTGTTGGGGCATTGAGAACCACACGTCCCTCTGTGAGATGGATATTCACCACCACTCCGTAGGGTTCGAGTGAATGGGTTGATTCGCTCAGATGCTGGAAATAAATGCTTCGTGCCAGAGCGATCAGACGTCTGCTGTCCACTCGGTCCCAGCGTGGAGTGAGGCTGGCGTTTCCGCCGGCTCCCGCGATCACGAAGGATGGAGGAGAAACAGAAATAGGCCCACCTGAAGCATCAGATGAGCCCACGATAGGACTGATTGGAGCTACTGCTGAGAAGAAATCAGTTCAGCTTTTTCTTCTCTTCAATCATGCGATGAATGATTGGAGTGAGGATCAGTTCCATGGCGAATCCCATCTTGCCTCCGTTCACCACAATGCTGGTGGGACTTGACATGAAGGAGTCGTGGATCATGTTCAGAAGTTCGTTGAAATCAATACCCCATTTCTCTCGAGCACCCTTGCGGAAGTGAATGATCACGAAGCTTTCGTCCGGGCTGGGAATGTTCCTGCAGATGAAGGGGTTGGATGTATCGACTGTGGGGACTCGCTGGAAATTGATATCGGTACGGCTGAACTGGGGACAGATGTGATTGATGTAGTCAGGCATCCTGCGAAGGATGGTGTCCACAATTGCTTCAGCTGAATAGCCACGCTCGGCATTGTCACGGTGAATCTTCTGAATCCATTCGAGATTGGTGATTGGCACCACACCGACCAGGAGATCAGCGAGTGATGCCACGTCGTAGGCATCACCTTTCACGCCACCGTGAAGACCTTCGTAAAACAGCAGGTCAGTGCCTGTGGGAATGTCTTCCCAGGGTGTGAACTGGCCCGGGTTCAGATCGACTCCCAGACGTGAATTGTGTTCAGCGGCTTCTTCAGGACTGTGCAGGTAGTAGCGCTTCTGGCCCCCTCCTGTTTCGCCGTAGACGCGGAACAGTTCCTCAAGATTGTCGAACAGGTTGGCTTCAGGGCCGAAGTGGGAGAAGTTCTCACCCTTGGCCAGTGCATCAGCCATGGCATCTCTCATGGCCATGCGCTCGAAGCGGTGATAGCTGTCACCTTCAACGACAGCCGGTGTGATGCTTTCACGGGCGAAGATGTGCTCGAAGGCACGCTTCACGGTGCTGGTGCCGGCACCTGAGGAACCGGTGACAGCCACGACGGGGTGACGCTTCGACATCGACGGAGGCAGATCTGGCCCGAAGAGTTTGGCAGGTCAACGGACCGATTTCGAATTTTGCTTGATCAAATCTGTTCAGAGTGCCCTGAGCAGCTCTTCACCCATCGCCTTGCACCCCAGTGGTGTGCAACCTTCCGCCATCAGATCGCCGGTGCGGAAGCCCTTGGCCAGCACCTGATCCACAGCCTTTTCCAGTGCGTCAGCAGCGCTGGGCTGCTTCAACCCTGTCCTCAGCATCATCGCTGCGGAGAGAACCATGGCCATGGGGTTGGCCTTGTCTTGTCCGGCAATGTCCGGAGCTGATCCATGCACCGGCTCAAAGAGCCCCGGCCCTTCACTTCCGAGAGACGCTGAGGGCAACATGCCGATGGATCCCGTGAGCATGGCGGCCTCATCGCTGAGAATGTCGCCGAAAAGATTGCCTGTGAGTAAGACATCGAACTGACGTGGAGCCCGCACCAGCTGCATGGCGGCGTTGTCCACGTACATGTGACTCACCTCCACCCCGCTGTAGTTGCTGGACAAGGCATTCACTCGGTCTCTCCACAGCTGGCTGACATCAAGAACGTTGGCCTTGTCGACCGAGCAGAGTTGACCTCTGCGCTCAGCCGCCAGCTCGAACGCCACTCTGGCGATTCGATCCACCTCTGAATTCGAGTAGGTCATGGTGTTGAAGCCCCGTTCCTCTCCGTCTGCTTCGATTCGACCCTTTGGTTGGCCGAAGTAAATGCCGCCGGTGAGTTCACGGACGACCATCAGATCGACTCCTTCAATCACTTCTGGCCGGAGACTGCTGGCATCGATCAAGGCAGGCACAATCTTCACCGGACGGAGATTGGCGAACAGCTCCATGCCTGAACGCAGAGCCAGCAGTCCGCTTTCCGGTCGCTTGTCTCTTGGCAATGCATCGAAACGTGGACTGCCGATCGCGGCAAGCAAGACGGCATCTGCTGCACGGCATGTCTCCAGCGTGCTTGCCGGCAACGGTTCTCCGGTTGCGTCGATGGCGGCTCCACCGATCAGTTGCTCATCGAACGTCAGGCTGAGGTCGAAACGTGCGGCGACGACTTCAAGAAGCTGACGGGCCACGGCCGTGATTTCCGGACCAATGCCGTCACCGGGCAGAAGAACGACACGATGCTGATCCATGTTGCCGAGCCCGGACAGTGCTGGGGGGAGATTACTGAGCGGTCTCTGATCCTTCAGGCCGGGAGGCTGCTGGCGCCACCTGGCGCTGGAGCTGACGGAGCTGTTTGGTCATTTCCGGCAATTTGCTGAAGGCCGCAGAGCAGCGCAGCCAGAGCCTGTTGGGAATGGCTGGATAACCACTCACCACTTCCCCTGAGGCGATCTCGCCATGGATGCCGCTTTTGGAGCTCGCAATGGCTCTGTCGCCGATCACGGCACGATTGGCGACGCCGACCTGTCCGGCAAGAATCACCCCATGACCGAGACGCGCTCCGCCGGCGATACCCACCTGTGAGGCCAGGGCGCAGCCCCGTCCTGTCACCACGCCGTGGCCGATCTGGACCAGATTGTCGACTTTGCTGCCGGCTCCAATCCGCGTTTCACCGACGGAAGGACGATCAATCGTGCTCCCGCAGCCGATCTCGACTCCATCTTCGAGAACCACCAATCCGGTCTGGGGCATCTTGCGCCAACCCTTGGCCGTTGGAACAAAGCCAAACCCCTCGGATCCCACCACTGCATTGGAATGCACAACGCAACCCTTGCCAATGCGGCATCCGGGGTGGAGAACGGCATTTGCGTGCAATTCGCAGCCTTCCCCGATCTCCACGTTGCCGTAGATCACCACGCCTGGATGGATCACGGTTTGAGCTCCGATCCTGGTGTCATCGCCGATCGTCACGTTGGCGCAGACGCTGACACCAGCGCCAATCTGCACGCGATCGGAGATCACGGCGCTGGGATGAATGCCGGCGTTCTGAACAGGACGGGGATGCAGTTGTTCCAGTGCCTCAGCGAAAGCAAGTCTTGGATCGCGACAGATGGCCCAGGCCAGTTTTCTTTGCTCGGCAATTGTCTTCAGCTCCTCCTGATCAGGGAGAAGTAGTGCACCCACTGCACTGGTTTCCAGGCTGGTGATCAGGGCGTTGCCCTGTTCAAGGAAACTGAGCTGATCGGATTGTGCGCACTCCAGAGAGGCCGCCCCACGCAGGTCCGGATCTTGGCCTGTGGACACCTTCAGAACACCGGATTCGCCCTGCTCAAGAATGGCGATCAACTCGCTGAAGCGCATGGAGACGTACCGATTGACTGAACATCGTTTTCACAGCTGACATTCTCAGGCTGGTTCGCAACACATTCGTTACTGGCAGCCTTGGAGAATCCAGTGAGAAGTTCCAGTTAATTTAGCTGGCAAAGAGGTTGATGATGCACGCTCAACTGTTGCGAAATCAGGACTTTTCGAGAGCGTAAGTAGGCGGTTCTGGCTGACTGCGTTTGCCGAACAGCTCGAGCCGATGATGGTTCATGAAAGAATTTGTCGACTTCTTGACTCTTCCTGATTGTGTCAATGCCTCCAAGGAAGTGCGTCAGCATTTTTGTGCTTGATTTTTTGAGATTAAGTCCATGAGTGCTGGGCTTTTTGGCCTGAATTTTTGGAGTAATTGTTTTGATAAATTGATTTCAATGTTTGTTTTTGCGGCGTCTCTTTCTTGTTTGCGTGTTGTCTTCGTCCGATTTTGCTTTATCTGGAAAAGGGTTGGGTGGTCTGTTGGCTATGCTGGATCATCTCATCAATCAGTTATGTCAAAGTGGGTTCTGATTCTTGGCGGTTTATATTCGTTCCTTCTTCTTTATATCTATGTGATTTTGCCTGCTATAAAGTAGTTCTTCTCTGCTGGTTCGATGCCAAGGCTTTCATCTGTTTGAAAGAATCAATTCTTTCAGGTTTTGCTGAACTATTCTTGTTGGAGTGAATGGATTCTTGTGCGGCGGAGGGAGGTCTGGTTGAACGATGGTTGGTTTCCGGCGTTGTTTGTTGTAGTAGAAGCTGATACCGCCACATGGCCAATCTCTCGCTAAAATAAAGTGGAATGTTTACTATGTTATGTCGGCGAAACAGGACCCGATTGTCAGTTTATTTGCTGCTGCCTCTGTTGGGGCGTTTCTTTTGACGTCTTGGCTAGCCCACGATTACGCCAATATCATTATTCCCTTTCTCTTTCTCAGCATGATCTGTGCCAATGGATTTGGATACTATATGGGACTTTCTGCGAACAAGTAGTCTTTTTGCTGAATTAATGTTTGAATTAGTGCTGAGTCATTGAGTGGGCTTGATGGATTTAGCAAGTTCATCCGCGTTTAAGTTCTAATTTTGACTCACTGTTTGTTAATCAGGGCTCTGGCGTGTAGTGGGCATCGTCAAAACCATGGCGTCGCGATGAACCACAACTGGTGAACCGCCAGTGGTTGTCTGATTGGGTGACTGCCTGGTGAGCAGATCTTTCAACTTCTCGCTACTCATTGTCGCAAGACCTCGAGCCACCTCCTGGCCGTCCTCATCAAGCAGGAGCACAGCCTGATTGGCGTCGAACTGGCCATCGAGCTCGGTGACACCAACAAGCAGAAGCGAAGCTCCCTTGTTCAGCAGTGCCCTACAGGCCCCTGGATCAAGGTGCAACGAACCTGTTGGCTTCAGTGCATGGGCTAGCCAACTCTTGCGATTGCCAAGCGGTTGAGGATGGGGATGGAAAACAGTGCCGCCTCGCCCTCCTCGCAGAATGTTCTGCAAGGCCTCAGACTTTCTGCCATCGCCCAGATGCACTGTGACGCCGCTTGCGGTAGCGATTCGAGCAGCCGCAAGCTTTGTGGCCATTCCCCCGGTCCCCCACTTGCCGCCGTTGCCTGCACCTTCTTCAAGCGCTCCGATCTGTTCAGCATCATGCACATCCTTGATTGGAGTTGCATTGAAATCACTACGAGGATCCGCTGAATAAAGACTGTCCACATCAGTGAGCAGAATCAGTTCATCCGCTTTAAGTGCAGCAGCCACGAGTGCTGAGAGGGTGTCGTTATCGCCGAATTTCAGCTCGTCCGATGACACCGTGTCATTTTCATTCACCACGGGGAGCACTCCCCACTCCAGCAGCTGATTCAGTGTGGCGGATGCGTTGTGGTAGCTCAGGCGGTCTTCCAGGTCCGCGCGAGTGAGAAGCACCTGCGCTACGGGAATGGAGTGGAGGGAGAAGGCCATTTCATAAAGGCTCATCAGATATCCCTGGCCCACTGATGCGGCAGCCTGCAGGCCTTGAAGGCTGAGGGGACGCTGCTTCATTCCGAGTCGTTGGCAGCCGAGACCAACGGCTCCAGATGACACCAACACCGTTCGATCACCGCTGTCCATGCTTTCCGCCAGTGTGCTGGACAACCCTGCAATCGCCTCAGCTGTGGACGTCTCTTGGCGTTGTCTCAGCAGGCTGGTGCCCACTTTCACAACCCTGAGCGTCATGGCCCCACGGCTCCGAAAACTCTGGCGAGATGTCGTTCCAGCCTTTGAACCCGATCGTGACTGCAGGGTGTGCCGTCGAAGCGAGGTGGTTTCACCAGCACGGTGTATAGCCCCAGTCTGTTGCCGGCAAGCACATCAGTGAACACGCGATCTCCCACCATGGCGATCTCGGCGGGCACATTGGGAAGCTTGCTGATCACACGGCGAATCGCTCCTCCTCGAGGCTTGGCTGCCGAGCAGGTGTATGTCACTTTGAGCTGATCCGCCACTGCCTGGATTCTCTGACGCGAGGGGTTGTTGCTGATCAGATGGATGTGCAGCAAACGCGATGCTTCGTCAGCCCAGCGACGCATTGGAGCGGGAAGTTCCACATCACGCCCTGGGAGCAGGGTGCGGTCAACATCGAGCAGCAGAACCCTGATTCCCCTCCCAATCAGGGGTTCAAGGGGCAAGTGGGCCAGGGTCAGGCCTGGATCCCAATCCGGTGTCAGCCAGTGACGCTGCATCACTCAGGCAGTCCCTGTTCATCCAGCTCGGCTTCAATCCTTGGTTGAACGCGGTCGAACTCCTCGCCTTCGACCAGCAAGGCTGCACCGTCGTCCATCCTTGCCACCACGAAGAAGGGATCCAGAGGGATGTACAGGCCGTATTCCTGTTCATCCACCAGAAAACTCACCAACAGTTCATAGGTTTCGGATTCATCATCAACGTCCTCTTCGTCGAGTTCCTCAGGATCTGGTTCATCAAGCTCACCGTTCACGGTCAGAGTCACCGCTGAACGAACCAGGGTTAGATCGTGTTCCTGAAGCACGACGTCAGCGACTGAAAGGATCGGTTCACTGCTGGTGATGCTCTCAATCAGCTCTGGATCATCCCTGTCTCGCAGCCGGAACAGACACACAGGCGTGTCAACCGGAGTGAGCAGGGCGTAATCCGTGTCATCGAGTGGAATGAGCTGCTCCAGAAAGCAGAGCAGGTCGTGTCCGTCACGGTCCTTGACGAGAACGGTGGGCACCTCGCCGCTGGAAGCAGGTCCGCTTGAACTCATGGCGCTGGAGGAATTGAAATACAGGATCTTGCATCAGCATCCGTTTCGCCACGATCGACAGGCGCCATCTGGACTGGTTGTGGCTCAGGCCCATCGGCCAGCCACTGTTCAAGCAGCAGTGCTGCAGCGGCGCTATCCAGTCGCCCAGTGCGATCACCATGCAGTTGATGGCGTTCTCCAGCTGCCCAGCTGCTGCTGTGCTCGTTCACAAGGGCCATCGGAAGTGACAAGGCGCGGGCCAGACGGACTCCGTAGCGATAACAGTGTTTGGCTTGCGTGGTCGGGTTGCCGATCTCATCCAGGGGGAGCCCCACGACCAGAGCCTCAACCCGGCGTTCAACGCAGAGTTTTTTGATTTGACTGACATCGTCGCCGAAGTCGCCACGTTTCAACGCTTGGAGTGGTGTGACCGTCAAGCCAAGGCCATCACAGCCTGCCAGTCCGATTCTTCGGCGGCCTACATCAAGGCTGAGAGCCGATCGCGCGCGGGGACGTGAGCTCAACTCATCGCCTCGGGGCCAGGCTCGGGGTTGGCAGTGGAGGTTGTTGAGGCTGCAGGCGACCGAGCATGGATTCAAGTGGCCTGAGCCCACCCAGGCTGCGCTGGTGCACACGCCTCCAGATGCTTCGCCCCAGCATCATTTCCAGTGGTCCTTCCTGCCATCCCTGGCTTGCGAGTATGGACCTCAGCTGATGGTCCTCCTCCGCTATGAGGAGTGTTGGGGAAACCTGCTGACTGAGCAGTTGAGACAACGCTGCGGGTAACCCAATGCCGATGCGTTCATCCCACGCCGGTCCACGCAGCACTTCCAGACGGGGTGAATCCATCCCCCAGGGACGTCTGATCAGCCCTGCAATCACCTGACTGCTTCCATCTCTCTCAACGGTCAGAACCGTTGACCCGCCGCCGCGCAGGTCGAGCAGATCGCACCACTGGCGATCGAGGATCTGTCTGTGCTGTGGGCTGATGCTGGCCTGCTCCAGGGCCAACAGCTGTCGTGCATTGTCCTGGTTGAGAGGATTCCAGGAGAGTCCATCCGAAAGCTGCAGGCTGCGCTGCGCTTCAGGGGGTGATGGCGAAACCGGGATCGGCGGATTCCAGATGCGCGCCTGCCGCAGAGGCTGGAAGCCAAGCTCTCGCAACAGATCCAGTTGCGGTCGGTCCGTTGGGTCGCAGCGTACGAGCCAGCTGCGACAGCGAGCGATGTCATCGTTCAGCGCCTGCTGGATCAGCAATCGCAGGCCTTGCTGGCGACTGAAGTGACGAGGTGAAGCAAGGGTGAGAACATCGAGATGCCAGCAACTGTTGCGACGGTTGCTGGAGCGCATCAGAAGCAGAGATTCAATTTGGTCCGCTGATTCTGAGGACGACTCGATCAGAGCGAGCACCCGCGTGAGTCGCGCATTGAGAGGGTCAGGAAGAAACTGTTCGAGACGGCTAAACCATGACTGAACCAGCAGGCTCTGCAGAGCGCTGTTTTCAATATTGGAACAGGGATCGGGAACCGATGCGATCTGGCCCAAATGCCCAGCTTTCAAGGGCTCGACCCGGAGCCGGAATCCCGCTGACGTTGCCACGGCAGGCCTCCACCACCTTTTTAATCTATCGCCGCCTTTCGTTGTCTGAGGTCAAGCCGGCCTGACCAGCACCAGTGGAGTGCGCTCGTTGGCATTCCCCGCCGGGTTGGGGCGCAGAGCGCGATGGAGCAGCGCTTCATCACAGCCGCTGCTGGAGGCCAGGACCTTCACCCGTCCAAGATCGTTGACATCAACGATTGCAACGCCAACGCCGAGGGTGTCTGCAGCATCTTGGCAAAGCCGGACCGGGTCCTCGGGGCCAAGCACGATGGTTTGGTCGTAAGGGGGTGTTGTTCCTGTGATGTCATCAATCAGGCGCGCTTGATCGCCGGCGAGTCGATAGAACCAGCCTTTGAATCCAATCATTTTCAGCGCCAGGCCGATCGACCACGCGAGCAGGACTCGGGTTGGTCCGACCTGATCGATCAGTGTTTGCAAGCCGCAGGCCGTGGCGAGGCTGCTGGTGGGGTGGAACACGCGGCAGAGCAACCGAGCGATCCAGGACGGTTCGACCATGGATGGATGGGTGTATCTCCCCTGAATCACCGCGACAGGGGTTTCCCCGATCGTGAGAATGTCCCCTGGTTGCACCAGCTCGCCCGCATAGTCACGAAGCACCTCAATGGTGCTGTCAAGAGGGCCAAGCAGGTGTGTCTTCAGAGGAAGCACTTTGCAGTTCTCCCCTGAGCGGAATTCAGCTTCGCTGGGCTGTCGCACAGCGGGTCTGCGCAGAGGAACCACCACGCCCTGGCGACGATTGAGACGTCCGAAGGGGCCGTAGTTCGTCCAGTGGACATCCATCCAGACCGTATCGACCCGATCGGCAACCGCAGCATCTGTCAGACCGCTGAGGCTGACACTGACCTCGATGCGAGTGCTTTTGTGTCCTTTCACGATGTAGGCCGGCCAGTACCCGTCGGCCCGGGTGTCCTCGTCAGGATGGTGGGGTGTGATCCGGGTTCTGACCATCACATCGCTGAGGTCCGAGCTGCCGATCAGCACCGGTTTGACCTGCAGCTCAGGCACCATCACCTCCATGCGCGCATGAGGATTGGTGATTTCGATCCATCCCTCCAGTTCAAGGTCATGGCCTTTGATCGCGACACTCCAGTCCAGTTGACGGAGTTTCAGCGGCGATGCGGGCCTCAGGCGGTGCCGCGCTTCGATCCAGAACACTCCCAGTCCGATCAGGAGCAGGATCACAAGCAGAACACACATGTCAGCGTCGGCTGTCGGCCGGTCTCAATGGCGCGCAGCGTAAGGCGTCCGCGTGAACGTTCAACGTGAGATCACTTCCGTGTTGAGCTCGTTGAAACTGAGGCTCATGCTTTCACCCTGTGGAGCGGGAAGTCCGGTTGCCTGACTGATGGCGGCGTTGATCTGCTCCAGAGGAACTTGCCCCTCCTCATCGAGCAACAGCTGGCCATCTCCATCGATCACCACCACCTGCGGAACAATGCCGTGCCAGTAATACGCCGGATCACCGTGGTCGCTGGTGGTTGTCCCCTGCAGTGCATCAGTGGTCAAAGGCAGGAGATCCACGCTGTTTCCCCAGAGCCTCTGAAGTTCCGACACAGCTGGAGAGAAGGCTTTGCTTGTGCTGCTGTCATCAAGGTAGAAGACGATGACGCTCGTGCGCCCTGCTTGCTGGGACTCAGCCAAGGTGACGGCCGGAGGAACCAGAGATCCGTTACCGGCATAAAGCGCGAAGATATTGCCGTCGTAGCTGTCGGTTTCCCGGATGGCCTTAGCCGGTAACGCCATCAGCATCAAGGCCAGCACCGCGACGATGGAACGGATCAGCAACGCGGTCATAGCAGCGGAACAGTCCGTGCATTCTGAGCCCTGGTCAACCCTGGCCGCTGACAAGTCAGCTGCGCCCGAGACTTCGACCCATCCCTTGAGCAATGCCACGTCCGATCAGACCGATGGCCCGACCCACCACCTGGGTCAGCACCACCACCATCAGGTCACCAAGACGTTTCACCAGGGCCTGAACCTGCGGAGCGATGGCATCACGGGCTTCCACGATCAGTGCGACCTGCTGTTGCCACCATCGCAGTCGCCTGAGCTCCTCATCTCTCGGCTCTGTCAACAGCAACGGTTCGATGCGTCCTGTCTTGAGGCTGAACAGCAATCGTCGACTTTCATACAAGCGGATCGGACGTTCAATCCAGTCCTGCCAGCGCGACTGACTGTTGAGTTGGTTGCGCAGACGTTCGAGTTCGCGCGTTGAGATCAGATCCTGCTGCAGGAGATAACGGCGCAGTTCGGGCCATTCGCCGCAGATGCCGAGCAGTTCGGAACCAATCAGCTCAGCGGTGCGCACAAGCCAGTTGCTGATCAGGGTCTCCAGCTGCAGCAGAGCCCTGGGATCGTCCGAGGGAAGCAGCTGACCATCGACGAGGACCGGTTGATCCAGAACCAGCGACGCCAGCATGGTCTGTGGATCTGGCAGCTCATCATCCGATTGCCGGAGATCCGTCCGATCCACCAGCTGGTCGGCCACGGCAACAAGATTTTCGCCCTGCGGAAGCCTCACATAATTGCCTGCAACGCTGCGCAAAGCCTGTTGCTTCACTTCCGTCTGCAAGGACTGCCAGCGAGCACTCAGTGCTTTCTGGTCGCGTGTGCTGACGAGCTCATCGCCACGCAGACGTAAGAGAACCTCATGCAATTGCTGCAGAAGAGCCAACAAAAGGTCACGGCGGCGTTCCGGATGAAGCCCTTCAATCGCCAGCAACTGACCTGTGCCGTTTCCCAGTCCACTGCTCACAGCTCCTTCGAGTCGTTGCTGAATGGCATGCCAGACGGCCGTCGGTTGCCGGTTGCTCAGAGTCAGTTCTAAGGATTGGCTCTGATCACGCAGCGGCACCACCTCAGCAAGGCCGGTGTGAAGAGGTCCCCAGAGCCAAAGAAGCAGGTTCCTGGCACTGCGCAGTTCACGACAACGACCTTCCAGCATCAGTCGCATCACAAGATGCTCAGGCGGGAGATCGAGCAGCGCTTCGATGACCTGGAGATCTCGACCGATCTGCTGAAGACCACTGACCAGAAGCCACTGCGCCATGCTCAGGTCCTGCTCGCTGGTTGAGGCGTGAGCTGAATGGGGCTTGATCTTCAGCACCCTGCCTCCGTTAAGAAGGGTCTGAACCGCCTCCCTGAGGGCTGCTAGGTCAGGGTCCTGAAGGATGCCGTCGCAGTTCAACGAGAGCAGTGCCTGGGGATCACGTCTGTAGTCGGCGGGTAACAGCAGCAATGTTGGTGCAGGAGTCCAGCGTTGTTGCAGCTGAAGGATCTCCCGCTTCAGGATCAGAGGCTGCGTCTCCGACGGCAGAGACCAGATCACCAGTGACGGATGACCCTGAAGTTGATCAGCCGAACGTCTGACCCGAAGTGTCAGCTCGTCAGTGGAGAGTTCCGCAGCAAGGCTTTCACCGAGAAGATCGGGAGCGAAAAGCAGAATCTCCCGGTCCTGGTCGATCACGATGCCCTGAAACTGTGCTGATGAGCGTCAAGGTAACGGCACTGGCGAGGATGCTCCAGTGGCAATTCTTGGACGACCGTTCAACTGCAGGGTGTACGACTCGATGTTGAATCCGGTCCGGCGTTCGATTTCTCTAAGAAGCTCGTCTGGAAGTTTCACATCCAGGTCTTCGATCACACCTGTCTCCAGGCAGGTGAGATGGCTGTGTGGATCATTGCGATACCCGTACAGGCGACCACTGGCTCGATCGAGACACTCGATCACACCTGCACTTTGAAGTGCTTCAAGGTTCTGATAAACGGAGGTATGGCCGATTCGCCGACCTTGCTGGTTGAGTTTCTCAAAAATGTCTCTGGCGCTGAGGTGACTGGCTTCTCGCCACAGCAGGTCGAGCACCATTCGCCGCTGTCGGCTGAGTCGCATGCCTTGATGGCGGCAATGATCGAAGGCATCCTCAAGGGTGCGCTTGTCGCTGGATCCCTGTGGCAGAAATGACTCGACCAGCGACTCCACGGCAGTCGTCGTAATAAATTCAGGTTAGACCCGTGAAACCGACCCGACGGGATGATGCTTTCAGGCCATGTCGTTCAACAGTCCTGTTGATGGGTCCTGAAGTCGTCCATCGCCAAGCCCCATGAGCGCCTCTCGCAGATCGATGCGGCCGTCGTAGAGGGCTCGTCCAACAATCACCCCCTCAACACCCAGCGGTTCAAGGGCCAACAGGGCAAGCAAGTCAGCCATGCAGCCCACTCCGCCTGAAGCGATCACAGGCACGGAGCTGGCAGCCGCCATTTGCCTCAGGGCCTTGAGGTTGGGTCCCGCAAGGGTTCCATCGGTGCTGATGTCGGTGCTGATAATGGCTGCAATCGCAGATTCACTGAACCGTGCGGCCAGTTCAGTGGCTTCCGTATCGCTGTTTTCCAGCCATCCCCTTGTGGCGACCTTGCCGTGCCTGGCATCAATGCCAACGATGATCCTGCCGGGGTGGCGGTTGGCCAGTTCCACAACAAGTTCCGGTTGCTCCAACGCGACCGTCCCAAGAATGACGCGTTCGAGACCGCATTCCAGAAGTGCTTCAGCGCGATCTGCCGAACGCACGCCGCCGCCGAGCTGAACAGGGATCGAAAGCGACTCGGTGATGGCACGAACGGCAGCATCGTTGATTGGCTGACCGCTGCGGGCACCATCGAGATCCACGAGGTGCAGACGGCGAGCCCCTTGGTCTTGCCAGCTCAAGGCCTGGGACACCGGATCATCGCTGAAGCGGGTGACCTGGTCGTAGTCCCCTTGGTGTAAGCGGACGCAGGCCCCTCCCAGCAGGTCGATGGCTGGAATGATCTGCATGGCCGTTGCAATGGACAGACTCCCATCCTGCACCGGTGGGTTGGGCACGCTTCAATAACCGCTGGTCTGTCTGGGCGCTCGTGCAAATCCTGTTGATGGGGGGAACCCGCTTTGTCGGCAAGCCCCTGGTGATCCGTCTGCTTCAGCAGGGTCACAGGCTCACCCTCTTCACTCGCGGCCGTCAGCCCGTTCCTGAGGGGGTTGAGGCGGTGAATGGAGATCGTGGAGATGATCAGGCCCTGGATCAGCTCAAGGGCCGCGCTTTTGATGTGATTGTCGATAGTTCCGGGCGCACGTTGTCGGACAGTCAGCGGGTGTTGGAGCGCACCGGTGCACCAAGCCATCGTTTTCTCTACGTGAGTTCAGCGGGTGTCTATGCAGGCAGCCACACCTGGCCACTCGATGAGGACAGCCCCCTTGATCCGGCAAGTCGTCATGTCGGCAAGGGTGAAACGGAGCAATGGCTCCTGCGTGAAGGGATTGCTTTCACCAGTTTCAGACCCACTTACATCGTCGGACCTGGGAACTACAACCCAGTGGAGCGTTGGTTCTTCGATCGCATCGTCAATGACCGTCCCATCCCTTTGCCTGGAGACGGAACGACCATCACCCAGATCGGCCATGTTGAGGATCTGGCTGAAGCCATGGCCCGCAGCCTTGAGGTGGATGCTTCCTGCAATCGCATCTACAACTGCTCCGCCAAGAAGGGGATCACATTCCGAGGCCTGATCGAGGCGGCAGCTCTGGCCTGCGGTCGTGAGCCCGGCAGTCTTGACCTGCGCAGTTTCGACCCTGCCGGGCTCGATCCAAAGGCGCGCAAGGCGTTTCCCCTGAGACTGAGTCATTTCCTCACGGATATCAGCCGGGTCGAACGCGAGCTGGCCTGGAACCCACGCTTCGACGCCCATGGCTGCATGGCAGACAGCTACAAGCGCGACTATTCGCTGACTCCAACATCGGCACCGGACTTCAGTGCCGATCAGGCGCTGATCGGGGGCTGAGGTAGGCGATCGCTGACCAGAGGGCAAGCACCAGGCCTGGCCAGAACAGCCCCCACCCCAGTGCATGCAGGACCTCAGTGATCTGGACGGATGTCCAGCTCGGGGGCCAGAGCATCAGAAACAGGCTCAGGAACTGAAAGGTGGTTTTCCATTTCCCCAGCCAGGAGGCTGGAGCGCCTCCATTGCTGCCTGACCTCCATCCGGAGATCAGCAGTTCCCTGGCCAACAGCAGCCATACAGCCCACAGCGGCAGTTGTCGCTCGGCTGCCAACCAGATCAATGGAGCGCTGATCAACAACTTGTCAGCGAGGGGATCGAGCTTTGCGCCCCAGCTGCTACCTCCGTCAGCCCTGCGGGCCATCCATCCGTCAGCCCAGTCGCTCCATGCTCCAATCAGCAGCAGCAGCCAAGCCCAGCTTTGCTGTCCGCAAGCCAGCAACAGCAGCAACGGTGCTCCAAGCACGGCGCGCAGCAGGGTGAGTCGATCGGCCCACAATCGCCAGGGAGAGATCAAGGCTCAGAATGCGTGCAGTTGATCAGGTCCCATGGTGCTCCAGCAGACAGTCGGGGAGGTGATGTCCGCTCCGGTGCTGACGGTGACGGCGGAGACACCTCTTCAGGATGCAGTCAGCCTGCTCAACGATCACCACGTGAGTGGCCTGCCAGTGGTTGACGTGGACGGCGTTCTGATCGGAGAACTGACCGAACAGGATCTGATGGTCCGTGAGAGCGGTGTGGATGTCGGGCCTTACGTGATGCTGCTCGACAGCGTGATTTACCTGCGCAATCCGTTGAACTGGGATCGCCAGGTGCATCAGGTGCTGGGCAACACTGTTGGTGATCTGATGCACCGCGACAGCCACAGCTGTGATGTCAGCCTTCCTTTGCCGAAGGCTGCTTCGATGCTGCATGAAAAGGGCACCCAACGTCTGATCGTCGTTGATGCCAATCGCCGTCCTGTCGGGGTTCTCACCCGCGGTGATGTGGTTAGGGCCCTGGCGTCAGCTCAGAGCTGACGCTGAGCGACTGGCTGGATACGGATGGCAATGGGTTTGATCAGACGGAAATCGACCATGTCACCAACACTCAAATCGGCAAAAACCTCATCTTCCAGCTCAGGGCGGATGTCGAGCTTGTGAATCTTGCCCAGTGGGCCTCTGAGAGTCACCTTGTGATCGGTGCGAGAGAGTCGCACAACTTCTGCTGTTCCACTGGCCATGGCCACCCGGGCTCCAGCAGGCACCGGTCCGAAATCACGACCCAGCTCGCGGTCCTCTCTCTGGAGAGTGAGCTGATTCTGCTGAGAGCTGCGCAGATCCACCACCAGTCCTTGCAGCATTTCAATGTTCACTTGATCTCCGACCTTGAGCCCAGCTGCGGTCGGGTCGATCGCTGAAGTGATCAGCATGCTGTGGCCTCGAGCTCCCTTCACCCTGAGCAGCTTTTGACCAGGAACCAGCTGTTCGATGCTGGCTGTGAGCTGAGCGAGCTCAAAGGCTTCAAGCAGCTCGCTTTTCAGGCTGACCTCCTGGGCAGCCAGAGGGCTCACCAGCAGTGGCTCTCCATGGCCTCGATAGCCCTTGAGGACCTGGCCTTTGGTCGAGTCGGGCAATTTGCGCACATTCACAGCCAGGGGCTGGATCAGTCGAAAATCAACGGTGTCACCAACTTGAATGCGATCAAAGGGGTTGGCTCCATCGGTGATCACCACATCCAGGTTGTTAATGCCACCGAGGGGCCCCAGCAGATCGATGCTGTTGTCTTGCCGATCGATGCTGATGACCTGAGCTGTCCCAGAGGCCAGCGCCACACGCATGCCTTTTTTCAGCTTGCCCATGTCCTCGGGAAGAATGATGTCTTCGCGGTTGAAACTCAGGTCCTGGTTGGTACTGGCTTCCAGCTCGACCACGAGGCCATCAAGAATGGAAAGTGAAACCTCGTCGCCTTGCTCCAGACCAAGGGGTTCGAGATCGATCCCCACGGTGAGGATTTCCTTGTGACCATGTGGATCGATCACCTCGATCACCTTCTGTTCCGGAAGGGCTGTGGTCACGGTGGCTTTCATTTCCGTGATCTCAAAAGCCGCCAGTTCTTGCGGAGAGAACCCTGCTTCAGCTCTATGGGTCATCCCGCAAGACACACCGAGAACGGCAGCGGCAATCCCCCTGGCGGGAAGACTTCTGAGTGCGGAACGGAACGCCTGGAAGTGAGTCACAGGTCAGAGCAGCAGTTGTGAGACGGTAGCCGCATCCGTTCTTGGGTCACAATGTCGCGGAATGTGAGTCCCGAGGCATGGTTTTTCGATTGAGGCGGATTGCTGGATCTGCAGGGTTGGCTTTGCTGACTCTCGCTCTGCTCCAAATGCCTGCAAGGGCAGAGAAGGCCATTGAAATCAGCCTCAAGGATCGTTACCTCACCCTGTTCGATAATGGAAAGGTGGTGGAGCGTTTCCCCGTTGCGATCGGTGCTCCTGAATCTCCAACCCCTGCAGGCAGTTATGCCATCACACGCAAGGAAGAGGCACCGGTCTATCACAAGGGAGGCAAGGTGATTGCACCGGGTCCCAAGAATCCGGTGGGTGTTCGCTACATGGCCTATTTCCAGGTTGGATCAGGCGAATACGCGATTCATGGAACGGCCTGGCCCAATTGGGTGAAGCTGCGTTCGGCAGTCAGCCTGGGATGTATTCGCATGCTGAACAAGGATGTGGTCACACTGTTTCAACAGGTTGATGTCGGGACTCCCGTGGTCGTCACCGTTAACTGATTCCTGTCCTGTTTGCTCTATTACCGCAGCTGAATGATGTCCGTACGCACCGCTTGTTCCGTGTTCTTCGGTTCTGTGCTCGCGCTGATTGCCAGTCCGGTATCAGCCTCTCCCCAAAAGGAGATGGCTGAGCAGGCATTCCTCGATCAGGTGGAAGCGCCGGGCCATGTGCTGGTGACCGCCCGTGGTGTTGAAGCAGTCAATGCAGAAGCTCGTCGCCAGGGCCTTCGCTTCCCTGCAGTGGGCTACTGGTCTCCGGAAAACATTTGCTTCAAGACACCCGCTACTGGTGATTGCAATGGACTCTTTCAGCGGTAAATCATTGCCAATGACTCAGGGAGTTCAAAGTATCTGTTGATCTGAATCAATCATGAGTTCAAGTCTTCGCTGCTGTTTCACGAACGCTGAATAGGGACGATGATCCATTTGATGTGTTGCTCAGCTTGAATACATCGCTCAAGTTTCTCTTTGTGCTCTGATTGAGTTGTCCTCCTGAGTTTTGCGTTATTGAATGGCTGCCCATCGACTGATCTTGCTGCTTGCGACGACATTCAATGTGATGGCGTGCTGAACAGTTATGGGAGTGCAGTGAAAAAATAAAAAATCATTCAGCGTTCCATGCCGTTCAGGAGGATTCAGCATGTCTTCTTTTCAGTAATGGCAGCGGTGAATCAGTCCCTGTTTCAGGCCATAGGCTCTACGGGTTTGGCGGCCGAAATAAGATCAAGAAGAGTGAAAAAGAATCCAAATAATTAGCTTCCAGTGGAGGATCAGATGCCTTTTTGTTCATCCATGATGTAAGTAAGGACTTGATAGAAATCAAGTTTTGAGAACTAGTATTGAATTTCCACTGATTTTATTGTCTCGGCTCTTCGCTGGCTTTCAT
Organism: Synechococcus sp. BIOS-E4-1; assembly: GCF_014279995.1. NCBI lineage: Bacteria > Bacillati > Cyanobacteriota > Cyanophyceae > Synechococcales > Synechococcaceae > Synechococcus > Synechococcus sp. BIOS-E4-1. Next base: position 1,825,190 of record NZ_CP047935.1, on the reverse strand, counting down.
TCACTCGTTGAAAGTCGTTTCACGCTTGATGCTGATCTAAGGCACTGGCGGTGGAAGCAAGGGCGGTGGTGGTGCCCCTATCAAGGGATCAGTCTGAGACAGACTTGGCTTCTGATCTTCAACAGGCTCTGAATCTGCATTTGATTCAGTGATTGTCTCTGGTTGATCGAATGCAGGGGATGTGAGCACCGGGGAGTCTTCACTGGGCAACGGTTCCGGTGTGAGCAGAACGGGTGGCGGGAGATCAGGAGGAAGATCGCGTTCATAGGGAGGAAACGCTGATTCCGGTCCCTCAGCGTCCGATTCTTCTCTTGGCCGCGGCTGTTCAAGCAGAACGAGTGGATCAGCGGTGATGGGCGGTTCGGGTAACGGTGAACGTTCCGCCTTGCCCTCTTGTTCGTCCTGCGAAACGCCCGGCTTCAGGGGCTGGCGTTTCGGTTTCCAGATCAGTCGAGCAACGGGCTCCACCCCTTGCTCCATGACGCGATTCAGCCCTGCAAGGGCTCGGTCCATCAGGTGATGACCAGCACTCTGGGCACAGTTCAGTGGACCCTGACACTCCACCTTTGAGCGCAGGCTTTCGGCGAGGTTTCCAACCAAGCCACCTTGCAGATGGAAGCGGCGTTCACTCAGCCGCAGCAAGTAGGGCACATGCACAAAACTGGTTGCGCCACCACTGATCCAGTTGGCGTCTTCCTCTGTGAATCCCTTCACTCCCGGGATGATCAGGCGACTCTTGGAGGCATGGTCCGGCATATATGCGGCCACTAAACCTCGGCGACGGGCCAGCTCCCTTGTCTGCTCCAGAGTGAGGCCGTCTCTGCTCATCAGCATCTCCATGCGGCCATCGCTGCGCAGTCCGTAGACCATGCGGATCCTGGGCAGGTAGTAACGGATGCGCTGGCCCATGCTGATGCTGTAAGCACCCTTGTAGCTGTCGGGCGGTTCGTTCAGATCGTTGTAGACACTGTGTAATCCACCCACGAACATGTCGTAGATCTCGGCACGTTCTGGAGTGAGTTCCCCGTAGCCGAAGTCCACTCCTCCATTCCGCTTGATGCCGACGAATGCTCTCTGTCGAGATGCTGTGCGGTTTCTGCCCTGCCAGACCTTCTGTCCGAATTTCAGATCCCCCAGAGGAACAGTGATCTCCTGTCCACCGTTGTCGATGTGACGTTCGTACATCGGGCCTGAGACGTAAGCCAGAGCTGCGGAATCCTCAAAGGCGTCCTGTTCCCGATCCCAGCCCTCGAGCAGCCCCAAACGCACCTTTCTTGGATCGAAATCGAGTGCGTAGACCTCGTCGTCGGACTGATAGCGGAAGGCTCCGAGAGCATCACCACTGGCTGCCTGCTCCAGTGGTGCGATGGCATCAGGTTGTGGAGTTCCTGGGGCCAGTGCGACAAGGGTTGCAAAGACACCCAGGGGCACACCCAGAACCAGCCAGCGTTTACGCAGTCGTTTCGGACGGGGACGACGGCGCCGAATACGTTTCTGGCGTGGGGGCGCCGCAGTGGTGGAACGGGTCCGCGTCACCATTGCAGCTTGGACCCTTTGGATGCCTGTGCGCTGTCGAGCCAAGGAACAATGGTGCCCTCGGCCACCAGCCATTTGCGGTAACGGTGACGGCAGTCGTGCCCTCCCGTCAACTCTCCGAATGCAGGAATGAGCATTCGCTGTTCCACGTTGTCGTAGGCGAAGCAGGGAAGCCTGAGTCGATCCGATCCCTGGCGCAGGATGGTTGTGGGGTGAATATGTCCGCAGAGATTGAGACCAGCACGCCCATCCAGGGGCTGTTCCGGTTCGTGGCTGAGCCAGAGCTCTCCCAGCCTGAAGGCAGGGTGCTGGGGAAAAGCACCCGGATGCAGATGGCGGTCGTGGTTGCCTCCGATCAGGAGTACCTCAGCCTCCAAGCGTTTGTGCAGGGTTCTGAGATCTGCCCTTAGGCGCTCTGTAAGTCCGAGTGGACCGTGGATCAAATCTCCGAGGATGATCACACGTTTTGGCTTCCACCGCTGACAGAGCTTCTCGAGCCGCAGCAATGTGCCCCTGTCGTCATCACTTGGAAGTGGGATTCCGCAGGCTTGGAAGACCTCCGCCTTCCCAAGATGCAGATCGGCAACAAAGAGTTCCTCGCTGGACGGTCGCCAGATGGCTTTCTCAGCCAGTAAAACCAGCTCTTCGTCTCGCCATTGCCAGCGACAATGTGCAACGTCCGTCTGTGCAGGGGCTGCTGGCTCGCCATCAGCCACACTTCTGCTGTTTTCAGCGTTGATGGCAGCCAACAGTGGAATGGACAGCTGAGATTTGCACCATTTTGCTTGCAAATCACGGAAGTGTTTCAAAAGCATGTTTTGCCCTTCATCGGGCATCCGGGAATGGCCACTCCTCTTCTGGGATGGCAATCTCAGAATGCACGAGTCGATTGACTTCTGATGACCCTCGCTTTGTTGCTTGCCCTGCTGGGATCACTCGTCGCCATGGGCGTGATCGTTAAGCGTCTTGAGAACAACGGATGAAACGCATGATCAGAGTTCCCAGGATTTCCCTGCTGCTCGCCGGTTTGTTCAGCGTTGCTGTTCCATCTCCTGCCTGGGCTGAGGTGCTGAGAGTTGGCGTCAGTGGTGCACCACCTTTCGTGATGCCAAAGGGTGAACCGATTCAGGGGATCAGCATTCAGATCTGGGAAGAGGTGGCGGACCGTCTTAATCAGCCCTACGAATTGATCTTTCAGCCGAATACGGAGGCCAATCTGTCGGCTCTGGAAAAGGGCGATCTGGATCTTGCGGTCGGTCCGATCAGCATCACCCCCGACCGACTGGCGAACCCCAGGATTGATTTCACCCAGCCCTACTTTCATGGCAGGGAGGGACTGATGATTCCCGTGAAACCTCCTGGGTTGTGGGCGAGATTCAGACCCTTTTTCGGCTGGGCGGCCCTGTCATCGCTCGGTGGTTTGATGATCCTTCTGTTCCTGGTGGGCAATCTCATCTGGCTTGCTGAGCGCCGCCGCAATACTGAGCACTTCCCACGTCAGTACCTGCATGGCGTGGGAAATGGCATGTGGTTCGCCCTGGTGACGCTCACAACAGTCGGTTATGGGGATCGATCTCCCACGACCAGAACCGGTCGCACCATTGCTGGCATCTGGATGCTGATGTCGCTGCTGGCGCTGTCCTCGATCACGGCAGGCCTGGCTTCGGCATTCACAGTGTCGTTGTCGAGGCTGGAGCCCTCTGCCATTCAGGACCGTTCCGATCTGCGCGGCAAGACCGTGTCTGTGGTGGCCGGGACCACCAGTGGAACCTGGGCAAAAATCTACGGAGCCAAGGCGCGGGAATCCGTAAGTCTTGAGAAGGCCATTGAGCTGTTGTCGCAAGGCGAGGTGGCGGCCGTGCTGTTTGATGAGGCCCCTCTGCGTTATTACCTTCAGCAGAAACCGGAAGCACCGTTCAAGATGGCGCCGTTTGCACTGGCGAATCAGACCTATGGATTCGTGATTCCCATGAACAGTGCCTTGCGAACACCCATTGATGTTGAGCTTTTGCAGATGCAGCGAAGCGGGGATGTCAAGTCGATCACTGATCGTCTGCTGCAGTGATGGCGAACGCTTGGTGATGCATGGCTTCACCTGAGAGTTCTGTGTCGGCGTAATCCGTCTTCGATCAGAAAGTTGGCCAGGCTGCTGCAGCTGCGCCCCTCGGCAAGCGCTTGCTGCTTGAGGCGTTGCATGACTCCTCCGGCAAGAGTCACATTGAGTCGTTCCGACTCTGCAGCCTCAGCGACCTGGGCGGCTGTGACCTCAGCGGACTCGAGCTGCAGCTGCTCCTGCAGCTCTTGCAGCAATCCTTCCAAGAATGACACGATTTCGTGCTTGTATCGTATCTAAAACGTACCGTATTGGCGCCTGGCTCTGTGGCGTAACCTGACCCGGATTCTTGTTCTGTCTGGATGGAGACCCTGCCCCTTGAGCTGGAGCCCGGTCAGGACCTCCATCTGGTCCTGTCTGAGCTGGCGATGCAGCAACAGCTCAGTGGATTTGTTCTCGGGGTGGTCGGCAATCTGTCCCAGGCCACGTTTCGCTGTCCTGGCCAACAACAGCCCACACGGATGAGCGGGGAACTCGAGGTCATCACACTGAATGGAACCTTCTCTCCATCAGGTGTTCATCTTCATCTCAGCCTTTCGGACGGCGCCTGTCAGGTGTGGGGAGGACATCTTGAGCCAGGCACTGTTGTTCTTAAGGGTGCCCAGCTGCTTCTCGGTCTCAGCGGTCTTCCCACTGCTCAGATCATTCAGCAGCCTGTTCAGGAGCCTGCCCAGTTGGCTGAGCGTGTCGAGCTGGCGGTGCTTCCAGGATGCCCATGGAGTCTTCGGGCCAGGCAGCTTTTGGAGAGGCTTTCCATCCCCCATCGCCTGGAAACCATCGAAACTGACGAACGCTTCGAGGCCTTCCGGCAACGCAGCGGCATGAACACCTTTCCCCAGATCTTCATTGATGGAGAGGTTGTTGGGGGGTATGACGATCTCGCTGAACTCTCATTGCAGCCTGAGTTTCGGGCGTTAGGGCAAGGGGCATCAGCCCGATAGTGAATCGTTTGCTCAGCTGCGCAGACTGAGGGCAGCCCCAGCGACCCGCTTGATTCAGAGCTTTCGAAACCGCCTGTTCGGATGGTTGATGACTATCGCCGACCGAATCCATCACAGCCTCCTGAAATTGAGTCTGGACATTGATCCAGAGGACGACTGGCTGCTGGATGTTGAGACCTCTGACCTGCCAGACAGCTGGATTTGATCTCTGCCGTTACGTGAAGGCGGTTGATCGAATCGTGTTGAATGATCGTGACATCTGCCAGTCCATGGCCAATTACTGGGTCATCTACCTGCAGCACTGGGGCATTAACGCCAGCGCGTCGGCGTTGATAGCTTCCGTTGAAAGAGGATTGCTCCAAGTACCTCATAGATGGCAGGTTTGGATGATTGATTAAGCTTTGGTTGTCTCTGCTCAACTACGTTCAATCGCGGCAATAAATGAAACCTTCTTCTCGGCTTTTTGGCAATTGAAGAGGTGAAGAACTTCTGTTATTGCCAAGACTGTTTGTGTTTGATTGACTCTTGGCAGTTGTTCCATTGATAGCAATTAACTGACACCCACTGCTCTACGTTTTCGAGGCCGTATCGGGTAACTGTTATAATCTTAATGTGTTGTGCACTCTGCATGACATTCACATGAATAAATGCATATCCCTTTGTATTCCTGTAGTAGCAGTCAGTATGTGTCTCTCCGGATATTTCTTCAAGTTCATTCACTGCAAGATCATTCCAAAAGTCATCTGAAGAAATCATAAATCCAGCCGCTTCGCAATCGCTAGAACTGCATCGAAGTCGGCCGCAGCTTTGAGGCTTTCTTGCAGGCTGGAGTCGTCTTTGACTTTTTCCAGGGAGGCTTTGAGTCGTTCTTCTGTGATTAATGGTCAGGCACCATAAGGAGTCATTGCATCAGTCTGTTGCGGAGTCTTTTGCTGATTCTCAATGTGCTTCATCGTAACTGAAATCAGAGGCAAATTTGTTGGTATTTGGGTTTACAAGCTATAAATTAACATGCGGCATTTCTAGTGGCAATTGTCTGTAAAACACCAAATGCAGCCAGTGTTGTTGCGAGTATCAAAACCACCAGCCACGCTCTCTAGCTCCTCGTTACTCAGTCGCTGAGTCAACTTGTCAGCAGTGAATTCATAGCCCTCTTTTTTAGCAATACACACGACTTCTTCAGAGGACTTAGCTGATTTTAGTTTTGCTTGAAGCGTGGAATCATCTTTGACCTTCTCTAGAAAGGCTTTGAGTTGTTCCTCTGACATGGCTATCGGGAGTCTTTAACGGTTATAGCAACAATAATTTGAAGTGTCTTTGGTTGGCATTTAATCCGCCTAATCGTGCCAGCTATTGAATGCTGATTCGTAGGCTTTTGGGGTAATTGAACAAATAAAATACCTTTTGGGACTTTGCAATATGTAGGCTTTCTCTATCAGTCGGTTATATATCGGTAAGCACAACACATGGCACATAAGTCACAGAACAAGCAGATCTATGATTGCATCTTTGGCAGTTCCCACCAGCCGCGCCTTCCAGCTCTTCTTCTGAAAGCTCTGATTGAGCTCTCTTCAAGTCATCAGCAGAAATACTAAACCCAGCATCTTTGGCAATCGCAAGAACTGCGTCAACATCGGCAGCAGCTTTAAGCTTCTCTTGCAGGTTGTCGTCTCCTTGCACTTTCCCAATAAAGGCTTTCAACTGCTCTTCTGACAAAGCTTTCAGGAGTCTTTAATGGTTATAGCAATAATGTCTTGAAGTGTCTTTGGCTAATATTTACTGCGCTTAATCGTTCCAGATATTGGAGGCTAATTTGTGGCTGTTTGGGGTGATTGAAGAAATAAAAAACCCTTGAGGTTTTGCAATGAGTAGGCTTAAGCTCTAAATAAACTAGCACACGACGCAGCAGTCATCTTTCTTGATTAGGCTTAAAGAAGTACACGTTTCCATTGTCTTAAAACCCCCAGCCACATTTTCAAGCTCTTCTTCAGAAATCTCTGGTTGAGCGTTCTTCAAATCATCAGCAGAAAACACAAAACCAGCCTCTTTCGCAATTGCAAGAGCTGCGTCAACATCAGCGGTTATTTTGAGCTTTTCCTGAAGGCTGATGTCTACTTTGACCTTTTCTAGGAAGGCTTTGAGTTGTTCTTCTGACATGGTTATCGGGTCGGTGAAGCATTTATAGCAATGGTCTGCTGCAGTGTCTTTGATTAATACTTACTGCGCTCAATTGTGCCAGGTATTGAAGGCTGATTGTTGGTCTTTTTAGATGTGATTGAAGCAATAAAAAAATAACTTACGTCAGCAAAAGGCTTGATAAGTAGTATCACAAAACTGGAGGAGTCAACATACGCCGACCCCGTAACCATGCAGGCTTGAAAAGCTCCTTGGCAAGATTTCCAGAGTTACAGGGCTTGACCTATCCCAGATAAAAGCTCAAATACCAGACCAGTAGCTCCCAGACAGCAGCCGGCTGCAGCCAGGCCTTCCAGCTCCTCTTCAGAAATCTCTGATTGGGCCTTCTTAAATTCCTCAGCTGAAATCATAAATCCAGCTTCTTTTGCAATCGCAGTAATAGCATCGGCATCTACAGCTGCTTTGAGCTTCTCCTGCAGGCTGGTGTCTGCTTTGACCTTCTCTAAAAAGGCTTTGAGTTGTTTTTCTGACATAGGTATCAGGAGTCTTTAACGGTTATAGCAATGGTCTGCTGCAGCGTCTTTAGCTAATACTTACTGCGCTCAATCGTGCCAGGTATTGGAGGCTGATTGATGGTGGGTATGGGGTGATTGAAGAAATAAAAACCCCTGCCGTTGCAGGGGCTTTGATGAGTAGGCTCAGAATCCATCACCAAATACAGAATCAGCAACATCCATTAGAACACCACCCCGTGACAACAGTAAGGGCAATCAAACAGCCACCACCAGCCGCGCCTTCCAGCTCCCCGTCAGAAATCTCTGATTGCTTAAACCCAGCCTCTTTCAAGTCGTCAACAGAAACACTAAACCCAGCCTCTTTCGCAATCGCAAGAACTGCATCAGCATCCGAAGCGGCTTTCAGCTTCTCCTGAAGGCTGGTGTCTGCTTTGACCTTCTCCAGGAAGGCTTTGAGTTGCTCTTCTGACATTGCTTGCATCAAGTCTGTTGAGTAGTTGTAGCAACGGTCTTCTGCAGCAACTTTGGTTAATGCTTACTCCGCTCAATCGTGCCAGATATTGATGGACGGTATGGGCGGTTATTAGAGCTAATAAAGAAATAAAAAGCCCGTGCTATTGAAGGAGCTCTGGTGAATCAGGCTTATAATATCCAGTTATCTGGGATTCGGATCCAGTTTTCGCGCCCTTTTACTCGCATTCGGATCATCCATTCACAACTCGTCAGTAGCATAGTGACCGAGTAGTTTTCCGGTGATTTTCCGGACAGTGACCGGATTGTTTTCGACCGGATTGTGGTTTTTATTCCCCCCCCCAGTAACCGACGCTAATTCGTCTTCAGACAAATCGACTATTTTTGATTTGTAGGCTTCTAGCAACTCCTGTGAGGTTACTTTGTATCCCGCATCAGCGGCGGCTTTTACTGCATTTTCTGGAGTTGTGGCGCTAGTCATAGCCTGCCACAATTCTGGATTGCTACTAAGAGCAACCATCAGCTCATCAATCGCAGCCATTGCACGAGAAGGTATGGGTCTGTTCAGCAGTCATAGCAACGGTCTCCTGCAGTGTCTTTGACTGACAATTACTGCGCACAATCGTGCCAGGTATCGGATGCTATTTGGGTCTGATTGATGGTGGGTATGGGGTGATTGAAGAAATAAAAACCCCTGCGGCGGCAGGGGCTTTGGAATGAGTAGGCTTTTAGGCTTTTTCAGCGGGTCTGAACGTGGCAGAACCGACGGCACCAGGCAGAACAGCCCTCCCGCCCCGTAAACCCGTGGCACCAGCCCCAGGAATTCCCTCCAGCCGCGCCTTCTAACTCCTCCTCAGAAATCTCTGATTGAGCCTTCTTCAAATCGTGAGCAGAAATACTAAACCCAGCTTCTTTTGCGATCGCAGCAACAGCATCATTATCAGCCGCTGCTTTTAATCTTTCCTGAAGACTGGTGTCTGCTTTGACCTTCTCTAGGAATGCCTTGAGTTGTTCTTCTGACATGGGTGATTGGCCAGTACAAAAGTCATAGCACTGATCTGAATCACCACATAGGCGGGCAACGCTGCCAGCCGCCTGACTCCCCCGTTCGGGTAGACCACATCAACGCAATAAAAACCCCGCACTTGGCGGGGAAATTGATGATTAGCGGTTTAAAAAAACATCTATCGCATACCTTGGATTCGTGGAATCGCATACCTTGGATCCGTGAAGCGGTCGATCAAATAAGGCTCTCCTGGCTCTGGTTCCACTTCGTCAAAACCTCCACAGATTTTTTCAAGAACGTCGTCCGTCAGGTCGATGGTTTCAAATTGAGTGTTTTGTGCTGTCATGATTTAACAAGTGAGTTTGGTGTGAGACATGTGGTGGGGTGTTTCCCCTCGACTCCTTCAAGGTCACAGCCCTTCTGGTGAACCCCACTATGCAGCTCTGGTGCAGACCCCAATAGGTTCTGGTGAGCAACTGGTGAATCGCTTAGAACTCAGCCACCACCTTTTGGAGATTGTTTTCATCTGTCTGATAACTGCTCAACTGCGCTCAATCGTGCCAGGCATTGAATGCCTTCTATGAGCTTATAGAATAATTAATTAAATCAAGACCCTTAACGTTTGCATTTGCTTTGGTGTGCAGGCTTGTCACTCTCACAGCTTAGGGTGTCTAATATCTTCATCTACACTACGTCCGACCAAAGAATTGAAATGCATGTCAATCACTCTGACTTTTCTATAACTCCAGAGTCACGCTCTTCTAATCAACGCACGGACCACACATTACTGTTTTAGTCCATAACCCTCCAACAGCCAGGCCTTCTAGCTCATCTTCGCTGAGCTGACTTAGCTTATCAGCGCTAAATTTGTGCCCATATTTTTTAGCGATAGACACAACTTCGTCAGGTGACTTAGCTGCTTTTAGTTTTTCTTGAAGGATTGAGTCGCCTTTGACTTTGGCAAGGAAAGCTTTGAGTTGCTTTTCTGGCATGGGTGGCAGGTCTGTTCAGTAGTCATAGCAACGATGTGCCACAGAGGCTTTAGTTTACAATTACTGAGCTCAATCGTGTTAGGGATTGCGGGCTGCTTTGTGAGATTTTAGTTGAAACTGAAGTAATAAAAAGCTCCTGTCATTGCAGGAGTTGGTGTTTAAGCTGAAAAATCTTCTAGCAAAGGTTGTCAGCTTAAGGTATCAGCAGATATCACAAGCAGATGTATACCATGTATGATTTATACCCCCAGCCGCGCCTTCCAGTTCCTCATCAGAACGCTTTGATTGAGCGTTCTTCAAATCATCAGCAGAAAATACAAAACCAGCCTCTTTCGCAATTGCAAGAGCTGCGTCAACATCAGCGGCTGTTTTGAGCTTTTCCTGAAGGCTGGTGTCTGCTTTGACCTTTTCTAGGAAGGCTTTGAGTTGTTCTTCTGACACGAGTGGCAGGTCTTTACAGCAGTCATAGCAACGATTTGCTGCAGTGACTTTGGCTAATATTTACTGCGCTCAATCGTGCTAGGTATTGAAGGCTGAATGATGGGCTCTTTGGGGTGATTGAAAGAGTAAAAGCCCCCGCAGTGACATAGGCTCTTATGAGTTAACTTCTATAACCATCTCAACTCATCTACAACCCTGTCTGCATGTAAACGCCCCAGGTATCAGTGATCCCCCACCAGCCGCACCTTCCAGATCTTTTTCTGAAAGTTTTGATTGAGCCTTATTGAGGCCATCAACATAGATGACAAATCCTGCTTCTTTAGCAATTGTAGCAACAGCATTGACACCAGCTGCGGCTTTGAGCCTTTCCTGAAGGCTGTTGTTGCCTTTGGCGTTAGTCAGGAAAACTGTGAGTTGTTGTTGTGTCATGGTTCTAAGCCGTGAGTGCTTGGGGGTGAAGCCCCCTGGACTCCTTCAAGGTCACAGCCCTTCTGGTGAGCCCAACTACACAGCGCTGGTGGAGAAACTCAAAGGTTCTAGTGAATCTCTGGTGATCCGCATTGATGCAGGTAGCCAGACAGCAAAAACCCCGCTCGTGGCGGGGTGTGATTGGTGTGAGTTTGTTTTGTCAGGCGTATGTGCCAACGACGATTTTCGTCGGAAGTAGGTTATTTGAAGTAAGGCATCATCACTCTTGCAAACTGCTCATCAGAAATAGAAACCCCATCGCAATCAGGTGTTAAGAATGGAACTGTAGCTTGTACGGCTGCTTGGCCATTAGGTGATGTTGTTGCCCACTGATAGGCAGGTTTACGGTCGGGATCTTCATTGACATATTGACCAGCCCAACCGTCTACTGTTTCTTGCGTAGCCATTCCGGTATTGACAATGCACTGTCCGGCTGCAAGAAAACCAATCATCTCTTGCTTGCGAGCAAGCTCTGATTCTGTTGCTTGTGCTGATAAACCAGTGCAGACGATCGTTGCTACTGCAGTAATGATTGAGAGCTTTGTCTTTATCAATGTTTTGAAAATTGTAGGGAAGTGATCAAGATAAATTGCTGAAGTCATCATGGCGTTAAGTAGTGGAAGTGTGGGGGTGCCGCCCTCTTGACTCCTTCAAGATCACAGCTCTACTGGTGAACCCCACTACACAGCTATGGTGCAGCACCCAAGAAGTTATGGTGAGCTTCTGGTGAATAGCTCAGACCCATTGCTTGACTAGGTTTAGCACTACAAACTAGCCACCGCAACGATGCGCAGCAGCGTATTTGGTTAATACTTAGTGTGCTCACTCGTGTTAGGTATTGAAGACTGATTCTTGAGTTTAGTCAGGCTATTCAACTAATAAAAACCACCTGTGATGGTAGGGGTTTTGATGAGATAACTTCAATCAAATACCTCATCCCAGAGTCTCAACACCTCTTACATGCGTCACATGACATTGTTGTTGGAAAGTTCCAGCCGCCTCCAGCCGTGGCTTCCAGTTCCTCATCTGAAAGTTCTGATTGAGCTTTCTTCAAGAAGTCAACAGAAATCATAAAACCTGCATGTTTCGCAATCGCAATAAAAGCATCAATATCATCAGCTGCTTTGATCTTCTCCTGAAGGCTTTGAGTCATTCATCTGACATGGGTAACGGGAGTCTTGAGCGGTTATAGCAATGGTTTGTATCACCACCTAGGCGGGTAACGCTTCCAGCCTTTCAGCGACGGGAACTTACCCTTAACTTACAATTACTGCGCTCAATCGTGCCAGGTATTGGAGGCAGGTTTACGCGAATGGACCGGCTATTAAAGAAATTAACCCCCTACCATTGCAAACAGTTTTTGTGCGTATGCTGTTCAAGCATTACCTACAACCGTGGCAATTCGTTGAACCTTACCATCGTGGTAATTAACCTTGGCAATTCTTATGCTGCGGTGACATCGAAAGGCGAACCCGTCATGGCCCCCAACCTGCTCTCCAGGAGCCCTCGCCACCACTCGTGCCTTCCAGTTCTTCATCAGTAATCTTCGATTGAGCGCTTTTCAAGTTATCATCAGAGATACTAAAACCTGCTTCTTTTGCAATGGCAGCTACAGCATTGGTATCAGCCGCTGCTTTGAGCTGCTCCTGAAGGTTTGTGTTGGCTTTGGCGTTAGCCAGAAAAGCTGTAAGTTGTTCTTGAGTCATGGTTCTAAGGAATGAATGTTTGGTGGCTTTGCCCCCTCGACTCCTTCAAGATCACAGCCCTTCTGGTGAACCCCACTACACAGCTCTGGTGTAGACCCTGCGAGTTTCTGGTGAGCCTCTGGTGAATAGCTCAGAACCAAGTCAACACATAGTTGGGCAACGGTTTACCTGCCTGATTACTGCTCAACTGAGCTCAACAGTAAAAAAAATTGGATCAATTACCGGCTCTGCTATCGCGCTGATATCTGCACTGTTTACGTGGATTTTGGTGCATCTGATATGGCAGGTGCCCTCAAATCGCCTGAGCGTTCTAGGCATGAAGCTTGCGCTTTTGCCCTGCGCCTACATGGTCTTGGGCGGCTCTCTGATGCGAAAACCCGGTTAAGAAAGATTCGCAGATGTCTCGATCTCGTCCACTCAGATTGCGATTAACTTGCGATCCGCTTTCTGTCGTGAGGGTGGTCTCTCACCGGCGTGGGAGACCATCCGCTCCGTGTTCCTGTGGGTCAGCATCAGTTCGAATGTGGAAGTTCCGGGAGTTCGATGCATAACTGCTCAACCTCATGTCGCAGTGCATTGATGCGGTCCAGGGGTGTGAGTACGCTACGACCTGGGGGCCAGAGTTGATCGCTGTCGAGGTCAGAGGCCAATGCCTCTTCCTCCATGGCTTCGATCAGTTCAGCGAGCTGGGCACGCGCTTCCAGCCATTTGGTGATGCTCAAGATGTTGAGGAGCCTGAGGCGATCGATGGAATTGAAACCTAGCCAGCTTCATGACGCTGGTCAGGTTTGAAACAAAGTGATGGAACAGATCGAATGAGGCTCATGTGCGCTTCTGCCTGAGTTGCTGTGCTCCTATGAGTTAAAGGTGAGAGGTCGACTCCAGGTGAACTCCCTGAACTTCATTTGTGTTCGTTCTCCAGTCGTATTTTCGTTCTATTATAGTTTGACTAGTCGTTTGTCGACTAAATAAGTAATAACAATTTGGAACAGATTGCTGAAACGGAGGGTTAAATGCAAAAAACGTGATTGAAAAGACTCGCTTGTTTGCTTTGTGTGCTGTCGACGTGGATTAACAGTGGTTGAATTGTGTTGCCTTTGAGGTGCTTGCCACTGTCTTCGGATCGATGGATTGGAAGGGTCCTTGCATCAGTTGTGCGCTGATGATCAGCTGCGTCTACCCGGCAAACTGTGAGTCTTCAACTGGTGTGTCTGGACCTTCAAGTGGATGTGCCAGGCAGCCGTGAAGCCATTGCTATGAACTGGTGGTGTACAGCTCCGTTGCCAAGGAGCGCTTGAGAGCCTGCGGTGTCTGATACTCCTCAACCGGATCTCTGGGCCGAAAAACCCTGGTGGTGTCAGCCGTGGACGATCATCCTTACCGGCGTTCTCGCCATCTCAGGTAGTTGGTTGGTGCTGCATCGGTTGTGGGTCACCATCCCAGTTTCGGCCATCATTCTGATCTGGTGGATCCTGTTTCTGGTGATCGCTCCTGCTGCCTACAACAATCAGTCGCGTTGAGCGCTTCTGAATCGTTGTTTCTCTTCCATCAGCTCAGCTTCGAGCTGTTCAATCAGTTTGGTCACCAGGGCCTGAAATTCAGGCTGGCAGCCGCGAAAGGCCGCCTTGTGCCGGATCGGCTCGTTGCGCATGCGCAGATCGGTCAGCATCAACTGAAGGGCGTCGATTCTGGCGTTGCTGTTCAAGGCTTCAGCCTGCAGGCGAGGCGAGGTTATGACATCGCCTCCCTCATCAACTAGAAGCGCAGAGTGGTTTTTACAAGAGCCCCTAGCTGGCTCAGTTGCTGGCCTTCGGGAGTGTCAGCCCCCAGAGGTCTGCTTAGAAAAAACACAGCCGGTGTGACCGTGATGGCATCAGTCACAGGCAGCATCGTCCACCACTCCATCGCATAGCCAGCATCGTCAGGGCTTGTTCCACCAACCAGGGCTGTGGCAATGATCGGCTGACCGACCGCTGCTCCCATCGCTGCCCCGGTGTCGAACAGATCGCTCCACTGAACCGCCACTGTCCATGACTGGGAAATGGCGACGAGACCATTGTGTTCAACTCCTTTGCGGTAGCGCGTGCTGTTCCATCCCCAGCCGAGACTCACAGAGGGAAACCAGCCATCGACAGGTGGTTGCCAATAACCGCTGAGCGCGGTGCTTGTGGTCATTCCAGGTTGTTCGTAGCTGCGAAGGGTGTATGGACTGGCGTAATCAATGATTCCGAAACCATTTTCGATCGCCACCAATGCCGCAGCGATACCCCAGTTCTGTTGTGCGTATCCGAGCTGTAATGTGCTGCTGCTCCCGGATTCCTCTCCAATCAGCCCGGAACCATCGGCGCCTTCGTGCCCCTTTGAGGCGATGTAATTCGCACTGATGCTGAGCGGACCTCTCTGCCAGATCACGCCGCCACCAGCTCCGAGATTGCTGCTGTACGCCCCAGAGGCACCGGACTGTGTGAACAGGTCCAGCACAGTGTCCTCGGGATAAACGCTTGGTCGTATCCCCAGCATGACGGTCTGATTCACCCTGCTGCCCAGCGTGAAGGTCCAGTCCTGGCTTAGTGGAAACTGGTACCAGGCACGGTTGATCCCGATCAGATCGGGAGTGCGACTCTGTTGAAAGGCCACTTCCAGTTCGGAGAGTTTGCTGGGTCCACCCCCTCCGAAACTGTCGCTGGTTGTATCGAGATTTCCACCCCGCAACCGGATATTGAGCAGGTCTTTTCCGGTAAAGCTGGTGCGCAGAGTCAATTTCTGGTCGTATCCGGATTCCAGAGCTCCATAGCCGCTGCGGGCAGAGTTCAGGAGATCTCCCTCTGTTCCAGAAAAGACGTTGCCTCCGAGGATGAAAGTGCTCACTCCACGCAAGTGCGTGGTTGGAGCAAAAGAGAGGTTCTCCAGCTCATTGGTTCGTTGCTCAACCCCCTCGAGCTGCAAGTTGAGCGTGGTTAGTTCAGCTTCAAGCTCGCTTAGAAGACGTCTCAGCGGATCGGAGATGCTGTTTGCCTTCTCCAGGCAATGCTGAAGAACAGCTGCGGCCTGGTAGCGATCTCGCAGAAGCTGCGCCGATTGGCAATCGGCTTTTCGAAACAGCTCCTGCAGCAGTGGGGTGACCGGTTTTGATGATTGCTCGATTTGTTGAGGCTGGGCAATACCTGAGAGAGCCTGAGTCGCAACCATCACCGCAAATGTTGCAGTGCGGATCCAGTGTTGTGATTTGAGACAGCTCACAGCTCAGGAGGTGACTGAGTCCAGCAGCCAAATGCAAAGCAGACCAATGAAAAAAGCCACATTGACGGGACCCGAATCATCCTCTCCGCCTGCATGGGCTTCCTTCATCACCTCTTCCACCACCAGGTAGATCAGAGCAGCGGTACCGAAAGCGAGTGTGCCGGTCAGGGCAGGTCCCTGCAACCCATTGGTGATCACCAGGCTGATGCTGAGACCCATCACATAGGTGAGAGCCATCAGGACACCTGAGACTCCGCTTCGCCAGCGACCTGCGCCACGTCCAAGCAGAGTCCCGAGTCCGAGAGTCGCCAATCCCATTTCGAGGGCAACGGCTACGGGAATCACCCACTGCTGCTCTGCCGCATTGCTGCTGATACCCACCACAAGCCCGTCGATCAGGCTGTCAACGAGAAAGGGCAACATCAGCAGCAGCATCGGCCGTGGTCGACTTTGTTCAGCGCTTTCATCGGGGTCCTCCAGGACCGCATTAATCACCAGCAACAGTGAGAAGCCGAGGCAGAAACCTATGGCCAGAGCCAATGGGTGACCGCTATCGCTGGCAGCCGGCATCAGATCCGCAGCTGCGATGCCAAGGACCAGACCGCCCACAAGATGGGCAACAACACCTCGAAAGCGTTTGCCAGGTCTGATGCGACTGCCGAGCAGACCGCCGAAGGCCATGCTGATGGCCGGGAGGATCAGAAGCACATCAGCCTCGAGAGCACAACATCGGACAGTGTCATCCTGGCAAGACCTGTCTGTACCCACCGGCCTGCACAACAGTCAATGGAGTGTCGAACAGTTTGGAAAGTCTGGGTCCGGTGAGTATGTCTTCGGCTGAGCCATCAAGGTTAACGAGACAGTCCTGCAGGCCCACAACTCTCTGAATCTCGGGAATGATGGCATCCACCTGGTGCGTCACCAGCACCAGAGTGGTTCCTTGCTGACACAAACCCCGCATGATTCTCAACAACTTGTGTCTTGCGCGCAGATCCAGAGCATTGGTTGGTTCATCCAGCACAAGCACTTCCGGTTCATGCACCAGTGCTCTGGCAATCAAAAGACGTCTCCTCTGGCCTTCAGACAGCTGCCCATAGTTCTCGTCAGCCAGACCGTCAAGATCCATGCTCTTGAGCAATGTTTCAGTGCGCGACCTCTGTTCAGCTGTGGGTGTTCTGTCCCTGCCAAGACCGATGGCACCGAAGAAAGCTGCCAGCAACAGCTCCCGGCCCGTGAGCGAAGCGGGGATGCGTTGTTCCACTTCGTTGCTGACGACCCCAAGTCGTTGGCGCAGTGTCCAGAGATTGACCGTCTCAGATCCGAACAAGCGCAGATGCGATCCCGGTTTGACCACCGGGTAAAGACTGCGGCTGATCAACTTCACCAGTGTGGTCTTGCCAGCACCGTTGGGACCGAGCACAGCCGTTGACTCTCCACTTCGGAGACGAAGCGTGAGGTCTTTGACAACCTGATGACCATTGATCCAGGCCTCAATGGCCTGACAATCCAGCCAGGCTGAACCTGTATCTTTTGCCTGATCAAGCTCCATCGGTTGATTCTTCCAGTGTCTATGGTTGGATAGGATTGAGACTCATTGCAGTGCAGGTGATTACAGTTTCAGTGAGCAAGTGGTCACTACGACGTAGCACCCAGGAAGTGACCGGTTGACGAGCGCCTAGACGCGGCCATAGTATTTTTGTACTACCGCCAAGTAGGCATGCAAGAGGGTTGGCTCATTGATAACAACAGCTACTGGAGCGTGCGCTTTCATCGCGACCAGAAGAGCTGGATTAGAGACCCATATGTCTTCGTCGATCACGGACGGAGGATGCCCAATGGAGAGCCAGCACTCCTGAAAAGCCGTAGATATTTGCGGCTTGATGAGGCCACATTGCTGTGGAAGGACCTTCGCTCCTACGGATGGCAAGTGACAGCACCTGTCTGGGGTGAAGACGTAGATGTTTAGGGAAAAATCCCACGACTCATTCTTTTGTAGAAAACTTCTGCCTAACAAGCAGGAAGACGGCACGTATCCGTTACTAATCCGTGTCTTATCCGAGTGCCTAGTTTCACTACCGTTTATTTGCAGTGCACTCAACAGCTGTACCCCAATGAGTCGCGCTTACTTGTTGGTGCTGACTGCTGCTTCCCTTATTGCTCAACGCTAGTTGCCTCTTTGGTTAATCCTTGTGAGGCACAAGTATTATCGATTGTTATTAGCGTCGACACACCGCTAATTGTTTGTCAATTGATATTAGTTTTCATTATCAATTATTACACAGCCACGGTATATTCGTTAAGAACGCAGTGGAATACACGAATGTAATACCTTGGCTCTTTAAGAACCTCAAATTATTTGAAGAATAATCTTTGAGTTCTTTTCATATATAGCTGACTGTATGTCTCCTTCGCTTATTGGTAGTACAAACTAACCATTAAGTCCAGAACTTGCTGGTATCAACCTTGTGTTTGCGACCTTGCGGTGCTGGCTGCCTCAGTCGTTTGCCGACGTGACCTAGTTGTTTCTTTGCTTCAGCTCGCTCTTCACAAGCACGGTCCATTAGTTTCTTCTCAAGCTCTGCTTCCATCGCTGCGTGGTCGATTGGCTCGGGCTTCTCGTCTGTTAATCCATAAGCATCAAACTTATTCTGCTTGATATCTCTGATTGACTTGGGCAGTCGTGCGTTCTTTCGCTTCGGCTTTAAGAATGCGTGTGCTTCTATCCAGTCCTTTCGGCTCATCTGTCCGTCAATGGACGGTGTGTCTAGGAACTCTTCATCCGACAGCTGCTCAGTCACAGGCTTGTATCTCTCCGTTTCATACTCTTCTGTGTAGCCCAGTAGTTCCCAAAGCTTTGTTGCTTCTTCTCTTAATGCAAGTACTTCATCTTGAGTGAGATTTTGAACCTTGCTGCTATCGCTCATCAGGCTTACGACCTTCTCAGCTTCTACGTAATTGATTGCGCCTTGCCTTCTCTGCTGACTTATCTTCATGAATTCCGTGCTTCTAGCCTGTAGTTCAGCGGCACTGAACACTTTCTGTTTCGGTGGTCTTCCTCTTTTTCTCTTGCTTGTATTGCTAGCAGTCATAAGTATTTGCCTTGCTATTACTAGTGTACTCTGTTTGTTAACTAATCAGTAATAGCAAAGCGTTAGAATAGGTAAATGATTAGCAGTTAGTTGTGATGTTTGATCTCTTTGATATCGGTAACATTGGCTTTGATGATGCAGCGCTGTTGATGGCTGCTCAAGAAGGTGTGCATCCCATGTATGACACGGGCTTGTATGCCGGTGACCCACTTGCTGCTGATGCTGTTGTTGATGTCGAATCTATTAACGAAACCATCAGCAAGGAGAACGCCAAGCGCAAGGAAGCTAAGGGCGGTGCCCTTGTCAGACAGGAAGGTAATTACAAGCGTATGGGTGGTGAAGCACGGCGTATGCGTAACGATGAACGTGTAGCTCATCAGCTCATTCAAGAGAAGCTGGGTCATATGGACCTGGGACGTTTCGGCAGGCGTGCTGCTATTGGTGCTGCTCTTGCTGGTACTGGTGGATTGGCTGTCAATTATCTACAGAGTGATGACCAAGGAGGATTAACTGATAATCCTTATTCTCAAGCAGCTCTCGGCACTGCAATGGGATTAGGTGCTGGCGGTTTGACAGGTTTCTACACAACACCTGCGCAGCAAACACTTTCGATTGGCAATCAACCTCAAGCAGTACGCGTACGACCTCTCGACCAGGTCGAACAGCTTGGTGCTGCCAGACGTAGGGGTTTAAGAGGTGCGGCTATTGGTGCAACTGGTGGTGCGTTGCTTGCTCTTGCAAACCAACTGCGTAACAACGACCCTGGGCAACAGAACACCTACGTCTGATTCTTAATCACTATGTAGTGTGATTTCTGTAGACGTTCTCAATAAGCACCGGTCTTCTCGGTGTTATCTGGGATCTGTTGGAGTCAACTTCCACAGAGCATCATTTAGGTGGTAGATGGAATTGGTAGTCGTCTCTAGCCTGTGAATATGAAATATCCCCTACTCCTTGGTGTTCTACTCCTCTCAGCAGCACCTGCCGTTGCTGACGACTTTATTTATTTGAAGTGTAATGTCGAAATGACTCGCACTTATGAGTTTCCATTTAGGGATCAAGTCGATGTGGAGGAGAATTCACTAGTTGAATACTATAAAGTTGATACAGCCAATAGCAGGATGATGATGGCAAATACGGCTGAATGGGCGGAAGCAAATATTGTCGATGGTGTTGTTATTCATAATTTCGATATTGTCGAAGATGGTTTTACTCTCAAAGGCTACTCATCCATGCAGATCTCTCCTCCTGGAGTAGTGGATATGGATACCACAACTTCCAATGATGAAGTATCAATGAGAGTGGTTGTAAAAGGTTCCTGCCAAAGCTCAGCTGCTTCAGCCTTTCAGAAGGCATTGGAAAACCCAAAGCCTTCAGTGTTTGAACAGCATTCAAGCGATGAATGATCCAACCCTCGTTGATTAGTCATCTTTTGCTTCGGCTAAGGCTCTAAACCATTCTCTGAGTTCTTTTGGGGTTCTGACTCCTATCCGTGTAAGACCTTTGACCAGTTGCTTGCATTCACGCGGAGAGAGGTAGATCTCGGTCTCTATCTGGACCAGTTCCTCATACAAGCTTCTTTGCTCGTCAGTGAGGTCTTTATACCAATGCCAGTCGGTAAGCACACCGATACCTCATATCGCTAACAGCATCGGATCTGGATTCAAATCTGTGATCCCCCATTCGGGCCATTTTGGGGATGCTCTAGTGACTTTTCTCACCGTTTCTCTTCACTCTTCTGATATTTCTATAGGTCATCAGGCGATAAGAGCTGGGTGTCAGTCGGTCACTTGAGTCCAATGGTGGAATGACCAAACCATTCAGTACCAATCCAAGATTGGCGGGCTGGGTTCCTTCTCCCCAACAGATCAAGACCATTGAGGAGGCACGGCACCTCCTCGGCCTGGTGCCTGAAGAAGATGGTGATGCCACTAACCGCCTGCGGGTCAACACCCTGAATGTTTATTCACGGCTCCATCCAGAGCTGACTGACTCCCAGCAATTGATCGAAGACGCTTTTGAATTTCTGGCGAAGCAAGTCGATCAGCGGCGCCGAAGTAAGACCAAAAGAAACCCCCGCCAAAGGCAGGGGTTTTGAAAACTCTGCGGGAGTGTGTCCTTGTTTCCACCCCGTGAGCTTTTCTCCTCACCTTTGGATTTCATTGACTAGCTACCGGTATGCAACCAGTTGTAACCAGTGAGGTGAACGGCACAAGCTTGGGCTATACCTGAGTCAGTTGGTTTTCTCCTCACCGAGATACCCAACTCCTCACACCCCCGAGACCCGACAGACGTCCGGGTCTTTTTTATGCGGCATTTGCATTGCCTTTGCAAAAGATAGTGGCAATTTTTATATTTTCGGAGTCACCTAAAGCGTGACACTGATGAGGTGCTGAGGAAGGGCGGAGCCTTCCTCTTTTTTATTGGGCTGACTTCTTCACTAACAACAAAGCCCCAGCACACGTATGTGTCGGGGCTCAGTCTGTATTTGAGAGCTGCATCTACTCTCTGCTTTCGAGATTACTTATTCTGCCCGTAGGCTATGTCAGTGGAAAGCTCATACAGCTGACAGGTTTATTCTACTAGATAGTCATCGGGACTTGCATTAATCAATAACGTCTGCAAGCCCCTTCGGCTGTGGTTACAAACTTTGGAAACACCGTGCTCTGCGTTCTCATAAAACCAAACTTCCCCCCTTCATTTCTGAATATCGTGAACTCTGTTTTTGTGTTCATTATATGCTCCCAAAGTTCAAGTCCCTCCCAACGTCCGGATGCATCCCGGTCAAAGATGGCAGGACGCCAAGGACCCCAAGGACCCCAATCATCTCCTTCGATAGGCTCGCGAAACTTCACATTCCCGTTTGGTTCATCGACTTCGACCATCAACCGGATCTCGGCCTTCTCTCGCGGGGGTTGATTGCCTGCCGCATAAGTAAATGTGGTGAAGCCTTTCGCTTCGCACCAGAAGAACTCACCCCCAGCCCTCTGAGCATTTGCATTTAATAGAGGATTCGCAAGAGCTATTGCCAGGAGAGAGACGCTAGATGTAATCGCTGAACGAAGCATTGTCTTTGCTCTCGCAGACAGGAGCTACAGTAGATTACTCCATCAGGTAATCATCATGATTTGTGTAATCAACGATCTGCTCATCTGGATTACAGTGAACTAGCTTTGCTGAACCTAGTGTTGATGCGTTGGTTAGTGCAGTTATGAAGACAGCACAAGCCATATCAATACTGGATCTGTCGGCATTCGTGTGTTGAGTAAGTAGAGCATCGAGTGCTCGCATTGAATCAACTGTTGCAGCAATCGCAAAGCTTGGATCTTTATTCAAGACATCAGACAGGTGTGTGACTAGTTCTTGAACTGCTTGTGAGCCAGTGCGCAGCTGTAGCTCTTTATAGAGGTGCTTGTCATTCATTTTTAATACTCCAGGTTCTCATTTACTTGTGGTTGATTCTGTGGTCTCTTAAACACTCGTGCTGACTTACTTCTTCCTGTCTCGTCTTTGATGCTGGTGACGGACTTGCTCCATCCCCTGGCACGCATCAGTTCAGAGACACGCCTGCTGTGGGTCAGCTCCTGCATATGTGGTGGGACCTGCAGCACACACCGAATGACCTCTCCAATCGAGACCTTGTTCCGTGTTGCCAAGAACTCATCAAGCAGGACTTCGATTGGGTCTTCAATCCGGTACTGCATTGTGTGCTCATGGACTTGCTCGTACTCAGCGCGGGTCCAGGTGCAGCTTGTGCCTTGCTCAATCTCTTCAAGAGCCTTGGCCCATAGACCATCACGGTTCGCTTGTACCCACAGGAAGTCGATGGTCTCTCCTTCAGGTACGGAGATCATGAAGGTGCGTCGGCTTTCAACATCAGTAATGAACTCAGTGCGGTTGGTGTTGCCGTAGAACACAAAGGCACGAGGCACACGCTCAGGGTGAGGTGCGTATGGCAGACGAGTGACGTCCTCCCTGATGCTGATCAGGTTCTTCATCTTCTCTCTGTCGCTCTTACGTCCGCAGGTCATCGAGTCCACCTCGGCTAGTTCATTGAGCCAGCTCATCTGCATGCGGCTGGGCTCTTTCACCAGAAGGTCAACGTCGCTGCTGAGTTCGCCGTACCAATCAGAGCTAGGGATGAGTGACCGACCGAACGCGCTCTTGCCAATCCCTTGAGCACCGCAGATGATCATCAGCCAATCCATCACGCACCCTGGTTGAAGAGGGCGTTTGGCAGCACCGACCATCCATTTGCGGAAGATCTCGACAGCGAGTGGTCCGTCAGTCTTGAAGACACGCTTGGTGATTTCTTTCCAGCTCATCGACAAGGCACGACCACGGCAGCTCTCCAGATACTCGACAACAGGATCGACTTGGTTGGCTGCGAGTAGGTACTCAACAGCAGAGCGAGCGTGCTCTCCCCGCATGCTTTCGCCAAGGACTTCACCAATTAAGTGATGAACGTTCTTGATCTGGGATGCAGACAGCACCTTCACTCCAAGCTTCTTCTTGTCTCTATAGATGCTTGCTTGCCTACGGATATCAAACCCAAGGCCAGGCAAAGCACGGAGAACCATTTCCCTGTGCTCCTTCTGCTGCTTGGCAATGATTGACGCATCATTCGTTGACCCAACAGGACGCCCTCTCTTGGCTTGCTTCCTTGTTTGCGTCTCTGCTTTCAAGTGTTCTTGAAACTCAAGCAAATCAAGATCATCATCCTCTGACTGATTGCTATATCCCATAACAGTTATCTTTCTGTGTGGTGTAAGTGTCATACTTTTCTCCTTCGTTATTCCAATCTAAACAACTTTGAGAAGCTGTTTAGTTCACCATCCCTGGTTGTCGTTTACTGGGATTGAAGCAATCCAATCCTGGATAAGCACCGTATTCGACCTCAAACAAATCCCTCCAATCAGGAACCTGCTTATCTACGGCACGTATGAACCAACCAACTGATGCGTTATCAAAGCTCTCTCCCTTGTAGAGAAAGTCGAGTGGGTCGTTGTTGACCTTTTCCATCCGGTACTCAGACAGAGACATCCAGTCGCAGAACTCCTGATCAAGCTGTGGTGACACCAGTCGTGCCAATGCTTTCGCTGGAGTAACCAAGCTGTTGTATGCCTCAGCATCAGGAGGCGGAAGGATGGTTCGAAAGATCCAACGCAGTATCCATACGGTTGCTGGAGAGACTGAGCCCTCAGCTACGGCTTCAGAGTTATCTCGTGGCTGGTACTGGTAGGGGTTCTTCTGGACTACCTCAACCTGTGCTCGCTCAATCAGCTCAGGGGTTTCGTAAGACACCAGCTCAGGTCTGACAAAGAGCAAATGCTCTGGTGACTTCAACCCGCCCCACCAACGAACCTTGTCGCATCCACACCGATCAGTGATGACGCAGCCTGTTGCTGTCTCGACGTCTTGGTGAAATAGCTCGGCAGCTGCTTTGAATTCGTAAGGGTCAGTGATTGGCTGGCTGATGGTCGCAATGATCCGCCCAACAAACACGTCCTTGCTGGGGTCGCAGCTTTGTGAGAGATAGGCAGCAGCAATGAAGGGGATCTTCTCGATGTCTTCAATGCGTGGGTTGCTGGCAATGGTTCTCTCCCAATCAATTGCATCTGAATCGGGATACTTGACGGTATCGAACTCACATACCAGCAGGCCACTAGCGAACCAGTGCTTGCCGTCTCTCTTTCCGTCTTGGAACACTGCACCAGACCAGCCATGCATTTGCTGGGCGTGCTCCATCACACCTGTCAGCGACTCAACGCTGTGTATCCAGCCCTCCCCATATGACCTTGTATTGAATGGCTTCTTCGGTGAGCCGTTCTTTCCAAAGCCTTCGTTGTAGGAGAACTGATACAGAGGCAGTTCAATAGTCATCGACCGCGACCTCTTGGGCCTTAGGCATCCGATTACGGAGTGCTGCAACAGCTGGATTGATTGATGCTTGTCCTACTTGAGGACGCTGCATCGTCTCCCGCTGCACACCACCTGAGTTGCTGAACGTTTTGGCATAGAAGAAACGGCTGACTGAGAAGCGGATTTTTAGCGTCCCGTCTTGACCGATGTATCCACCAAGGTTCCCAGCAAATGCACCTTGCACAGTGGTGTCTACCTGGAAGATCTCGAACTGACGCGCAATAGCTTTGGTGCAGGACACATTGAACCGTGGGTTCGTGGTGCCCTCTTCTCCAACAGAAGGGCCACGCGACTGCAGCTTGTACCAGTTGGTGTCTCCACCTTTGGACTCTTCGACAATGAGATAGCCGCAGTCAGTTGAGAAGTAGGACTGCAAGCTATCGGTAGTGGTGACCTCAAGCGTGTCTCCAAACAGCACGATGTCTGGGAACACAGCATCACCTGCATCACCAAGGGCTTCAGCAGGAATCATCGAGAACTCCATCGCTTCTTGGTAGGCCTCGTACTTGTCGTTGCCTTTGTTGTTCAGGCGATAGTGATCAGACACCCATCCAAGGCCACCGACATTCAGCACAGTGGTCTCTTGATCTACAGCTGGGAGTTCTTGATATGCCTTAAATACTTCATTGATGATCCGTGATTGATTGCTCTCAATAGGGCTGAGAACTGCTGCCATCAGAGGAACATCCTTATCTGCCAAAGGAACCGTTGCTGCTACAGCAACTTGATATGTATTCCCTTTGTAAAAAGCAGGTGCTTCAAGCACGGCAATAGGCCGCACGGAAGTAGTGATATTGAACATTGTTAATTCTCCTTATGAGGTAATTGTTCGTGTACGAGGAAAGGCTTACGCCATATAAACGTTAATTCGTTTATACACCTACATTAACAGGTTGAATTTAACTACGTGGGGTAATATCAAAAACTAGTGCAGATATTCTGACGCATTAAAAAAGACGCATAAGCAATTGCTCGTGCGTCCTTTCAGTGGGGCCAGCCACTGCCTAGATTACTTTTAACGCGTACAGAAGGTAAGTCGGAAAAACTTTTGACTTACTACCATTTTAGCAATGACCTCAGCTGCTCGTGGAGATTTTAAAGCAGCGAGTAAGTAGCGTGACATTGTCCTGCAACTCAATCTCTCGAAGGGCTTTGGCATCTTCATACCTAGCTTTACCTGCCTCAATATCAGCAGTCCTCTTGCCTGTGCACTTAATACACGCAGCCAAGAAACCATTGTCCAATGTGAGCAGTTCTACGATTCCTTTCTCTGCCATCTTGTGCAGTGCTTCCTCTGCAAACTCAATGAAGTCACGGCGAGGATGCTCAGCACCTTTGTACCTGACTGCCTTCTGCAGAAGTGAGGCAAACGTATAGACAGAGAACACGCGTTCTTCAGGCTCAAGCCCTGGCTTTAGATAATCAGAGAAGAAAAGCCAGCGATGAATCAGTCCAACAGTTTTATATGACTTATCCATCAGCCACAGCTGTCGGTTCTGCGCTGGGTACACCTTGATTTGACAGAGGTTTCCCTCCATTGCTTCGTCTAGCAACCTTTCCTGTGCATACAGATACTCTTCTTTGGTCATTGTATTTTTCGAGGACACAGAGTTACTCCTATCCGTCATCTCTATTTTATTGGATTTAGTCTAGCCAATGCAGATGTATAAAGAGGCGTCTCCACTTTTATTTATTTAGGCCGTTAGTATGGATATGCAGCATCAAATATTCGCAAAGTTTATACACCTGTATGGCTATCGTATTCATTGTTGCAACCTAGATCGTGCTCGCCAAGCACAACTTTTATTCAATACGCATGAACAGAAACTATGTCCATACAAAACAGCGACGACCATGAGGTCGATTTTGACTTTATAGATTTTCAAAACTCAGTAAGTGAAACGGCTTATGAAGAGCCACTTCCTAATCTTGAGCCACAGACAAGCAATCCCTTCAAAGGTAGGAAGACCTCGAAGTCAAGGCGTTCTCCTGAGCCCACAGTCGAAGGCTACAAAGCAGTACTGCTTGAACTTCAATCGAAGATCACTGAGATCTGCAGTGATGACCTACTGACGTCTGAGCAGAAGACTGACCTAATCAAGTTTGCTTCCAGGCAGTCAGGGCATCAGCTCACTGACAACCGTATTGTTCAGGTCTTGCTTGAGCATCACAGCCGAAACAAGTACGGCTCAGACCTAATCCTCATCAACTCTGAGCAAGGCTCCCAGTGGTTTGAGCACGGTGAGAGCCACATCATTGAAGACCTCATCACCAAGGGCGAACTCAACATCATTGGTGGCTTGTCTGGAGCAGCCAAGACGAACTTCACTGCGATGCTTCTCAGTGCTCTACTCAACCCAGAGCGAGAGCCCAGGTTCCTTGGCTACAGAGTGAACCGTGATCAAGTGAACCAAGTGTTCTTCATTGGCCTTGATGGAGGACGCAATGTCTATACCCCCATCTTCCGCAACACAGGACTGATCAACGAGAAGGGAGCTGTGCCCAATTTCAACTTCATCCCTAACGAGAGTGGGTGGAGCATCAGCAGTAGCAACCTCGACAAGCTGGAGACTCGACTGAAGGAGCATCCCAACTCAATAGTTGTTGTGGACTCACTGCTCGCTGCTATCTCCAGCAGCGGTGTGGATGAGAACTCACCGATGATGGCCGCCCGCATCATGGATCTAAAGCTGGTTTGCGAGAGGCATAACGCAACGCCGATTGTCCTGGCTCACCAAAAGAAAGAGAGCACACAAGAGTTCACTGGTGCTGACAGCCTCCGTGGTCACGGGTCTATCCCTGCCTTTGCTGGTCAGATCATCACGCTCAACTTCCTGGACCAGAAGTCCAAGGTCAACGGCAAGGCCATCCCTGATCGCAAGTCAGCCAAGCGCAGGATGGTAGCCGGTCACCGGGGCACTCCAATCGATCTGCTTGTGGAGCTGGACTTTGAGAATGGTTCAGTGAAGAGTCACGGAGACTTCTATGACGCACTCTTCGCTATCGAAGCTCAAGCAGATATAGACGATGTCTTCGATACGACGACCATTCACGCTGTTGTGGGCTGCTTAAGCGCAGGTAAGCGGGCCGTCTTTGATGCTCTCTACTCATATGAGGCACCAGTGTCACAAGCAACGTTGGTTGCAGACCACAGCCTCAACAAAGGAACTGTCAGCAAGAGCCTCAGTGCATTGAAGGAAGAGCGATTCCAAGGCACACCTTTGATTGCTGAGATTGAAGCGGACGGGAGCAAACACTATGAAGTCACCTACTTCATCAAGCAGAAGTTCAGCGAGGACTACTGACCCCCCACCCTTCTGAGATGATGGAAACTATGGAAACTTGGAAACTCCACTGGTATGACTAGGGTTTCAGAGTTTCCATTTGGAAACTACTTGGAAACTATGGAAACTAGATGTTGCCTAAGTACACAAAAGAGTGAGTAATTGCTTTTATCGCCGTCGTGAATTGAGAACAAATTCAGCAATCAAGGCGTCAACATCTTCGTAGTCTTCATCTATCTCTAGGCAAAGTACATGCGCTCTGAACCACTGCAGCGTATCGATATCAATATCTTTGTTGAATATATGCTCAGGGATGCTCTCAAGCATTCGTGTTCTCTTTGGTTTTGCAATCTAGATATTGAGCTTAAAGATGCAAGCAGGCTTCACATAGCTTTTTAATAGACTTGCTTTCTATATTCATAAATACTACTACTCCCCCTACTCTCTACTATATAAGATTTAAGTGTGACTTGGGGGCTCTAAGTGTAAACAGTCTAATTGCAATTGTGTAGGTTTCCATGGTTTCCAACGAGTTTCCATTAACCATTCTTTAAATCCCTTGCGGCGCAGGGGAGTTTCCAAGTTTCCATAGTTTCCACTCTCTCGGAAACCATACCCCTCCACCTCTATTCCCCACACATTCTTGTCAGCCTTTATACAATTAAATTAATAAGAGCTATAGTTATGTATGTTAGTGATGCCACAAAGATTATTGAACATATACTTCTCAAGGGTGGGACAGTAGCTAGTGCCTCAAGGGAGCTAGAGATTAAACTCACGCCTAAGATACGAGAGTATATCCTGCGCTTTCAGCCTGATATAGAGCGCTATCGATATGCGTTCAAGCGACACGGTAGTTGGTTTGTCTTGCCCTCTGACAAGGCTGAGTCAAGAGATGATCAAAAGGTAGATGCAGTCTGCCTTCTGTGTAATGAAATCTCTAAAGTCAGCCTAATAAATATTGAGGCTGGTCGTTCAACCCAATGTCTGAGCTGCGGCATGAGAAACCGATCTCAGCGGAAGATCATTTGTAAGGAGACTGGAGATAACTTCCCGTCTATACGGCAGCTTGCAGATCAGTTAGGTGAATTCAATAGCTATCAAAGCATTCGCCATAGCCTTAGGAAGACAGGCAGCTACCTACACGATGGCAAAGAATATACCTTTGCTTGACCCCACGTTTATACAGCTTTCGCGTTAGATTTAATAGGCACCAAGTATTGGTAGCAAGATGCTTTAACAAGCGTCAATTATATAAACGTCAAATTACAATCACACTAAATGACACTACAAATTATTCCCCCTGGACTTACAACTGATGAGTCCTCAAAGCCTGCTGCATCAGCTAAGAAGTTTGATCGGCAAGAGTTCTTCCCGTCCTCGCTGACCGATGGACAGTCGGAACAGTTCCGTCTGCTCGGTGCTTATGGCACTGGACATGCAGGCGTCCTCTGGCGTTATCCAATCGAACAAATGAAAGACGGAGAACTGAAGTTCGCTGGCTTCCGCTACACAACTGACTATCCAGGCGCTCAGCCTGAAGGCATTGCCCGTGCTGTGGATTGGTCCAACCCTGCTCGTCCCAAGCTCGACAACGAATTTGTCAAACCCAAGAAAGCACTCGTCTGGATTGCCTGGTCTGTTGAGCGCAAGCGTCCTGAGCTTCTGATCCTTGAGCAACGCGGTCTGCGTGAAGGCATCACCGAAGCACTGCAAGACGGCGACTACGGCTTCAACGATGACGCAGTAGCCGAGTTCGTTTTGAAGATCTCCCGTCGTGGCACTGGTCTCGACACCAGCTATTCAGTTCTGCCCAAGCCAATCAAGGTCACTAAGACAGAGACAGAAGCAATGGCAGAGGTTCGTGAGATGAACGTGGCCTCGCTAACTGAAGGCTCCCATCCGTTCATCAAACCTGCTGCTGAGTTCACCACTGACACTGCTGACTCAGAGTTCTGATCACTGGGCATTCATCGGCATAACATCAACACTTCTGCCGTCACTGATGTAAGTCCCAATACAGATATCGATTCACTACCCGCCCTTAGACACTGCGGGTTTTTTTATTGTCTTGAAGTTTGGGGTACACCTAGGTCGACAGCTGCTATGACTGCTGAACAGGCCTGAAACCCATGTCAGAAGAGCAACTCAAAGCCTTCCTAGAAAAGGTCAAAGGCGACACCACGCTTCAGGAGAAGCTCAAAGCTGCTTCGGATGCTGATGCAGTAGTTGCGATTGCAAAAGAAGCTGGATTTAGTATCTTCGCTGATGACTTGAAGAACGCTCGACGACTTGAAGAACAATCGCCAGAGATTTCAGACGAAGGACTGGAAGGCGTGGCGGGTGGTTTGTTAGTAAATACGGGTGGTAGATTTTGGACTTGTAGGTTTAGTGGGTGTCCGTGAGGCGGGAGGTAAGACCGTAACCGTTTCTAAGGTTGGCGACTCATCAATGTGAGCATACTCATCAAAGCCCCTGCAACCGCAGGGGCTTTTTACTTCTTCAACCTCGCCAATAAGCTCATAAATCAGCCTTCAATACCTGGCACGATTGAGCGCAGTAAATATTATCCAAAGTCTCTTCAGAAGACCGTTGCTATAACCGGTAAAGACCCCCGATACCTATGTCAGAAGATCAGCTCAAAGCCTTCCTGGAGAAGGTCGAAGCAGACACCAGCCTTCAGGAGAAGCTCAAGGCAGCAGCTGATGCCAATGCTGTTGCAGCGATTGCCAAGGAAGCAGGTTTCAGTATCTCTGCTGATGACCTAACTAAGGCTCAATCCGAACTTTCAGACCAAGAGCTAGAGGGCGCGGCTGGTGGCCTTTCCTTTCAGAACAGCTGTACGTGGAGGTGCCGCCTGTGGGACTGTTAACTCCGTCTACTACTAGCGTGGCGGTGTCACTTTCTACTGGTATCTTGGGCTATGCTTTCTATTTTGAATGGATTTAAGTTTACACACTCAAACCCCCTGCCGCCGTAGGGGTTTTTTATTGCTTCAATCACACCAAAAACCCCACAAATCAAGCCTTCAATAGGTGACGACTTCGTCGCCATACCTGGCACGATTGAGCCCAGGAGTATTAGCCAAAGACGCTGCAGCAGACCGTCGCTATGATTACTCAACAGACTTGACACCCATGTCGCTAGAACAACTCAAGGCATTCCTCGCCAAGGTCAAAGGTGATTCCAATCTTCAAGTGAAACTAAAAGCAGCTAAGTCACCTGACGATGTCGTAGGAATTGCAAAAGAACATGGTCATGAATTCACTGCTGATAAGATCGAAGAGCTCAGTCAAGAGGAGCTGGAAGGCGTTAGCGGAGGTGGAATATCACACGTAGGTGGTGATAATATGTGTACAGGATAAAACATTAGAAGCTTCACGCAAATAGAAGCTTCACGCCAACCCACAGGCTACACACACTCACAGCCCCTGCACCCACAGGGGCTTTTTACTTCTTCAACCTCGCCAATAAGCTCATAAATCAGCCTTCAATGCCTGGCACGATTGAGCGCAGTTGAGCAGTTATCAGGCAGATGAAAACATTTTTCAAAAGGTGGTGACTGAGTTCTGAGCGATTCACCAGAAGCGCACCAGAACCTCATGGGGTCTACACCAGAGCTGTGCAGTGGGGTTCACCAGTAGGGCTGTGATCTTGAAGGAGTCGAGGGGGCAACACCCCACACATCACTCACTCAACTCACTTCAAAACCATGACTAACAACAATCAATCTGCAGAACTGACCAACGACCAGCTCGAAGCAATCCAAGGCGGCAAAACTGTTGGCACTTGGGTCGATGTCGGAATGAACTTCATCCCTGTAATTGGTCAGATGAACACAATTGCTTCACTTTGGGGCGGAAGCACTGGCCAAAACATCGACAACATCAATAGCTACAAGTCCTAATCCCCACTTCCAGCTTCTTTCGCATTAAGACAATGACTCAAAATCAACTCAAGTCTCTCATTGAACAGGTCGCATCTGACCCGCATCTTCAGGAACAGCTCCGTACAGTCAAGACGACTGAAGCCATGGAGCAGCTGCTTTTGTCCAAAGAGGTTGCGAGCGGAAGTGTCTCAATGCAGGCACCCGACGAACGCGTTAAGTATCTCTTAGACGATGATCTTGAGCAGGCTGCTGGTGGTGCCTGGTGCAGCTATGGAGGATGTATTTTTACCGCCTTCATTACCACAGGTGTTCCCCTAAAATAACCTCCTGCTTTATGGTCAATCTTTTCTGTTTTGGCAATAAAAAGCCCCGCCACAAGCGGGGTTTTTTATTGTCTGCCTGCAGGAGGAGTGGACCCATAAACAAGGTTTTGCTTGGGTTCTGAGCTGATCACCAGAGCACCACCAGAACTTGCCTACATCCACACCACATCCATGTACTGGGGTTCACCAGAAAGGCTGTGATCTTGAAGGAGTCGAGGGGGCAGCGCCTCTAAGACACACTCAACTCACTCACTTCAAAACCATGACTACATTCAACACTCAAGATCAAATCATTGAACTGACTGACGATCAACTCGAAGCAGCCCAAGGAGGCAATTTCGGTCGGGATCTCGTTCGGGGCATGTATGAACATGTCCGGAATGGCTCCCCCACTCTTCGGATCTTTGAATGGTTAAACGGTGGACGTGGCCCCCTGGCATGACTCCTGAGTACCCAATCGCCTCATTCACAATCTGATCACCAGCCCCGTCAAGTGCGGGGTTTTTTATTGCCCTGGCTCCTTCGGAACGATGTGCGTCACCAGATCAGCGTTCACCCAGCGGACCACTCCTGAGTCCACATCGGCGATCTGGAACAGGTTGTGCATGGAGGGATCACGGGCAGCACCGCCGCAGTGGATGACCTGCCCCATCCACCAATCCTTGTCGGCTTTCTCTCCAGTCATGGGGTCATGCCGCACCACAACCGTCATCCCTGGAGCGACATCCAGGAAGACCGGCTGCTCTGAGGGGTCCTGTTGGTTGTAGATCCCGTGATCGACTGTCATTCTTATAAAACTGGGACACCAGTACTAGCCACCAATGAATACTGTTTTTCCATCTGCACTAATGCTGTGTGCTCCTTCAGTTGGCTGATACAGCTGAACAATTTTCTTTGCGTTAGGTCCCGACATTCTTCCCCTTCAAATACTCACTAATTGTAAGTAATTAGAGATTCCATTGCTTGACGATTGGGGTATATACAAAAGCCCTATGCGACCCTAAATAGTCAATAAAAAATTAGATGGCTATATACGTTTTGACTATTGGCAAGAACGGTCTATAGGAGGCTAAAAGTGATACAGAATTTTAGACACCTTAAATACCTTACGTACCGTGGATGGGTGTCAAACAAAAAATAAACTAGATATAGCAACGCTCGTCGTCAGTCATCAACAACAGCAAGAGACAACAGTAAGCACTTGAGTTGAGCAGTAGAAATAATTCTATGTGAGCTTGCGTTGTTCATCTGTTGTTGTCTTGTGTTGCTTAACTTGTGTGTGACTAGCAGGGAGCAGCATGCCTTGATGTAATTACTTTCTTTGATGTAGATGCCAGCCATCCCTACCACCTATCCCTCCCTATCTCTGTGTCTATGTACATGTTACTAAACTGTGACTGAGGACATAACCGTTTGTACTTACGGTGTTGACGTGTGGCTTTGTCCTGTGTCATTCTGACTTCAGATGAAACCGATGACGCAGAGGCAGGGGTGCCAACGCTAAGGTTACTGAGGCCGTGGGGTAGCGAGTGTCGCACTCGTCCTAAGCAAACAACCTGTAGCCAGCGGACCAAGTCTCAGGTCCTATGAGCACCTGGCTTTAGCGAAGAAGACATATACACACAGCTAACTATTCCAATGTCTGTACGTACTCGTACTTCTTGCCAGTCCTTTGGTGGTCGTTCTTCTATTGAACGTCGCTACACCGTTGGCTCATTGATGACAGCAACTGCTACAGCTGAAGTCCAACACTATGTCCGCAAGCGACGCAGCTCTTCCATCGGTGGAGCAGCCTGATGTTGTCCACCACTATTAGCTACGAACAATTCCGTGAGTTAACAGGCACGTTTGAAGACACCGTCGCTTACCTCTGTGATGACCACCTGCTGTCTGGAGAGGTTGCCTGGACTGTGCTTCTGTGCCTGGCTCAGGCCAAGGTTAATGAGTTCAACTAACGAGTAACAAACAGGGCTACCTTCTTCTTTGAAGGTGGCTTTATTATCTCGCTCCGTTCGTCGCCCGTGGTTTTATTGCGGTCACAATTAGTCTTACTTTGCTTCACTCTTGCTCTCTTTATAGGTACAATTAACCTCACATAGTTGATAATTTATGCTCTTATATAAGTATCGATAAAGAGCAGGCAAGGGTTCTGCTAAACATCCGGAACACCACCGAGAAACACTATGACTTTAAACGAAAAACTCTTTGACCTAGCCGAGATTGATGCTCTACCTAACTGTGAAGAGTTCGCTCTATACCTAGTAGATGATGCTGACGTCTGCTTTCAAGCAATCACACAGTATCTTCAGTTCAACCCTCACAAGTGGGAAGCGCTTGCTAATGCTAACGCTGACTTCTGATGAACCTGCTTGGTGACCTCGGCGGTGACTTCACCGAACTGGGTGGAACCATTACTCGTGATGACGACAGCAGGTTCCAGTTCAAAGGCACAGTCACTCGCGAACTGTGTAACTACGTCAGTTAATAACAGCCTTAATCCGCGACCTAACGGTCGCTTTGTTCCTTCGTGGTTCAAGGAGATAACAGCTGGAGCGTCACAGCGTACGAGGACGGCAACTCTTTGAACCCCATAAATACTTTCACTACTTAAACCTATGTCTATCCAAAGAAACTCCGATGGTAGTTACACCATCACTCCACGAAAGCCTGGTGTTGAGGCTGCGGCTTTCGGCGCTGGCTTTGCTCCTGACTTGGGAGACCCTGGCTCACTTAGCGGTATTGAAACCGCAGGTGAGGTCGCCACTGGTGGCTTCCTTTCCTACGCCATCTACTCCGCAGTAATGGCGGCACTTGAGACAACGCCCGCGAGACGAGCAGGTGAAATCACCGCAGCCGAACAGCGTGAGGTGATTATGAACCGTGCTTGGGAAGCAACCAAGACAAGCGTTCCCACCGTCCTCATACTTGCTGCCGTGCTGGGTATCTGTCCTTGGCTTGCTCCAGTGGCAGGTATCGGCGGCCTTGTAGGCGGAGGCGTAATGGCTGTGCGCTTAGTGCGTACTGGTTGGTCGGCTCTCTCCGAAGACCAGCGACAAGCCATCACCGTCAAAGCAACAGAGGTAGGCGTTGATTTGCCCGAAGAGTTCGGCGGTGCTCCTGCTCCTGCTGGTGCTTGATATCTACTGCCCGTCGTTATTGGCGGGCTACTAATTCCCTTTGCTTATTACTCCAATGACTAATTCACTTCTAACCGTGATGGCCTATGCCTTAGCTATCACCACGGTCTTCTTTGAGCGTGTCGTTCAGCCTGCTGCCTTGTTAATCATCGGCTACCTGGAGCAGACGCTTGCTCCTGCTGACGCTCAGCCTCAGCTCGTTCTTGTACCAGCCACACCAGTCACCGTGACTGAAGCGGTAACGCCTGTAAAACCCCGCGCCGCACGCCGTAGGCGGGCTACGAAAACCAAGCTTGCTGCTGAAGACTGATGCCTCTACAGATAATGCCGCCAGAGCTGAAGCCATATGACCGCAAGAGATACGTCAGAGACCTTGAATATCGCTTGATGATTGACTTGGAGAACGCAGCAGAACGCCATGAGCGCCTGCGTTTACTACTCACCAATAGCTAATAAGCTGGGCATCAGCCTTGTACCTACGTGGTAGTCAGTGCACTGCTGTGTAAGCCCCCTCTTTTCAAACTAAAAACCCCACCTCTTAAGAGGCAGGGCAGTAGGTGAGATCGATGTTGTCTCAGGGTCTCACTCTTCTGTTTCTTCCTCTGCTCCAACTGGAATCAAACGAACGCTCTTCTTGCTCAGCTTGATTTCGAACTCATCGCCTGGCTGTAGATCAAGCATCGCTGTGTAGGCCTTGCCGACCAGCAGATTGCCGTTGCCTTGCACTGTCGCTTTGTAGCTGAGCGTGCGTCCACCTTTGCCCATACTCGCAGAGCCGCCCAAGTCAATGCCTTTTGCATTGAGCAAGGCTTCGTAGAAAGCTGTGAAATTCACACGGTCACTGCCGTCTTTCTTTTTAGAGACGTAACCACAAGCTGTTGCAAGATCAGTCTTTGAGACATCACCAAGGTCTTTGACTTTGGTAAGCAGTTCAGATCCAGTGAGCACAATTTTTTCTCTGTTGCTTCATTTATGACTCAGAAATCGGGCGTCGTCAACTACTCAAACCGCCGCTTAACAGCGGCTTTGTTCTTGAGTGTTCTTCTTATGAACCCTCATGACCACAACCTCAACCCCAAGCAAGTTGCTAAAGCTTGGACGCTTCGTACTGACCCGAAGCGTTGCTGACTTCATCGATACAGGGGTTATGCCTTATGACGATGAGCCTCTACCCGGCACGCTCGGTTTGGATTGGAGACGTCACTGGCTCACTGTCTGTGTTGTCTCTCACGCCGAAGGCTCATGGGGAGACACCTGTCCTGAGGATGCAGCACTAAACGATGAGGTCTTCAACAACCCCGGTTGCGGCGGACGTCTGATGAGTGTGTGGCACAGGTCAGGCTTCCCCAAACTATGGATCATCACTGAAGATTTCGGCGGCCCTCACTGCAACACCTGTTGCTTGTGGCCTGACGAATACTGAAGACCCTCGCCTCCTAACGGAGGCTTTTTTCTTTCGTGTCCATTGTGATATTCAAATGACTGACACAACTCAGTTCCACACCGTTGATGTTGATGCCGATGGTTTCGACCAGCTGGCTCAGAACCTCACGGGCTTCAGTGATGAAGCGCAGGACCTGCTGAGAAAGCAGATGATGACAACGATCTTTATCTCTGGTGCTTCTGCTCAGAGTGAAGGACGTTGCAGCTACATGCTTGGTGAAGATGGCAGCCGCCTGTGGCTACCCAACACCTTGCGCTGCTGGATCACGGACTTGGCTGTGGTGACGCAGACATACGAAAGCTTTGACCCAGTGGAGAAGCTGCTTGTGTCTGTGACTGCAAGCGATGGATGTAACTACGTCTACCGCTGCGGGTTGAACAGCTGGACGGCTAGCTCGTTCTTGACTTGCCTCAAGGCAATGACCAGGGAGCAGCACGCTGAACAAGTACAAGTCACCTTGACCGGTAAGGGCAGGGCAACCTTCGTCAATCTCAGCACGATCCAGCCTGATCTCTCCACGTTTGAGCGTGTCTCCATTCCCAAGGCTGACCTCGGTCGCAAACTTGGGTATGACGAATGCCTCGACGTGATTACCTATGTCAACAGAACAGCTCAGGAAAATCCTGAGTCAGAGACTGTTGCTGAACAGGTAGACACTGAAGAGCTTCCCTTTGAAGTACCTGCTGAGGAGCTGGATAATTTGCTTGCAGAAATCCAGCAACCAAAGAAGCGCATCACCAAGAAGCGTTCGTCTTCAAAGGAGATTGCCTCCAAGTAACACCCCTTGCCCTCGCCTAACGGCGGGGGATTTCTATTTGCTCTCGTAAGCATTACCACCTACTTAAATCACCTGACCATCCGTAAAGCCAGTAGGTGACAGGCATTCTTCTATACCACGCACTGCCCGTTACATTCGTTAATATTGTTTTATCGCTTTCCGTCCTATGTCCGAAGCAACTAACAAGTTCACGCCTGACCCATACAAGTCTTTCAGTGAAAAGCTGAACGGACGAGCTGCAATGCTTGGCCTCGGTATTGGTTTGGCTGTCGAAGCCCTGACCGGCAAGGGCATTATCGAGCAAGTCAGCATCTTCAATCAAGCATCTACGATTGATTTATCTGGTGTTAACAAATTGCTGGGTGTGATGTTCAGCTGTGTTGGAATCTTCAGTTGATTCACTTGGCTCCATCAATTCAGCCAACTAACACCTCTTGCCCTTGCTAACGCGGGGGCTTTTTTATTTCCTCAAGGTTCGAGTGTGTCATTCGGTTTCTTCGCCTTGTGCCAATCACCCATCCGTCCTTTAATGGGTGCAGAAGGACCCGGAGGTAAGCGGATGGCTAATGTCAATTGGGCTGGTGTATGTGGACTGCTCTCGATAATCACATTGATAACGGTGATTGGATATCGAGAAGGTCATTCAATCCTGTAGCTCTTTGCCCTCGCTTAGTAGCGAGGGTTCTTTTTCTATCCTTCTAACCGCAACGTCTTGCGAAAGCGCTCTTCATCTGAGAACGGTTCACTGTTGCCATCAACATCTAGGTAGTGCACATTCCGTTGACGTCCGCAAAGCACAGCGTTGTAAGCACAATGCAGTGCAATCAATTCTTGTGTTGCCCCTTGAATTTCATTCGCCACATCGGAGATTGATTCAGCAATACGTGAGCCATACTGTGAGGCTTCACGCATCGTCTGCATCTCTGCACGTGCCATTGAATCAGCGCTTTGCTTCGTCATTGCTGCTGCTGCCATCAGGAAACCAAGCACTGGCTTTGTATCAGCAGTACCTGTTTCGTAGTTGTTGATGCCTATCTCGTGATCGAAGTAGTTGATACCTGCGAGTGACCATTCTTTGATCCTCTCGAACGTCTCAGCATTAACGAGTTCCCAGAGGATCTTGTCTTTATCTGCCTTGCTCATGCCTGCAATCTGTTGAGCCAGATCACGGACTTGCTCTTCATTGTCAGCGCTTTGTACGACGTCACTCATTAGTAGATCACCACGTTGCCACGGTCATCCACGGTTTGAGTACGTGGTTCTTCAACACGAGAATTGGGATTACTCATTGGCACCACTGGCACGTTCAGGTTCTGATAGAACCCAGGCACCCGTTGCTGTCCGTTGGTGTACGTCTGCTCTCCACGAGGTGAGCTTGCGTAAAAGTCCTGAAGCTTGCTGTAGGCAGACTCATAAGCAGCGGGTGCTTCTGGTTCGTTGCGCTGCATCGTTACGCCATCACGCTGAGTCATCTCAGGCTCACCACCCGTCAGTTGTTTGACGAGTGATTTGATCTGCTCAGCACTGGCCCCCTGCTGTTGCAGGTCTTGGATCAGTGTGACCAACTGGTCTTGTGTAAATGAATTGTTCATCGGTATTCCTCTAGTTAGTAGTGATTAGATAATTCCTTGTGCTCTCAGGTCGTTGTAGACCTGCTCTTGTGCGAAACGAATAGCACTGTCGTAACCCATAGGTGCGACTGAACCATCCGACTTCTGAATGGGTACTTGTTGCAGTTGCTGTGCTCGTGCGTCAACCATCTGCATGAACTGACCTTCGCTCAAGCCAGCTGGTCCAGTGCCAACTCCCTCTGCTTCCAGTGCTTGTGTTGCCTCATCCATTGCCAGCAATTCATCTGCGGCTACGGCTTCAAGCAGATTGGGTGAGCCAAGCACTGTGCCTGCTTCACGTACGTTGTTCCTTGCTTCAGCCAAGGGATCAAGCCCTACTCCACCGGCCAGTCCAGCCAGGGCGTTGTTCACTGCTCTGCCCGCCACGTTGTACCCATCATTCGGCAGACCTTCAGCGTTCTGCTGGTAGTAGGCATTCAGTCCAGCGATACCTGCTGCTGCACCACCGGCACCGAGTGCAATGGCTGCAGGTGTATTGATGTTGCGGACTGCTCCCCTTGCATCAACAACAGCATCACCAATGTCACGAGTGAATCCGTTGTTCATTCCTTGAGGCAATCCCGCCATCATGCGACGTCGCTCAGCAACCTTTTCGTTGAACGCTTCACGTTCGTTGCGCTTGAAAACTTTCTCTTGATATTGACTCACCTCCTCAGGATCGGGGCCACGGAACCATCCCCTGTTTTCTGGTGGCGATGGGTGTTGTCCTAAGTGCTTACGTGATCTTGCCATTTGTTTAATACTCCTATTGTTTGATTCTAAGGTTGATTGATTGTCAGTGTTGATTAATGATTAGAAGGGAATAGTCATAGGCTGCTCCTCTTCCTGCTTGCGGGCACGCCGCCGACCAATCTCTTCGTCGATAGCTTGTGACTTGCCAAGTGCCCACTGCTGTGTGCTCATTGCTTTGTCTGCTTGTTGCCTCAAGTCTTGGTCAACAATTTGATCAACCAACGTCTGCTGTTGTAGTGCCTTGGTGTTCAATGCTTGCTGCTGACTACGCTTTGAGAAACCTGTGCGTGACTTCTCTCTTTCCTCTGCAGCACTGGGATTAGCTTTCATCAGGTCGTACTTATCTTTCAGCAACTGCTTTGCATTTGCTCTGTATGTTTCATAGTCAATGCCAGGGTTGCGCTCTTCAAAGTTACGGCGACGTCGCTCGTCTTCGATTGCGTTGCCTGTGACTTCACCTGCAGTTAAGCCAAGCATTCCTCCACCAAACACCGTGCCCAACACACGTGCGTTGTGCTGCCAGCCATCGTCCTTATCGAACTCAGCTTGCATGTTGTTGATGAACTTGTTGTTGGGATGGGCTTGAATTCTGGTGCCATCACTTTGACGGGGCATCACCTCAGGAACAAAGGCACCCAACTTTCCGAGACCCTTGCGCCCTCGCATCCCACCTCTAAATCGAATTGATCCAAGGTTGGTAAGGGCTGCACCACCTGCAGCGCCAAGAATTGCGCCACCAGTTCCTAGCAGTGTGTCGTTGACAGGCAGCGTCTTGCCCATGAATGAGACCTCTGCACCTCTGATGCCATCTGGATTTGTCTTAAGGATTCCGCCTAGGTTGATCCTGCCGTCATCAAATGGATTCAAATCCACATCACGGTCTCTTAGATAGCCTTTGTACTTCTGGTATTCACCGTAAGAAACGTCGGGTCTTTCTAATAAGAAATCTTCAGCCTCAAGCAATCGACCCTCACGGCCTGTGAGGTAACGAGCTGCCACCTCAGCTACGACATTGTCAGTGCTGAACGGATCGTCCTCCTGTGGCACTGTCACTGCATAGCCTTCTTGTCTGCCGAGCAATCCAATCCCACTATTGATTGCAACCCCCGCTGGAATCAAGGTGGCAGCTGTCACCAGGTTTGGATTGAACCTCCGTTTGTAGATGCGGTTGCTTCTGATCTTTACGCCAGGACGTGTCCGCTTGTAATTGACAGGCTCTTTCTTGGCTTCTTCTAGTAGTTCCCTTCTTGCCTCTGTTTCTACGCCTTGATCAAAAGCATCTAATGCTTCTTCAATGTTGTCCATATCCAACTGGCTGTCTGCCATTGCGTTGAATACTTCTCCTGAGCGGGCATCTCGAATCTTTTTGACTCGCGCTTGGAATACTTCGGGATCAAGCTGAGGTTCAACATAAGCAACCCACCCTTTCTTCTGTGCTTCTTCAAGGGGTACAACCCTGTTAGCGAATAAGTCTGGATTGAGTGTTGCTCCAAGCTGTTCGTTGATGACGTTAGTCGTAGCTTGAGGTGCATTAAGCAACCACCAAATAGACCTGGCACCATCATTAACTATGTCCGATGCGACAGTACCTCCAAGGTATGCGGCCTTACGAGCAAAGCCTTGATTGTGCAGAGCCTCCTTGTATCGGGGGAGGTTTGTTTCAGTAACTTGCTCACCAATTAAATCCATTGGTGATGGCCCGAAGTTCAATCCAGCGTTCGCTCTTCTGATGAACGACTCATTATTGATTGCATCAACAGGCAGCCAGCCAAACTGCTGTGGGTCAACGGTCTTTGCTTGACGTGCAGCATCGAAGAGAGGCTGTGTGCCAAAGACCTGTGTTCCCCGTGGAGGTTCAGACTTTCCTTCAGCATCACGGATTTCCCACAGAAGATCACGCCGATCCTCTGGTGTCACCCTGAATCCTTCGGATAGTCCTCTCTTGATTTGACCCAAGATGCCTTGTTCTTTCGCTGCTCTCTGCTGTGGGTCCATCACTTCACACCTAATTCATTTGCTTTCTCTGCCAACAACTGACGCACCAATGCACCGTGTGAACTGAGGTTTAGACGTGACATCAATTGATCAGCACGCAGCCTGTCTTCGGTCGATGCTCTTGCTGCAATAAGTTGATCACGCTTGGTCAGTGGATTGACAACTTTCATCCCTATTCTTTCCCTATTAATATCTCTATTCTAGCTGAGATTTTTGTTAACTAATTAGAGTTAGCAATGCATCACGGCAGCCAACTTAGGTCTACTGTTTTTAGCTCTTCGAACAAAACATCAGGCATATTCTTCACGCCCTCACCATAGACTCTGTCTTGTACATCTTTTGCTGCGTGAGCAACCAAAGCTCTGCGCACCTCTGCTGATACGCCTTCTTCTCTCCACATATCTATTGCTGTGTTCCTCAATGAGTGCAGACCAGTGATGTGCTTCTCCCATATGCCCAACTTTTCTAGTACTCGCTCCTTGAACCACTTGCTCCATGCTGTTGTGTCCTTACTTAATTCAATTACGTATCCTTCGGGCTTTCGTTTTAGATAAGTCAGGTATCCCTGCTGAATTAGGAATGTATGGAGGGGTGTGCGTCGTTCGCTCGCCTGTGCTCCCTTCAGTGATGTCGGATACTGGGCTTGAGGCTCGTGCTTAAAGTCAAAGAACCAGACACTGCTGTCACTCTGTTTGATGTCGTCTGTTCTTAGCTTGACAATCTCATTAGCACGAGCACCAGTACAGATTAGGGCATCTATCACCCAGTTTCTGTCTGGATTCTCCTGTGATCGCACCTCTTTCCTGATGGCTTTCAGCTCATCTCTTGTAAAGCTGCGATAGGTATTTGTTTCTGCCCCTCTCGGTTTCATAATCTTGAATCCAAGGAAGGGATTCTCATCAACCAACGCTGATTGGATGCCAACATTGAATAAGTTTCTTAGTGAGTCCAGTCGTTTTAGTTGAGTGCTAATTGCTCTGTCGCTCGTTTGCAACTCATTGACAAACTTGCGGACATCGTCTCTTGTAATTTCAAGTGGAAAGAATTTTCCAGATGACAGACATATCTCTCGAATCGCTAGCTCGTATTGAGCGACACGAGTTTTGCTTACGCCAACACCGTCCTCTTCTGTAATTCCACCCGTTGATATCTTGTATTGCTCCATCATTTCGTCCCATGTCAGCTGTTTCGTGGGCAGTGGT
This sequence comes from Synechococcus sp. BIOS-E4-1, assembly GCF_014279995.1. Classification (NCBI taxonomy): domain Bacteria; kingdom Bacillati; phylum Cyanobacteriota; class Cyanophyceae; order Synechococcales; family Synechococcaceae; genus Synechococcus; species Synechococcus sp. BIOS-E4-1. The sequence goes on along the minus strand of NZ_CP047935.1, from coordinate 1,782,199 downwards.
GGAGCCTTCGCTGCCAATGACGGTGGACTGAAGTCTCCCTCTTGTAGTTTTGTTATGTCGGCTCTGGCATCTGGTGCATAGCGCAACATCTGTCTAACGATTGCCCGCATATCTGCAGCACTAGGAGATATGTCCAGTGATTTGAGGATTGGTTCGAGCGTCAGGGTTTCTATTGCAGTCACACGATCCAGTAACTGATCCATATCGATGACTTCCCCTCGCTTTATCTTCTCAAGCACCGATCTCAGCTCAAGGACTCTTTGAGCCAAGGTCTCAGGGATTTTTTCCACCATTGCTGCCTGGATATCCGTGCTGATCTGCCCAGATTCCATGGCGTTACGGATCTGAAGCCAAGGTTCAGCTGCAATTGCTGCCACATCTCGCGGGCGTAAGGCCGTCTCCTGCCCCTCTGAGGTCGATGCATGCTGTTGTGCGGCTCTTGCCTTGGCTAACTGCTCTTCCACCTCCGCATGTACCCCAGACCAGGCGCTGATGAGGTTTGGATCTTTGCAATCGGTGGCCCTAATGCCCAGCGATCGGCGTATCCACCGCTGCCCGTCCATGAATTCCTGCAATTCAGCGGGTATTCGCCTGACGTAGGTGACGTTTCGGCCAGCACTAGCCTGGAGGTACGGCAAAAGCTGCGTCTTGCGTGGCATTTCCGGGGTTGTAGTGACCGGTTAGTGACCACTCTAGCCATTCTCTGTTGCTGAAATCCACTGATACAGCTGAGATTTGTACTATGACTGCTGATTCAACGGTCACTACAGGCTGTATTCATCGGATGATTCTGGCCCTGTCGCGAGTTCCTGTTGATGTTTGATCGTCGTTGTGCCCGTTGTGGTTCCACCAGCTTCCGCGCTGATCGATCGCTTGGTGGCCGCCTGGTTTGTTCCCACTGTGGAGTTCCGGCGGATCAACAGGTGCGACGATCAAGCGGTGGAGGACGACCAATCCGAACGTCCGGAATCAGATCCGGTGGTTTCTGGTTCTGGATTCTGCTGGCTTTGGTCGCTTTGGGTCTCGTGCTGTTGTTTCAGTCCGCCTGAGTGATTTCATCGAGTTTGTTGACCAGCATGGACAGTGCTGATGCCAGAGGACGCTCCTGATTCAATTTTCTGCTCCAGAGCCGACCACAGCGAATCTGTTCGGGGCTGGCCAAAGTCATGTCCTGGCCTTCAAGCAGTTGAAGCTGTTGAAGTGGCACGTTGAGCTTGCCTGTGAACACGTGGACGATGCGCTGCTCATCCTGATGCCTGAACCAGAAGTTCAGTTGATCCGGACACCAACCGATCTCTTCGTCGAGTTCTCGTCGTATAGCGATGAGCGCGCTTTCTCCGGGCTCGAGATGTCCACCAAACAACCCCCAGCATCCAGGCGCAACGATCTTTGGGTCTTCATCACGCAATTGCAGTAGCCATCGGTCTTCCTTCTGAAGCATTGCCAGTGCGACTTCAACGGTCATCGCTTTCTTCAGTTGAGACCGAGACATTCGTTCTAGGTCTGGAGAGTGATGTGAAGGTGTCGAGATTCATCAGAGGTATAACAGCTTTCTTAAAAATGTCTGTCGGAGTCAAACCTACTGCGTTCCGTGCTGAATGCCAGCTCTGATCTGGCTTGGGATGACAAGTCATTTCAGCCATAGCATTGCGACAATCGGTTGGGTCCAGCCAATGACAAGTGACCACGGCTCAGCCACCATTCACAGCATGGAATTCGAACAATTCGTCGCCAAAATCAGGAGCCTCGCCTCGGACTCCAAAGAGCGCATCGCACTGGCTGAAAGATGTCCGGACCATGAAGCGCGAATTCAGGTCGGCTTGGGTCACGCCAAGAACATCCCTCTCAAGGGAAATCTGCTTGAGGCTGATTTTGCTGGCGATGGCAAGCAGTTCTCGCAGGATGAGTTGAGTTACATGAGCGATGACCAGGCATCGATGTTGGCCGGAATGGTGTTCATGAAGCTGTTTCCCAAGGCTGCTCGTATCTCTGAAGACGATATTCTTGAAGTCGAAGATGAAGATGAATCATGGTCTGGAACCGTTTACACGGGTGAAGGAAACGGTTGGGTGTTCGCATGGGTGATTGAAAAGAACGACAATGATGAATATCTGATCTCATTTAGTGATTATGAGGATGATGATGATGCGTAATGCTTGTTGCAAAAGCTCTTTTCTCTGGATACTGATTTTTGGCCAACAGTTGTTTTGATTTAAAGCTTTATCCTGGTCTGATCATGAAAGCATATCGGGCATTGATTGGGTCATGTAAAATCGAAATTGATTTTTGGCTTGGCAAAACCAAAAGAGAAGCAAACTGTATATGTCTTTTGTAAGGCCAGCGATGCTAACTCATGTGCTCATGAGCAAGCTGCCTGAAGTCGGTCAACGCAATGTTGAGCGACATTTTGAATCATGTTTGCTGAGAAAAATACCACTCTGGTTATGACCAGTGCATCTCAATCCGTTTTTTATTGGAATGATGAGCAGCTTTTTGGGTTTTGATGGGTGCCTCGCCATCCCCCGTGTCAAGGCATACCCACAAGAAAAGCCGCCCTCCGTGAGAGGAAGACGGCTTTTCTGAATGATGCTCAAACCCATTACTCAGACGGCTGAGTAGGGCGGGTCGAAGCGTCTGGCTGTATGGCTTGTCGGGCCAGTCAGGCAGCTTCTAATTGGTGCTCAGTTGGACCGTCGTTACTCATTGAACTCCTCCAAATCCCGTTGATCTGATCACTATCCAACAGCGATGGGGGCTTTGGCATCAGTCGAATCGCTCATTGCTTTTTTTGCGCATGAAGTCCCAATGTGGTGATGACCGTTTGCTTTCAGCCATAAGACGCGGTCGAATCACTGTTCATCACCAACGCCATCGAGTGCGTGCAGAACGTGGGTTACTGCAATCGCGTTGACCCAGTGCAAGGAGACACCGTCAACATTTGCCACTTGCAAGAGAGACTTGGCTCTGGGTTTAAGGGCTTCGCTCTCACATCAGATGATTGGTCCCATTCACCAGTCATCGTTGAAGAGCCCAGCACTGTGCTGAGAAGTTCCGACTACCACGAAGTTTCCTGGTCTGATCTGACTGCCAGCAAGTCAGGCGCGGGCCGTTGCAAGCCCTGAGAGTGTGTAGGTGTCACTTGTCTGCCACCCATGGCTTCACCCTCGGTACAAACGTTCTGGCAGTCGGCGGGTCGGCGGGCAAGTGAACCCACTGGAAAGCAACAGATTTGACCGCCGTCAGCCGCCTATCTTTCGTGCTTATGGGGAACTCCACGTGGTAGCCAAGCAATCCACCACACAGCCCAACTGTCGTTGTTGGGTCTGGTTTAGGGGAGGCTTAGGAGTTGAATCCGAGTGGATCAGTGGTTTTTATGGAGCTCCATCGACCCTTGGAGGCATCCGCATCGAGAGAGGTGACTACGTCGCCTCCCGTGTAGCTGATTGGCGGGTGGTGTTTGAAGAGCCCGCAGACATCAATGTTGGCCCCGAGATTCCTGAAGGGGCTGAATGGAAGCTTGTACCGACTGACCCAAGATGATGACGATGACCAGGAAAGAAACAGAGCATCATGTCTGAACAACGTAGTAAACTTCACTCCAAAATCCCAACTTATTTAGTGGCTGTTTGTTCAGCATTTCTTGTTGCTTTATTTCACTTGGAATATACTGGCCATTTTTTGGTCGGTTATTCTTTTTTGGTTGGCCTTATCGCAGGTGGATTTGGTTGGCTATTGGCATGGGGACTGTGGCGATTTTGGATTGTTTTTCCATACAAGCGAGTTTTTAAGCTTAGGGTGAAAGTATATTTAGAGGATTAATCTCGTTGGGCTGATGATGTTATGCCAATTCATTGGTCAGCAATAATCAAAGCTGGCTGATTATGTACCGATCAATATTAGTGAGTTACTACTGCCGGTATTCGTTGCTAGCCAGAGACATTCAACGCAAATCGGGTTAATACTGTTTTCGCTTGTACTTCGCGCTAAGACTGATCCATTACGTTTCTGCTAATGCTTCCTGAACAACTTACAGGCCTTATGAAGGCTGAACCTATTGTAGTTGCCCTAACGGCTTCAATTTTCACCACGTCAGTAGCAACTGCACAGGTTGTCCCCCCACTATCAAAAAGCTTTGTTGAAGATAGCGCTGACAGAATCAGCAGTTTTTCTTTGGGATATGGTGCGGGAGTGGCAAACTATATGTGTTATGAAGCGCTGAAAGGCAATCTCTCTAAAATTGATGGAGACGAAATCTTAGCCAAATATCAACTTTGGTTTGAAAATCAGAATCTATATCAATTTGATCAATTCATAAAAGGCTATAGATTGGAAATGGAAAATTTTAATAAGATTTTTTCAGGTAATCATTGCAAATTTACATTTTAAACGCTGGTTACTCCATGAAGAGAGTCTCGCAGCAAGGTTTTTTTGGAAGTTGGATGCGATGATAATTTGATAGTTGATTGAGAGCTGAATCACATGCTGAAATGGCATTGATATCAAATTCAGATGCTCAATACAGGCATTCGTGTGGATGAGTGGCCGCAGTCATAATTTAGTGACCTCTTCCGTACAGGCACCACCATTGCCTACACCAGCAACGATTTTCAGTTCCTCAGCGCCGAGTTCAGTGATTCCATCCACTGAAAGCTCATAGCTACTCATTCTGGCGCTATCTAAAAAAGGTTGTGCATTCCTCTCGCTGTTCAGTTCTTTTTGAAGATTTTTGTTGCCTTTGATATGGGCTAGGAATTTTTTAGTTGTTCTTCTTGCATTGGAACTCACCAGTCCGAAAATGAATGCTCCTGGCGAAGCAAATGACACGACCAATCGTTTGTGCCCAGGGGCCTCGTTGCCAACGCCGCTTCGATTTGATCTGAGGTTGCCCAGAGCTAACGATGAGGCCTTGTTGTCGACCCCAGTTGTTCGTACCGGTGGCGGGTCTGAGAATATGGTCTGCAGAGAAGCAAAAGTTCGCTGTTGGTCAAGTGAGCGCGCGCTTATTTACTTCATATGTTGATTGATTCTGCCCCAGCTGTCGCATTCGTTGCGGAGTTTCAACTTTGTCGATCCGCGTATGCCAAATGCAAACCATTGGGGCCATCTCTTTATTTTAATTTGATGCTGGTACCATTTGAGCTAGAGTTCTATTAGTCATATCAGCATTCATGAGAATGCTTAATCCAATCATTACTGTTATTTGATGGGAAACTAGATGTTTCCTGTCTTTGCTTTGATAAATATCAAAGTCGATGCGTATATTCTTCTATGATTAAAGCCAGCCTGGTTGAAAGCATGTCAACCTCATTCAGAAAGAATTCTTGAATGGCTCTGAGACTCTACAGACGTGGTATCAAGCAGGCAGAGGAAAAATCAGGTGGAACTCAATAAAATCCCTTATTTACATATGGGACTTAGAGAAATTCTTATATTATTTCCCACCTCAGATCAATCGATTGCGAACTTAGATTGCTTGCTCGAGCCACCGTCTCTTTCACTTTTAGTCAATACGAGGTAGGGACGGCTGGACCTGGTCCTGGCATGAACCGAAAGTCAAAACTTATACGACTCTGATTTGTAGTGTTGATCTTTGATCCATGGCCACGATTCACACCATCAAAGATTAAAGCCTGCCCCGGGCTCAATGTTAGTGGCTTGAAATCCTTGACATCAACGTCGCTTTCAACCCAGAGACTATTGCTTCCCCATACCTTTGTCAGAGGAACCCAAACGTTCATTCTTCCGTCTTCAACCCCAAAGTCTCGATCTTTATGAAAAACACTACTTCCTCTGCCGCAGTAGTGAAAGCGAAAGGATGGTGGACTCTGGTATGAGTCAATACTTCCTAGCTGCCCTATAATAATATCGGATACAAATAAACGATAATTCTCAACGATTTCATTGAAAGAATCAGTCAATTGATTTGATGTGGGGCTTTTGTTTAACAGTTTAACTCTGTTTGATGCATGTACATCTTCCAGGTTTGAAACGCCTAGAACTTTACATGCCCATTCCTGAAACTGGTATTTGCTCGTGTCGTAATTCAGAATTTGTTGTTCCATGAAATCAACTTTATGCACCAATTATCAATTGCTTGAGCGGAGTTTTTAGTTCTTAATAATGGTTTTAACAATGCAACAATTTTTATCGATGAATCCTACTGCGCTGGGTTTGTGCATATGCGCAAATTTAATTCTGTTGTTGCAAAGATATCTATTCAATGTTTCGGCTGCAATCATGCTTTTCACCTTGTTTCGTGATCTAGGGGAAATTGCTTGTTTGTCGGTATAAGTCGCTTAGTTACGAGCGGTTTCCAGCTGGAGAGAAGGACCTAGGTCATTATCCGATTTGCTGGAATATTTATCGGACTTGAGGATTCACTGATTAGCTGATGAACTGTGATCGATGATGGTGAAAGTTCAGACTGTCTCAAGATATTCCAGGATTATGGACTCAGTGACAAGTATTTTGATCCTTTTAATCGCAATCTGATGCTAATTCGTTCAATTTCCTTCGTTATTAGACCGAAGTACTCGAATGAGTCTGTAGAATCCGACTGTGCCTTTATGATTGATGGGCAGTCGAATACTCAGGCAGTAAAATAGAGTTCAATGCCGATACAGAAATTGGCGCAGTACCTCTATCAATTAGCGTATTTGATGTCGATCCAGCAGTATCCATCAGTGAAAAGTCTCTTATGGGTGATTGATTAGATGCAGCTTTGGTTGACGGGCTGACGAGGACTTTTGTTGCGTGAGCACCCCATTGTGGTCTCTATCAGAGGCTTGAGAACCAATTAGGTTAATGTTTGCTGAAGAGTCACATCAATCCCTCACTAGGCTGCGATTTTTGTTGCCATCAACTTGGCGTACACCTTGATCAGTTCGTTGCTAAGACTGTTGTAACGACTATCCCCTCATGTCTCTAGAACAACTCAAAGCTTTTTTAGCAAAAGTCAGTGTTGACAAGGGTCTTCAGGAGAAGCTTAAAGCGGCAGCTGATAGAAATGCGGTTGTTGCTCTTGCTGCACAAGCAGGTTTCAGCATTACTGCTGGTAATCTCGAAGAAGCAGAGTTAACGGAGCAAGAGCTGGAAGGCTTAGCTGGTGGTTTAGATCACACCAATACCATTGGCAAGCACTGTTGTTTAGAGACAGCTGGCCAACACTGCCCCAAAAAATAGTACATATAAATCCATTGATTGAGGCTCTACTAATCAATCTCGATTGATTCTTCTGGTTCTCAATTGATTATATAAACCTTGTCAGCCTGAAGATGGTTTGGCATTGTTTCATGCATTTTACTTTTGAATTAAGTTGGAGATTGACCGGAGGTGTGGAATCAAGTAAGTTGCTATATTTGCCTCAGAATATAGCTATAAATTTGTACATTTTATAGGTATGTCTCGGATTGTTCTCACTTTTCATCGTGATGGTTTCAGTGGCTCTTAAATTAGAGTGATTCAGAGCGCACTAGATAAGACTGTTTCATGATTCTTCGATTTATGATTTGTCAATTGACGGTTTAAATCTGAAACGCAGGATTCACAGGGGCATCCTTCAGACATGTCTTAAAGTTTTTTTGCCAGCTCTGTTATCGGCTTCCTGAGGTCATTCACTAAAGATGTAGGGTTTAATTTTTGGATTATTCTAGAAATTAACTGGTATCGATAGCGGCTCTGAGCTTTCATTGAAGGCTACTGTTATCTCAGGCGTTCCCAAGAAAGCTTTTAGTTGGTCCTTTGATTGGATATTGATTTTTATAGCAGTTTTAGCAGCGCCCCTCTTCCTGTTTGTCAGTGCTAATACATAGCTTGCGAAATTCCGTCCGAAATTGCATGTTGAAGAGGATGTAGCGGCTGAATTATGTACAATAAGACACTTGTCGTGGATTTATAATTATGTGCCTGTGACTTTTAAGGCTTATGTTTAACGATCTGATATTCATGCTTGATTTATATCTTTGATAGTCTGAACGCTGCATAGTCTGATAGTTTTTATCAGCCAATTATTCTGTGCACGCGAGTGTATTAGGTCCAATTGCGCAAGTTCCACCTGATCCGGAAAGACTTTCCAGCTGTTGTCCGCTGAGCATTTCGACTTGGTCATTTCCGATCTCGTGACCATATTCCCTTGCAATCGCTTTTATTTCATCAGAGGATTCAGCTGCTTTTAGCCTCTCCAGAAGACTTTTGTTTTCTTTGATCTTCTCTAGGAACGTTTTAAGTTGCTCTTCTGGCATGGAAAGTACATTTCTATATTATTTATAGCAATAGTCTTTTGCGATGTCTAGACCGGATGAGTTTTGCGCATAATTCTGATAGTGATTGATTCTAGATTTATGGTTGACTGGATGGTTTGTCGAGTTGACTTTTATATCTGCAGGTTGTGTTGATGATTATCGGCAAAAGTTTCTCACGAGTTCTTAGATTAAACAGCATCGATCTTAGTTGTTCATCTGCACCACCTCATCACAACACTCATATATACCACCCCTTCAACATTATTTTTCCATTCCAGGTTCTGTCATCTATGACTTCAGCAGTTCCCTCAAGCTCTTCGTCTGATGATTTTGATTGAGTAATTCTCAGATCGTTATCAGCCATTGTCAATCCACTTTCTTTCGCAATGGCCCTTACTGCATCAGCATCAGCTGCTGATTTGATCTTGTCTTGAAGATCCTTGTTTCGTTTCACTTTTTTCAATCAATGCATTTAGTTGTCAGTTTGGTAGGTTTGCCGCTTTTGTTATCTCTTCATAGTAACCGTTGTCTACTTTAGCTTTGAGAATGTTATTAACCTCTAATGCCCCAGGAATAACAAAATTTTATACTAGCTTTTGATCGCCAGTGATTCCACAATAAAAGGTTATTTGAGTCAATTTTCCCTTAGATTACTCTGTTGGGCTTTATCGTTATCGACTAAACCAAATCTCGGTTTTCTTGAAACATGCACATCCACCAGCCGCTCCTTCCAGTTCTTTATCTGAAACCTCCGATTGAATTTTCTTTAAATCATCCGCAGAAATTATAAATCCCTCTTCCTTGGCAATTGAGACAACGGTTTCGCTATTTTCAGCATCCTCGATCTGCTTTTGAAGAATTGCATTGTCTTTGACTTTTTCAAGGAAAGCTTTGAGTTGTTCTGCTGACATGAGTGGCAGGATTTTTCACTGTTATAGCAAAGGTTTGCTGAAATGTCTTTGGTTAACAATTAATGTGCTCATATATGCCAGGTCTTGGAGGCTGATTGACGGACTTATGGGTGTAACTGATGCAAGTAAAAATCCTCAAATAACAGTTTTTGCCGATAATGAGAGACTGACTCAACCTTGTCTACTCATCGTGTAAATCTCCCTGTCCCTCTAGGATTGTGCACAATATATTGCTACCAACTTATGCATAATGAGAATCGTAGACCACTGCTGATAATAGACAACACTGCTTGCCTCCAGCCAATCCTTCCAGCTCCTCTTCTGACATCTCGGTCTGAATGTCATCAGCAGAAATCATAAACCCAGCCTCTCTTGCAATCTCAAGAGCTGCATCAGAATCAGCAGCTGCTTTGAGCTTCTCCTGAAGGCTGGTGTCGCCTTTGACCTTATCTAGGAAAGCTTTGAGCTGTTCCTCGGACATAGCTACTAGATCATTTAGTCTTTATAGCAATGATGCTTTGAAGTGTCTTCAACTGAAGGCTATTGGACCAGTCGAGTCAATTGTTGAGGGAAAATTCATCGATCATCGAGAGTGTATTTAAAGCATGAAGAATGTTACTGTTTCATGGTTATGTCTTCTGATTTTTGATTAGATTATTTTATTGCACGTAAAAGTATGCCCAAATAGGATTTGTTTCAGATGTCTTGTCAAGGTATCGATGTGCATCCTGTTTGGTTGTAATCACTTGCAATTGTCAAGAAGAATACTCGTACAGGTCTTTTGTTGTGTAAACCCACTGCCAGCCACTTTTTCAAGTTCACCGTCTGAAAGTTCTGATTGAGTTTCGAAATCATCAGTAGAAATACTGAATCCCGCCTCTTTCGCAATCGCAACTACTGCATCAGCATCAGCAGCTGCTTTGAGCTTTTCCTGAAGGCTGGTGTCAGCTTTGACCTTTTCTAGAAAGGCTTTGAGTTGCTCTTCTGACATGGGTGGCAGGTCTGTTCAGCAGTCATAGCAGCGGTCGGCTGTTGGCAATTAAAAAACCCGCACTTGGCGGCGCGTACTTGGTCTCACTCAATGAGAGGCCTGCGTTCAGTTTTTACAACCATCTTTCCAGAGGTGAGAGACAGCGATCGAGCGGTCGATCCAGATTGCCGAGGTACCTTCCCCCAGCAGTAGCTTCCAACTCTTGATCAACGAGCGGTTGAGACTCGGCCGGGGTGTATGTTGGAACAGCTTCCTTGATGTGCAACGAAGCATTGAAGATTGAAGTAGTCATTGTTTTAAAACTGATAAGTGTTTGAATTGTTTTGGTGAGTTGCCCCTCGACTCCTTCATGATCACATCTCTTCTGGTGAAGCCCACTGTCCAGCTCTGGTTCAGAACCCAAGAGGTCGTGGTGAGCTTCTGGTGAATTGTTCAGATCTTTTCACTACATAGGTAAGTAGGGTGTCTATTCGCTTGATCTCTCTCCACCTGTGATCAATCGTGCCATGTATCGGGGGCTGATTTATGAGCTTATTGGCGAGATTGAAGAAGTAAAAACCTCAGCTGCGGCAGGGGCTCTTATGAGTAAACTTCTCTATAAAACAAGTCCCCTTCGTTCAGTTGAATGAGTTACTAGTCGTCCAACTCGATTGGTAAATGGGAAACACATATGTTCCCAGAATGAGTTACTCCACACCCCAACAGCCGCGCCATGTACATAAGTATGTGCTGTTACCTCCAGCCGCCCTTTCCAGCTCATCATCTAAAAGTGAATTCCGAACGTCATCAGCAGAAATTAAAAAACCAGACTCTTTCGCAATTGCAAGAGCTGCTTCAACATCAGCAGCTGCCTTGAGCTTCTCCTGAAGGGTGATGTCAGCTTTCACTTTTTCTAGGAAAGCTTTGAGTTGCTCTTCTGACATGTGTATGAGGTTGGTTCTGCATTCATAGCAAAGCTATTTCGCATTGTCTTCAGCTAATACGTACAGCGCTCAATCGTGTCAGGGATTAAAGGCCTATTTATGTGGTTAGTCAGGCTATTGAAGAAATCAAAAATCCCTATCGATGCAGGATCTTTGGGGGATAATGAGTACAACTCTTCTTACTGTGTCAAGCAGCAGCCCTTCTCAGTACAATCTATATACCCGCCTGCAGTATATCCGCCCCCAGCCATACCTTCCAGTTCCCCTTCTGTCATCGATTGAGTGCTCTTCAAATCGTCGGCAGAAATACTAAACCCAGCCTCTTTCGCAATTGCAAGAACTGCATCTGAATCAACGGCGGCTTTGAGCCTTTCCTGAAGACTGGTGTCGCCTTTGACTTTTTCAAGGAAGGCTTTGAGTTGCTCTTCTGACATGGCTGCTGGGAGTCTTTAATAGTTATAGCAAATATCTCGCAGTGTGTTTAACCAATAATTACTGCGATCAATGGTGCTAGTTATTGAGGTTAATTTGCGGGATTAGTCAGGATATTCAAGCAATGATCACCCGTGTTAATGCACGGGCTTTGCTGGATTGAAAGTACAACTATATCAGCATCCATAGCCAGATGTATCACAGCCAGGCTCCCGCGTATAACAGACAGTAGCAGCTTCCACCGTACAGTAATCCCCTCCAGCCGCACCTTCCAGTTCAGCGTCCGTCATGTCTCCATATGTCTGAATATCCTCTGCAGAAATAGAAAATCCTACATCTTTAGCAATGGTGATCGCCTCTTCTGGAGTGGTGGCAGCATTGAGTTTCTCCTGAAGCCTGGTATCTTCTTTGAGTTTTTCGAGAAACGCTTTGAGTTGTTCTTCTGACATGGGTAGCAGGTCTGTTCAGTAGTCATAGCAACGGTCTGCTGAAGAGGCTTTTGATAATATATACTGCACTTAATCGTGCCAGGTATCGGGGGCTGATTGTTGGTCTTTTTGGAGTGATTGAAGCATTAAAAAGCCCCTGCGTTTGCAGGGACTTTGATGAGTAGGCTTCAGGGCAGTAGAGGTAATCTTAGTCTCCAGGACTAATCCAGCCAGCCGAAACCAGTCCCACAATCTTTTAATACCGTGTTTGTATTTTTCCAGAAACTGTCTGCGCTACCACCAGAAACGCCTTTAAGCTTTTCTTCTTAAATCTCCGATTTAGTGTTATCCAAGTCGACGGCAGAAATCATAAATCCCGCCTCTTTGCAATCGCAAGAGCTGCTTAAACATCAGCAGCTGCTTTGAGCTTTTCCTGAAGGCTGGTGTCAGCTTTGACCTTTTCTAGAAAAGCTTTGAGTTGCTCTTCTGACTTGGGTGGCTGGCCAGTACAGAAGGCTTAGCCATGGCCAGCTGCAGCGTCACCCGAACTCCGGGCACCATCCGGCCTGGTCTTGCCAGGTGGGAGTCCAGTGGCGGCAACGCTTGATCAGGTGATCGCCCTGCTGGAGCTGCTGTTGCCTGAGATTGCAGGCCACCATCGTTCGGCAGTGGCCATCCACTCCATAGGCGAAGTGCTGGCAAGTCAGGCAAATCCGGGCTCCTTTCCAGTTCTGCAGCTCTTTCTCGTCCACAAAGTCCCACTCCTCCATCGCTCCTCTCTGCTGTAGTGCAGACGTACTAAGACAGGGTGAGAGGTGTGGTCAAGCGAGTTCAGAAAGGCTTTCGGAATCACCCGATCAGGTGATGTGGTCAAGGGGCTTTTGGGGGATCTTGAGGGAGCCCACCTCTAACAGGCAGCGCATGTTGCAGCGGTTCCTCACCACCGCTCCATGCACAACCTGTTCCAGATCGCTGATGTGGATTCTGGCGTGATCCGCTGGGTCAACGCTGATCTGGTGACTCACATCCTTCCTGCGATCTAAGGGCGGTGTGACCAACCTCACATCCCTCCTGGAGGCAGTTCTGTGAGGTTGGTCACGGGGCACTGAAGCCTCACCATATGGAACATGCCCCGTTCTCCAGTCCGTTCAATAGAGAACTCCAGGAGCTTCGTTGCTGAACTCCAGGCATGCAGAGATGAATTGACGGTTTCAGCGCTTTCGCCAGCATCCTCGTCGTCACGAACCATTCCTGATCAGCGACTTCTTGCAGCTTTCGGTGTGTCGTCAGGTGCATGTTGCCTGTCGTGTGTATAGCGGATGACAGTGCCGACAACAAATGAGCCAACTCCAGTCTTGGAGCTGGCTCAACTGTCGACCGTCTGATGGGTGTGATGCTATTCGCTCGGTGTAACAACTTTCATGTTTACACCTTTGTGTCTTTCATGGATTCCTTGCTTTTTTTTAGTGATAGATCAATATCTTTACTAGTTTAGTTATGAGAAAACGTCACCACTACGCGCAGCTTATGAAGACATAGTTGATGTTTAATTATTCCACAAGATACACTCCTTAAATTGACCTCAGTTATCTCTTGTTTTGCGCTGATCCTTTTCATTGGCTTTCTTCTTGTCTTGCTCTTCGGTCACCAACCTCTCCAGCATCTACCCAGTAGGAGAAGCTTCTCGTGTCAGTAGGTATCAGCTTCCACAGTGAAACGTCTTGCACCTTGGGTCCCGGAAGACATCCGGATCTTTTGTTGGGTACACATCACCTTCGGTCATTTTTTTAGTGGCACCGCATCGTCAAGATGCTCCTGCCTTAACCGTTCCAGTTGTCCTTTGCTTTCGGCTGGTCGATCGCTGTTTGGCTGTCTGCCTTGATCGACTCCCAACACAACAACAGTCACCAGGGCAAGCACTGCAAGCGTTCCTATTTGCAGAATCTTCACCATCCCGTCCATCCTTTTTTCGTGCCAGCAGGGACTAGTTTTGCCTATTTGGCATCGTCTGGCATGACTGGACTGATATCCATGTCTGCTGCAGCGGAGAAGACCACCTGGCACTCAGTAAGTCGGTCTGAAACCCAATTGCCTTCCTCAATCTGTCCCCTTCAAGCGTTGATGGAGTTTCATACCTTCCGCTCATCCAGCAAGGATCCTGGTTTCCCCTAGTCCTGCACTAATCCTAACAGTGACACTTCGGCTGGCTGATGGATTGCTTGGCTTCCACGCGAGTTCTCTATGGGCACTGACAGAAGAGTTGATCTGCATACACCTCTTAAAAAGTTTGATCAAAACCGAGCGTCCTTGCTGCATTTTCGGTTGCATGATCATCTGACATAAACACTCTGATGTTCTAGATGTTCTGGTCAGGCGATCTGTCGGTGACAACTGGTTGTTTGAGCTTGATTATAGAAATTTGTGGAACGTACTTCTGGAACATTCCATACAAAAAATCTCTCACTGCTGGTTTGTGGATGGATGAAAGAAGTCAGAGACTGACATGTCATGCCGTTTGAGAAGGGCGAATGTCGTTCCAGCATTGCCTCGGCAGATTCTTAGATCATTTGAAAGTGTCGTGATATCAAGCCATGCAGGAAACGATTGGTTTACGCTCTTGAGCAATTCGAGTCGTCGTCCACCTGGCAACCCAGGGCCTCTCCACCCACCTTTGCGAAATCTCACGCCGATTCGATTTGTTTTATCAGTAGTGAGCTCTGCTTCGACGGTTACTGCAGCTACCGCTCCCAACGGTCCGGCAAGACGCAGCAGATTCATGCCTCGAGCATTTGCTGGATCTAGAACCTGGATATTCTCAAGCCAGTTTGCTTGTTTCAGCCATGGTTGTTTTGCGCTGCTCCATCGAAGTTCCCAGACACCCATCAGCAGATTCTCAGTCTGGCTTAGATCAACGTTGGACCGTTTCTCTGCTGTCATAACGAGCTCGGGAATCCTGTCATTCCTCGGCTGTTCTCTTAACAGGCGAATCAATGTATCCATGCTTGAAAAGGGGTGTGTTGACCAGCAATTCTATCTATGCCAGGAATTGTTTGCTTTGTAACGTCGTTAAAACTGATAAACTTGAAGGCATTAATGGATTTGATTTTGCAATAAATTAGAGGTTTATTTGATCTCTATCTACAGCTTTAAGATTTGTCAGGAGTTTCTACTTCCTGCATATAGCTATTGATTTAAATATCTTCAGAGCTATAGACTTGAATTCACTTTCATTGGGTATCCATTGTTCAGAGTAATTATTCCCACACAAGAGTACAGCGATATTTATTGTCGCCACCTGAAGGTACGCCGACTGTTTCACAGTTTGTTTCTGTGATCTCCGAGCCTTGTGGCACATTCGTTTTGAGGTCATCAATGATTGCTGATTTGTCGAATCCTGTTCCTGTTACTGATCCGGCATTGCTGGAAGTGGCGATGCCAATAAGAACAAGACTCGCTAGTACTCCAAACACAATTTTCATGTTTAAAAAATATATCTTTTTTTAATATAGCAACGATTCAAGGGAGCGGCAGTTCTTTAATTTTTTCAGCTATTTTGACTTCCATGATTTTGCTGTCTAGCCTCTTTCCTTCAAGCACAAGAATTGCTTTTGCCCCCACTGATCTGTATTGACGATAAGACACATCTCCATAACTCAATTGAGCACTTGGCTCCATCCTTGACTTCTTAGAATATGGGATTAGTTCGCTCGATATGGGAATTCCTTCTATTGTTAATTGGCTTGGCGACGTTATTGATGAAGGCGATGCTCATGCAGCGTTATATGTTGCTGAAATCAACCAGCATCCTGAACTAATTACTATTAGTTATTGCCCTCTTGTTCAGGTTGAGCAGCTTCAATCGATTTCATATCTTGGCAGACTTAGGTATATTACTTGTGCTGATCCTGAAATTTGTGAAAAGCGCACCAGCCTTTCTTTAAAGGATTGTTGGCTCGGTGAGCAGTTTCTTCTCTACCAACTTTCTGATTATCGAGAAATCCTTCCTTACTTGCAGGAAGTGGAAACACAAAAGTACACTGAAATTTTTAAACTACCCGAATCTGGTGCATCGAGATTTATTGAGTGGATTGCTGAAACCTCGCAAAAAATTTTCTGTAACCCAAAATCCGGATATAAGCTTTGTCTTGACAGCTTGGTGACGACTTCCAGGCAACGGCTTTTGTACGAGCAATTAAAAATGCAATGGTCGAATGATTTATGAGATCTTTACTACAGGTGCCTTCCCGTGATCAATTCTGCTTAACTAATTAATTCTGTTGACTAGATCAGTTCTGGATGGCTAGGGTCTCCCTTGAATGGACCTTCAACTGCTGAGCTGATCCAGCCTCCGTAAAAACCTCCTGGTTGAGCAGTGACTTCTTCCCCATTCAGCCAACACCCATCCATTAATCCTGGATAAAGAGCAAACCAACCAGCAATTGCTTGAAAGGATTCTGTGGGAGATGGGTAGCGCCATACTGCGCGGTGTATGCGATGACCTCCAGCTATGACATCGAAATATTCAGCAACTCCCTTCCATTCGCAGAAGCTGCGACCAGCTGCGGGAATCAACAGATTCACGTTTGTGCTTGTTGGGGGAAGGTAGTAAGTGGGTGGATGAAAGGTTTCTAGCACACGCTGACAACCGCTGCCATCGAAGAGTATTTCTCCTCCTACCTTCACTAGTACATGGTCGGAACTAAGCTCAAGCTTTGGAGGTCGCGGATAGTCAGCAACTCTTTCTTTTGTCATGGCCATGTTCTCGATTACAGAGATGATGGCGTTGTTTGGGCCCGATCGGAGTTATGGATCCTGTTGACCCACTTCAGCCTGTTGTGATTCTCGGTGGTTTCCTGATCACTGAAGAGGCTTATAAGCCTATGGCCGAATGGCTGCGGCAACAGGGAGTGATCGACGTTCAGATTGTCCCAGTTAGCCGCTATGACTGGCTTCTCACGAGTTGGGGGTTTGGATGGCGCCGAGTTCTGGATCGTGTTGATGAGATGGTGAAGCGCCTCCAAGCCAAGTCATCGTCAGCTCATGTCACTTTGATCGGCCATAGCTCTGGGGGGGTGATGCTCCGGCCTTATCTCAGTCGTCAACTCTTTCAAGGACGCTCCTATGCAGGAGCTACCCGATGTGATCGGCTGATCACCTTGGGCAGTCCACACCAGGCTGTTCGTGCTACACCGCTTCGGGCCATGGTTGATCGATGTTTCCCTGGATGTCATGAGCCTAACGTTGATTATGTGGCCATTGCCGGCGATCTCGATTTGCAGAGTGAAATCGCCTCTCCTTTCAGTCGGCGCAGCGCCAAAGGCAGCTATCGCGGTATTGCTGGAGCCGTGGATGTTACGGGTGATGGTCTGGTGCCAGTGGATTCAGCCTTGCTTCGAGATGCTCGCCATCACATCCTTCATGACACAGCCCATGGGGGATTGTTTGGCTCCAAATGTTATTTCACTCCAGAAAGACTTGAAGTTTGGTGGCATTTTGTTATTACATGACTCTAGCAAATCACTTCTTTGTAGTTTGTATTGATTCCTGTCAGTTATCTAATTGCAACAAAAATATTTGAGAACTATTTAGATCATGCAATTGGTGCAATTGTGTTTTGTTGAATGGTCTCTTATTTATTCTGTTCGATGGGAGTGCTGGCTTTAAGCATTGAAATGATTCAATTCTAGATATTGGACAATGAGGCGACAGATTTTCGATTGGTCAAGTTATTGGGTGAGGCGTTTGAGCCTGATAATCAAGCAAGTTTAACGCCCTTAGACCAGAGACTCGTAGCTACAGATAGGGCTGAGCGGGAATCAGCTAGTGCATGATCGTATCCGGTGCAGTGTCTAGAATTTGAGCACTTGCAACTGTCATCGTGTCATCTCAAAAGGATAGGTGGTCTTTTGTTTCGTGGTTAGTGTTTCTTGTGTTGGCATTCATTTCCATGGTGAAGGAGGGCGTCATTGTGCCTAGTGCATACGGGGCGATCATCTTTGCCTTCTTCGTCGGTTGGGACGGTTCAAAATTATGGAAGAATAATAAATAAATTTTTAGTGAAAACTCACAATATTTCAATTCATCCAGATAGTTTGGCAACCCTTTTTATAATGTTTCTCTTGCATCTGCGTCTATATATGTTAATGGTTGCATATATGGTGAACGTGCGAATGGATTGAATTGATTCCTTACTCTACTTATTCTTCTTATCCTGGGATTAATATTTTGTCCAAACGAAACTTGATCGAGCGGTTTAAATTATTTCTTTACCATCTTCACGCATGAGGCAATATGAATTGGTTATTCAATTCTGCTCAACCTAACTTTGAACTTGCATTGCAGGCATGATGATCCTGCCGAACTGATTTAAACTATTTTGGTACTTCAGCGCTAACAATTAGCGGCGTGTTTTGCTAATGGTACTACTGTATTTATCTGATTGAATTCATGTTGATCACAATGGTTTAAGTCCAGGTCTGTGTTGCCAGGACATGAAAGGCTAATAAGTCGACTGAACATTACTTGACCAGGCTTGTTCATTTTACGGTACCAGCGTGATGTTTCATGGGGTTCTCCATTTTTCGGAATTTCGCGTTGCAAATAAGTGTATTGGTCATTTTCATTTTGCATAAGATTAACGAGAATGTTGTACACGATTGTTTTCCAATTTTTTGGAAATGCAGGTTTGATTTGGGTGAGAATGGCTTTAATGGCGTTTTTGATCTCCTGAGTCCAATTTTAAAAGTTCTCCAATATTACTGCTCTCTTTCTTCTACACTATTGGTTAAAAATGCGGGTGTGATTTTTATTGTCACAATTTTGTAGTTTCTGCTACTGACTTTCTACAAGTATGCCTCTATAAATAATGTCTCATCTAATATTAGTTCTCGTTCACTTGCTTTTCATGGATTTTCCTTCTCATGTCTTTATTAAACGACATGCAGGTCCCATTAGGGCTTGGTGGAAGAGTCGTATTTCTTTGTTGATTGATACCAGCAATAAAGAAGGTGCTCGAGCTTTGATTCAAGAGCTTTATTTGGGAGAATTTCCTCGTCTTCCCGAGCGTATTAATTGCTTTTCTGTTTTTTAGCATATATTTCTACAGATTTAATTTAGCTGTCAATTACTCGGAAGTTTGTTGTTTCTCATAGTGCTGCTAGGCTCTTTGCTGTTGGGCTGTTTTTTTGTAGATATTTTCCGAATTGAATTTTCATTCTTCTGCTGATTTTATTTGACTCTAAATTCTATTTTTTGCCTTGTTTTGTCTATATTATTTCGTACTATTGTTAACGTTCCTTCTCTACTCTGGAAAGCTATTCGTTTGCACTTAGTCCGTTTCCCTCACCCCTATCATCAGGACACTTGTTCGTTGAGATCATGGCCAGGACAAATGAACAGTTCTTAAAGCGATGATCTACTGAAGATCTATGTTCAGGTTAAATATGACTGAAATCACTCCGAGCCATGCTCTGATTTAGGTGAGCCAACTCCTTAGTTTCACTTGACTTTACATCTGCTCTTGATCATTGACTGATCAAAACCTCCGTTACTCAGGCCGGGGTTTCGGCACTCTTCCATCGATTCGCCAATATCCAAACCAATCTGGCTTTAGCTCCGTTTCAGGTATTCCTGGCTCAGCTTTTAGCAGGATTTGCCATCCTTCAAGCTGGAAGATGGGTAAACAGTCATCGACTGCACCCAGATTGTTGATGCTGTGTAAGTCATCCTTATGGACCTGCAAGGCTGTGTTTAGCCAACGCTGACGTGCCCGTGCCTTTGCAGCTTGTTTACTGGGAGCCACGACCAGGCCGAATTGATGCAATTCCTGTAACGAGTTTCTGTCGTAGCCTCCTAGGTTGATGAACCAAAGCTTTTCGTTCTTTGCGGTTAACGACGTCGTTTGTTTCGAGTTTTCTTCCTCGTGTCTCTCGAATAGCTCAATGGTGTAGCCATCAACATGCTGGATTACCTTGTAACTGTCGATATGCAGTCCGGTGGTTAATCCAAACCATTCTTGTCTCAGCTTCGGAATTGTCTCCTCAATGTTTGCTCCCACAACCCAACGAACATCGTGCAGTTCAATGTGACAATCGGCGCTTCTCCCTCCTAGAACAACCAGAAATAGCCTCGGATTTTTGTTCATTGCTCAAATTTTAGATTTGTAATGCAGCACAACGCTTCTGCATTCAGTCATTCGATCCTGATCCGTCATGCTGAGCGGGAACAACTGTTCGTGAGCGTTGCTCTGCCGCTTCTGCTCGAGTTGGTCAGTCCCTTGAACCAACCTTCACGGTCCACCGTTGACCTCAGGTTCAGGAACTACAGCATGACATGGTTTTGATAGGTGGTGTCCTTTCAAGCGTTGTCACGTTTCAGAGCTGGCCATCGTGTTGCTGGTCTCTTGCCTGGAATTGTTTTGCCTGTGACTGTTTTCAATGATCGCACTGCCCCTCCAGCAAAAACCGTTTGGTCCGTTTCATGTTTTTTGAATCACGCGGTGGGGGGCGATGCGCTCAATTTTTAGCTCATGGCTTTAGAGTCCATCGACTCATAAAGCGTTGATGGCCTGGGAATACACACAGCTGCGCTTCGTTCCCCGTGGCAAGAGCTGGACTGGCGAGATTGAGGAGCTCTGGCTGGACGACAAGCCCTTGATCTCAAGAAACCATCCGCAGCAGGTCAGCCTTGTTCAGCTGATGAATGAACTCGGTGCTCAAGGCTGGGAACTGGTCACCTACGCCCAGCCCTTCACCGGCTACCACGGAGGTTGCTATACCTTCAAGCGTCAGACCTGAATCCAGAAATTAGATTCATCTGAATTGAGAGTGCTTAGTGGTGCTTTTTATGCTGCATGATGGTCTTACCATTAGCTCCTGTTTGTAATGAATCTGATAGAATCTTCTCCTGAATTCATAGATTCCTTCATTGATGTTGTCTTCATCATGATGAAAATCGTCGTGGTCTTATCTCATTTTATCTCCGCTTAGAACAATTTAAGCATTATGGCTAACCCTTTAAGGGCATACTTTTTTTGCTGTGTCTCTCAGCGGCGCACATTTTATTACCAAAACTCGCTTGATTAAAACTACCCCTTTCAAAGCTTGTATTTTTTTATGTTCAATGCAAGGCATTAGATGGACGTAAGGATTTCGATCATGATTGCTTTGTCTTGGCTGGGAGTCTTTAGAATGGACTGTGGCTCCACAATGATTCGTCTGGCTTCATTTACGTTGATTTTGCTCATCATAAAAGTTTTTCGCATTTGTTCTCCATTGCATTCGCATTGATTCGATTGACGTCTGAAAAGTCTTCAGAGTATCTGTGAATCTTTGGATTAAATGAGCTCTTTCTCTAATTGTGATTGTGCTCTTGAGCATGTTCACATTCGACAGGTTATGATTTATGATCCATTCTTTTACATCAGCCGTCGTTTTAATTGAATATGACTTTATATCCAAACAATTCTGGTAATTCACACTTTCATGAGTTATAAGTTGTAAATTCGCCATCAGATCATCTCCTATTATGCCTCTCCGAGACTTCAATAAACAAGTTGCTCTTTTTGTCACAGAAAAAGTAGGTACAATGACTTGCGCCTATCTTTTTGCCTTCATAGCGCTGATCTCGTTGCCCGAAGCATTGTCATCAGAAGATCCTTTAGAAATTGTTTCCTGGATTGCTGAAACATTTCTCCAGCTGGTTTTGTTGTCAATCATTATTGTTGGTCAGAATATACAAAGTGAAATCGCTGAACAACAGGCCCAGACTGATCGAGAAACGCTAGCGGCTATCAAAAAACTGGCGGAGGAAATACATGTCGTTGCCACCCAATCGCAATCAAGCTGACTGTGCTTTTTGATTGTTAGATCAGTTTCATGTGAGTCCCATTCAGTTCTTTTGATGGTCAACTGCTAAATGTAATGTTCGACTGTTACTCCTATGTCTAGTGTACGAGAGAGATACTATTCGGACTAATGGCTACTGAATCATCAGCTTCTAACTCCAATACATCAGAGCACTGTGGCTCAAAACCTAAGAAAATTGCATTTGGCATTGCACCACTCGGAGTTGTAGCTATCGGTATTGTTCCTATGGGCGTAGTTTGTATTGGCATTGTGCCAATGGGTGTTGTTGGCATTGGACTTGTTTCCATGGGAGCTATTACTGCGTCTGTTGTCGGTATGGGATTACTTTCTGTTGGTTTAAACACTATGGCGGTCTGGACCGCTGGTCCGTTGAGCATGGGTTTCGTTAATTTAAGCGGATCTAAGCAACAAATGCCTCATATTCATCATTCACATCCCCATGCATTAAAGAAATCTCATCTTGAAAGTCAACTGATGTATTCAAACGAAAAACTCGCACGTCTTGCTGCTCAAAGAATGGGTTGTAATACTGTTTTCAAAGTTGGTAATTATTGGAAGCCATGTGATGAAAATAAAGTATCCGGGACCCATTAGGATATTATTTGCAATTGGTTATTTGTGCTAATTTCTTTTGCTCATTATTTACTGTTGACATTTTAATGTTTTAATACTTTAAACTATTGTTGGTTGATTTGGACGTCGTATCTCTTTAAATGTCTTGTTCTCGCAATGAGTCTAAAATTTTGCGTTCTAAGGCTATCGATTATTTCACTCGCACGATAGTTCAGCAGGTATATTTGTCGAGCATTTGTAATTGTCAGAAGTCTTCAGTCTAATTGGCATCTTTTGTCTAGCCGTCTATTCTTAGATCAATTCAATCACCTGTCGTCATCATTCTGAATCATTGAAAGTTAGGTTTTATCGAACATTTCCCATGTAGGTTATTTTATGCTTATGAATACTTCTCCCATCAGTCCTCCATAGTCCCTACTTTGTTAACTTTTCAGCATCAAATTGTTTTACTATGTTGTCTGTTTGATCCAGAACGCGCACTGATCGTTTGATCTGAGTGCATAGGTCTTGTGCCCAGTTAATTGCTTCCTGTTGGTCTACTGTTGATCCATGAAAATGCCATTCGTGGAAGGGGTTTAACTCTTCGATCCGGTATATATTTTTCATTATAACCATGGGATCTTTGTCTACTGTAGAGTTTGTATTTTACTTATATCTATTCTCTTTATATGCTCTGGTCAGTATCTAACCGTTTATTAATCTAACAAGCCGCTAGATGTTAATAGATGGACCTCCAGTGACCACCCAAACAAAAAAGATAGAATTACAGAAAAGACCAGGTAGAAATATTGGTTGCTTAGAGGAAAATAAGGTGCTTTGCGTTGACTCATACTGGTTTCACAAGATGCTTCAGGCTACGAACAATAGGCTTGAGATGTGTGCTTTGGTCTGTCTAAACTGCGCTATTGATGATTCTCATTTGTGACAAGTTGCTCAATTTTTATTGGCCTCTTAGGCTTACCGTGTCTTAAGTGTTTTTATTGATGGTTAAATTCACGTCAAGACAATTTTTTATTGCTAGGTAAGGCTCCTAGTCCTAGGCTATTAAAAGCAAATCTATTTTTGAATCGCATTGTACAAACAATCCATATAAATAATTTACAACGGATGATCGAACGGGTGTGGATGGTCCGGTAAGCTCACCTGATAAAGAGTGTCCACAGTTGGTTTCCACTGCACGAGGTGAAGAGGATTAATTTGATGCTTGTCTAGGCAATCCCAAATATCTTTTCCCGATAATGATGCTGTTGACCAGTGATCTCCCTGGCTGATCATTTGCTCTCTCACATAGTCTTTCCAATTTTTCCATTTTATTTCTGGATAGCTTTTGATGAACTCATCAAGAATTACAATATCAAAATTCATTGTTTCTAGTGGGGTCTTAGTCCATTATACGACTCATGGTGGTTTTATTCACAATTCGTGCGAATTATAAAATTATATTGGTTTACATTCCTTGCTGATTTATTGTATTATTATGATTCTTCTATTTTTGATGTCTAGGATTTATTTAATTAATCCAACTGATTTCTGTTTAGCATGTACTTAAATGCCGCTTTCTTCTACTAACATATATGCTTTTAAGTTATGACTCGCACACTAGTTGTTGCGAATCTTGCTGAATGAGTGAAGCTATCCTTGATTTAATTCAACAATAAAGTTGTTTATTATTCTGTTAAACTTTCTTTGGCTATGGTTGAGATTCAGTCTTATAACACGCTCTGATGTTGATATTAATTCTCTGAATAGGCAGTTATCACTGTACTTTCAATGATATGACCAGCTCCTCTAATCATCTCTTTGTTATCTTCGAACAGTTTTTGTGCTACACCAACTGGGGCTTGTTGAACGGCACAGACTTTAGATTCATCGTTTTTGCTGACTCCACGAAACAGCGTTTTGATCCCCACTGAAGAGTGCATCTTGGAGACATCTTCGCTGTCATATATTTTGACCCATTCTGTGAATGGAACGCTTAAGTTGAAAGTCCAGACAGTGGTTTCCATGGCTTGAATTGATGCCTCTTTATATTCTTACATCTGACCTCGCTTGATCAACTCGCTTTGTGACAGTCTTTTTTCATTGCTCAGTTTGATTGGGTGAATGCCATACCTCTTAAATCTGTTTTTTGCTACACCCAAGTAATAGTATTTATTTGATTATTATTAGAAAGGTCATGAGCCGCTTTCTGATATAGCAGAGGTACTAATGAATCAGCTTTAGCAATAGATCTGTTATTGTTTTATTTTTGATGTATTTTTTGTTTGTCTTACGAGTCAGCATCATCAGCAACCTCTAACCCTGACTGCTGTTTCTTGTGTGTCGTTGTTTCTGAGTTGATAGCTCATTGGCCTGATTTTATGTGCTGGTGATTGCTCCAACGCCAATAGTGATGGAGAGGGCGATGATTAAGATTGACCTAAAAGGCATAGTTGAGCATTGTTATTTCTGGGTAATACCCCCTTGTTCTTTCAGGATTGCAGCACTTTTGGTTAAACCCACTGCATAGCCTCGGCGCTAACGTTGAGAAGTTCTGGTTTGTTTCTGGTGATTGGTATAAAACCGCTTATCTAGTTTGGCTTATACGGATGCTTATAGCGCTGTATCTTTCAGCTCGTCAATGCATACCTCACCAAACCCTTTTTATTGTTTGTTGATTTTCTTATACTATCTTTTGCTTGGCTATGCTTCGTTGAGTAATTTATTTGATGTCTATTAAGGCTATCAGTTCTTATCTAGCTAATTAGCTCACTTACCATTCTTGGAGTGATTTTAGGTGTCATAGTTATTAGTCTGCATAGTGCCTTTTGCTTTTGCCATGTCTTTTAATTCTTGCTGCTTAATTTTTTTGCACCTTGTAAGCTAGAATAAATTGCATCAAATTTCTCGTTTTTGGTAACTGATCCTGTTTTAGGCATCTGATTTTTGGGCTTAAGTGTATTGTTGACGGAAATTGTCCGGGTTTTGGCCTTCAATCTTCGGCTTTATTCAACCATACTCCTAATCGCTTTTTTATGTAGTTATGCATCACTAGCGCCAGAACGATGTGGTCGTTGATCAACCAGTACTCCAGTGCACCACCAGCCAGTATGTAGCGGGCACCCAGTATTCAGGGGGCACTGTTCTCCACCAGCCACCTTTTCTAGTTCTTCATTTGCAAGTTCTGACTGGCCTTTCTTCAAGTCATCAGCAAAAATAGTTAAACCCACGTTTTTAGCTATTGCTACTACTGCATCAGCATCAGCAGCTTTCTTGAGCTTCTCCTGAAGGCTGGTGTCAGCTTTGACCTTTTTTAGGAAGGTTTCGAGTTGTCCTTGAGTCATCGGTGTCTCCGAAGGATGACCTTTTTGTTCTAGGCGGTTCGTACGGCAGGAAATAGAGGGACAGCCGACCTCAAAGGTACGGTTTCTGGACCTTTCCAGGCGGTTTGTACGGAAGCAGAATTCAGACTTTACGGGCTTACCGACAATTAACAGCTCCTCTCCAT
Source organism: Synechococcus sp. BIOS-E4-1 (assembly GCF_014279995.1). Taxonomy (NCBI): domain Bacteria; kingdom Bacillati; phylum Cyanobacteriota; class Cyanophyceae; order Synechococcales; family Synechococcaceae; genus Synechococcus; species Synechococcus sp. BIOS-E4-1. The sequence continues at coordinate 1,756,348 of NZ_CP047935.1, read as the reverse complement.
TCGAGGTTTTTGTGGGGGCGGCTTAATTAGATTATCTCAGTATGTCAGCACTCTCTGAAGCCAACTTCCTATATCCAAACTACATATTCGTACGCCCAGCACTTACCAATTGGTACCGAGTTATTACCACAACATTATGCGTTTTCCAGCTCTTCCTCCGAAGGGTTTGGATTGGCTTTCTTCAAATCCTCAGTAGAAACCCAAATCCAGTTTTCTGTCATCTCAACAACTTCACTAGGATTAGCTGGGGCTTTCTGCCTCACCTGAGGACAGGCGTCAGCTCAGACCTTCTCCTATGTCTTTGAGTTGTTTTCATGATACGAGTATCCTTACTGCGCAGAAGTCATTGCGACGGTCATCGTTGTTCTCCGTATCCGTAGAGCCTTCCATTAAATAACCTGATTTCGCGTCCGTCATGTTGTTCATTGTTTGACCTTGATTCACATGTCGTCATCGCTTGAGCATGCACAATGGTATCTATCGATCACGCCGATTCAGGAAGTCCTAGGTATGTACCCATGTCGACTCACCTCAATCATTAAAGCGAATGCCAGTATCATTAGCGTATGTTGTTTCCATTCCTCTAACTGCTCTAATTTACTCTCTATTTGTTTTAACAGTAAATACAGTAGGTATGTGATAGTTATTAGGAGAAGAAGGCTCATCATTGACTTGAGTATCCGAGGAGCAGAACCGAAGCTGTTCAGCTAATGAACTTATGATCTCTCTGATCTCCAGATCATTTGATGATGCGTGTCACATCCCTTAGTGATATCTGTCACAGGTGATGGCCGGCCATAAAAAAGGCCTGCATTTGGCGTGGTGTAATTGGTGTGACCTTGTTTTGTCGGGAGATCGATAGAGACACTACTTCCTTGCCATATTGCCAATGACAGTCTCATATTTTACTGTTACTTTTACTGTATGGAGGTTGGCTGAACTTGAATGAGACAAAACCTATTTTTGACGCCAATTTACGCGCTAGCTTTAATGGCTTGAGCTTTATGCCAAAGCTCTTTGCTTTGGGTAATAATTCTATAGCCCCAGCTCTGAGGCTATACGAAAATCATATCGAGTATCGTGGTGCTTTTGGTTTGAGTAGCTGTAACTATGAGGACATAAAAATGATTGACATCTTTTCGATGCTCTTCACTCAATCAGTTGTCTTATACTTTGAGCACACTTCAATTACTTTTTCGGCTAATTTTCGCGATGATCAAAGTAGAATAGCGTGCCTTAGGTCTTTTTTAAATAAGGGGTGTCTATTAACAGAAGCAGCGCTAACGGTTGCTGGCGTATTAAAGCAATAGAAAGATGCTGTTTGCTTGAGAATGTTCAGTCGGGAGATCGATAGCGTCACTCAACGCCCCCTGCTTTTCCCTTTTAGGTCTTGTATAGCTCTCAGCCTTGCTTCCATGGCTTCAGGCTTCCCGACTCAAAACATCAAATTTTAATGAGCGTTAGTAGTAAAACTAATGTTGTTTTCTGTAGTGTTTGTTGTGTAATGGTGGTGGTGAATATGCGTCACTTGTTGAGTATTCACTGTGTTGTCTTGACCGCTGACGGTAGTTCCGTTTCCTCCAGATGCACCGCTGAGACCGTTAGCGCGTGATCCATTAGTGCTGGATTGTTGCGGGGCCGCTACTGGCTGTGCGACTGAGGCTCCGACAGCCGCATTAATTAATTTTCCTAAGCCAAATGCCCTTGCCGGACTTACATTCAATGTTGCTCCGACAACAGTAATGGCAGCGATTGCAGGAAAGAGTCTCATTGTTTTGGGAGTGAAAGGAGGTCATCCCTCCTGGACCTCTTCACCATCTCTTGAATCAATCGGACTCACATCACCCGGAAGGGTGATCTTCCATGCGCCTAGCTCCCCCGTTTGGTGCATATTTCTGCAGTCGCCAGACTTGAAAAGCCCTAAATAACTTGTTGATGCAGCCCTTCTCAGAGGACACACGACGGTCATTTCCTCAACTGCTGTTAGTTACTGCAGGCCCTGCCTTGGTGTCGCTCGACGAGGAACTTCCCGTTGAGCACCAAATTGACCCTTGTATTGAAATCACAAAGGCTGAAGCCTCTGAAGGTGCTGCCTTGGTTGATGCTTGTGCCCCACATGTGAGAGCGATGCTGACCCAGGCGCAGAAACGTCTTGAGAACCTTCAGGCGTTGAAGGTTTTGCATGCAGTTTCGAGAGAGAGTTTCGGGTCGCTCTAGCGATTGGTCAGTGCGGCTTGAGCTGGAGTTTCCCTATCGCTGCTGTAAACAGCTGCTGGAGTGTATTAGTGCAGCAGTTAACTGTCGTTAGTCACCCCATTGCAGGTCTTCGTGGGCTTGATCCATTGCCTCACGGGCAATGGTCAAGGCTTGATTAAGTTTTTGATTCGAGTGCTGATTTCTGTCGAAGAGGTAGGCCGCTTCTTTGATGAAATCCATCACTTCATCTTTGAAGTCCTTGAGAATCGTAGCCTTGCGTTTGCGGCGTTGCTCGTTGGCTGCCAGAGCACCATCAGGATCAACACCGAGGACATATTGGTTATGGCGTGCAGGCGCTTTATGCTTGGCTCTTGAAATCGTTAGAATGTCATTGTGATCTGCAGTGGCTGCTTCATTGCTTCAGCAGCCTGATTAACGCCGTATTTCGTTAAGTCGGCTCCGAGCATGAACGGCCGCCACTGCTTGTTTATCTCTTAGATTGCTGTATCGAATAGCATCCCGTCTACCCAGCGTTTTTCGTGGGATCTTTTTTGGCGTTAATCCTTCTTCTCCTCCGCCTTGTTATGGGTGAATGGTTTACTGTCTAACTTTTGCTTGCGAACTCATTATACAGTTTTTTGCATCCTTCATCATCCTTGGATAAAGGATTTGCACGTCCTTACTTCTACAGGTGCATACGCTCTTACCTTTCATGTACTTCTTCGGTCAATTTTATTCGGCCTTAGCGTTGATTACGCAAATTTGAACTCTTAATTCCAGTCCTTCTGAGTAGCAAGTGATGCCCATTATATTGTTTCCATCAATTATAAAACAATTCTTTTGTTTGATCGCCATTTTGTACTTTTCACGTAAACTAAAAAAAGTATTGTTTTTTAACATGTCAGCCCAAGAAGATCTTTTGAATTTGCTTTCGACGAATTCCGAATTTAGGCAGTCAATTACCGCCGCCACTACCGCTGAAGAAGCCGTTAAGCTTGCTGCAGATTATGGTATTGAAATCAGTGCTGAGGATCTACGAACGGCATTCAAATCAAAAATGTCAGAGCTTTCAGAGGAGGAAATGGAGGCTGTTGCCGGTGGCAAGGGAGACGGCTGTAAACAGGGTCCAGGAAATACAGGCACTATAGTAATGACGGTTCTTGATGCATTGTAAGATTCACTTTTCGTGCTGCTCTTTTGAGACTATTTCGAATGTACATTCTATAAGTAGTGGATTTATTTTTAGTTCTTAAGATGAGCACTCTTTCAACGATAAACCTCTTCTAATTTTTTTGTTTTGTTATAATTGATCCTGTTTAATATATTTATATTAGCCTGTTGCGCTCCTCTGATTTAGTTTAAACCTTCCTTTGCCGTCTGTTTTGTATTTTGAATCGCGTTAATCGCTGATACGCAGTTTGCGACAAGCGATTTGACTCTTGGCTGTAATCGTTGTAACAGTTAATTGGCTTTGCTTATTGTTCATTTCGCAGTGCTTCATATTGCATGCGTTTGATGCGTTCCAGGACGGACTCGTTGCTCATACGGTTGTTGAGCCTTTCCACCAGTAATGGAAAAGCCAGTGGCGTTGGGCGTGGCGTAGGGCAGTGCAGTGTTTCTCCGCGTTGCATTCTTTTCAGTGCACTGCGTAGCCGCGGTAGTTCAAGCTGCTCTTGCAGCACTTCGTGTCGCGCTTGGCGAACAAGAAGATTGTTGGGTTCATGTTTGTTGAACACCTCCCACAGCAGTGAGCCGCTGATCTGCAACTGTCCAGCGCTTTTGCTCTTTCCAGGGAAGCCCTGAACAAGTAAACCTGCCACCTGGGCGATACCACGGAACCGGCGTCGACACAGCTCCGAAAGATTCAGTGCCTGTTCCAGATCTGTTTCCAGATCATTGTCGTCGAGCAGCTCCTCCAGATGCTCGTCCAGCAGGTCATCCATGGGATATCCCCTGGGCGCCAGCAGTTCGAAACCGTAGTCATTCACTGACACCGTGATCGTGCCGCGATGGCGTCTTGTCAGTCGTGTGGCCCATAAAAAACCAAGGCCCTCGTGCACAAATCGGCCTTCAAACGGATAGGCGTAAAGATGCATGCCTTCGCGTGTGCGGCAGGTTTCAATCAGCAACTGTTCACTCGATGGCAGGGCTGACAGATCCATCTGGCGTTCAAACAGTGGTTCAAGCGCATTGAGCTCCGGTGTATCCAGTTCGCCACGCCCGGCTCTTGCAACCTCTTCTCGCAGATGGTGGGTCAGCAGATCTGAGAGCGACATCTGCCCGCCGGCCCAGGCTGGAACAGCTGTGCTTTTTTTCGATGTGGTCTTCACGTAGGCCGTCATGTCGCGAAGTCTCACGAATTCCAGCTGACGTCCTGCGAAAAAGAACACATCCCTCGGCTTCAGCTGGCTTATGAATGTTTCCTCAACATGTCCCAATACTGATCCTCGCACGAACCGAACCCGGATTGCGGGTGCCGATGTGATTGTGCCGATGTTGAAGCGATGCAGTCTTGCGATGGCGTTATCGCGAATGACGAAACGGCCGTCATCCGTGCTGTGCAGTTTTTGGTAACGGGGGTAGGCACCGAGGCAATCACCTCCGTGTTCAAGAAAGCGCAGACACCACTCCCAGTCACTCTGCTCCAGTTTTTTGTAGGAGCTTGTGCTGCGAATGGCAGTAAGCGTTTCGTCAGGCCTGAAACCAGGTCCACATGCCAGCGTCGTCAGATGTTGCAGCAGAACATCCAGCGGTTGGTTGGGTGGGCGTCGCTCTTCCACCATGCCGTTGTCAAGCCCGCGGCGAACGGCACTCAGCTCCAGAAGTTCCAGGGCGTTGGTCGGCATGAACAACACCTTTGAGGTTCCACCCGGCAAGTGCGCTGAGCGTCCTGCACGCTGCAGCAGGCGTGCCAGATTTTTTGGTGATCCGATCTGAACAACTCGCTCCACGGGTTGAAAGTCCACTCCCAGATCGAGGGAGCTGGTGCAGACCACCCAGAGCATCGAACCCGCTTTGACAGCAGCTTCAATGGCCTCTCTTTCACTGCGATCCAGGGCGCTGTGATGGAGGGCCAGCAGTCCTTCCATTTCAGGACAGGCATAGCGCAGACACTGGAACCAGCGCTCAGCCTGGTTGCGGGTGTTGGTGAACAGCAGAGTGCTGGTGCAGGGTTCCATTTGCCCGATCAGATCTTCGTATCGCCTCAGTCCGAGGTGACCGCCCCAGGGAAATCCATCGATGCTGTCGGGAAGGATGCTTGTGACATCCAGCCCACGCTTGGGGGCTCCAGTGATCAGGCATGGCTCGCCATTCACGCCCAGGGCATGCCGGGCTGATTCCTCGAGATTTCCGATCGTTGCGCTGATGGCCCAGGTCTGCAGCCGAGGGCGTTGTTGTCGCAACCAGCTGAGAGCCAGTTCCGTTTGCACGCCACGCTTGCTTCCAATCAGCTCATGCCATTCGTCAAGGATCACGGTCTCAAGCGTGCTGAACAACGCCTCGCAATGGCGACCCGCCAGCAGTACGCAAAGTGATTCCGGGGTGGTGATCAGGATTTCAGGTGGGGTTCTGGTTTGGCGGTTCCTTTCAGCGGTAGCGGTATCTCCATTTCTGATCCCCACTCGCAAGGGCCAGCCCATGGTCTCGATCGGTTGCTTCAGTGCCACCGCAAGGTCACGGCTCAGTGCTCTCAGTGGCGTGAGGTAGAGCAATCGGACACCCGATTGTTCAGCCGGTGTCTCGAGCATGTGCGCGATTTGGCCCATCACGGCGGCATACGTTTTCCCTGAACCTGTTGGCACCTGGATCAGCCCGCTGAACCCCAGCAGGTGTGCTTCCCATGTGCGGGTCTGGAAGGGAAGTGGTTCCCACCCCTGATGTTCAAACCAGTCCAGGATCGGCGCGAGCATCCGCTGTTGATCAGGGTCGCGCTGCTTGCGATCGCACTGTTCTGGAGACGTCTGATTCACGTTGATCGCGTTCGCTGAACTAATTGATCGCAGAGTGTTTGAGCATCTTCGATGGTGTTGGCGCTGTCGGCCGTGCGGTCACTCCGCCATCGCAGGATCCTGGGAAAACGAACTGCCAGGCCACACTTGTGGCGCTTTGAGGCCTGAATGCCTTCAAATCCGATTTCGAACACCAGTTCAGGGTCCACCGAGCGGGTTGGACCGAAGCGTTCGCGCGTGTGACGGCGGATCCATCGATCCAGTTCGAGGATCTCGGCGTCGTTCAATCCGGAATAGGCCTTGGCGAACGTCACCAACTGACGGTTGCTGGTTAGCTCCGACTGTTGGTCCCAGAGTGCGAAGGTGTAATCCGTGAACAGGTTGGCGCGACGTCCGCGCCCTGCCTGTGCGTAGATCAGCACCGCATCCAGGGTCATTGGATCGCGTTTGTGTTTCCACCAGTGTCCGCGTTTGCGCCCACTCAGATAGGGCGATTGCAAGTGTTTGAGCATCACTCCTTCGGCACCCTGCTCCACGGCCTCTTGGCGCAGTCGATCGAGCTGATTCCAACGTTGCAGTCGTTGTCCACTGCTGAGTCGGCAACGCCACCCCTCCGAGCTGGTGTCCATGCGTTGTTGAAGATCGCCGAGTTGTTCCAGCCGCTCCTGCAGAGATGTCGAGCGCAGATCGTCTCCATTGCTTTCCAGCAGGTCATAGGCCACGAAACTCACAGGACACTCCAGCCTCAGTTTGCGGCCGACGTTTTTGCGGCCGAGCCGCCGCTGCAGATCACTGAAGGGTCTGGGTTGCTTCTCAAGCTCTGCCCAGCAGATGACTTCGCCATCAAGCACCGTGTCGGCGGGAATCGCTTCCGCCATGTCAATCAGTTCCGGGAACTGCTCGTTGATCAGTTCTTCGCCACGACTCCAGAGGTAGGTTCCGTTTTCGCGCTGAATCAGCTGTCCGCGGATGCCATCCCACTTGTGCTCCACCCACCACTCCGATGCCGAGGTGGCCTCGAGCGTGTCCTGTTTCAGCGGACTGGCCAGAAAAAACGGATAGGGCACCGGTCCTCTGTTGGAGCGTTCTCCGTCGGCGATCGCAGTCAGAGAGCGAAACCATTGCTCTGACGCCACTCCCGGTGTCATCAGTCGCTCCAGAACCAGAGCTTCCTCGAGCTGAAATCCAGTGGCGATCGCTTTCACGACCAATCCTCGGGCGACGCCGATGCGGAAGCCGCCTGTCAGCAGCTTGTTGAACAGAAACAGACGATCACAAGGCAGTGACTCCCAGATCGCCAGCACGATGTTGCTTTGTTGATCAGGTTCCATCGCTGCGACGGCAGGCAGCAGTTCCTCCATCCACCAGTACAGCGGTGGTGAGCTGCTGAGCTGATCAACCCAGGTCGTCACGGCAGGGTTGTGAATACGAGCCGGGATGTCGTTGCTCAGTTGTGGCCAGAGCAGCGAAAGGGTTTCCGCAGAATCGCCGACATGGCTCTGACAGTCATCGAACAACCAGTCAGGCATTGCGCTCGCCTGCTGAAGAATGTCGCGCAGCCGTCGACCGGTGATCAAACGTTTGCGCCGCTCACCCATCAGCAGCAACACCGACCAGGCTGCGTCATGAGCATCTGATCGCTGCAGATGTCCAGCGATCAGATCAATCTTGCGTTTCGTTCCAGTGATCTGATCCAGCTCCTCGATCAGAGCCGCGAAAGCATCCATGCCGAAAGGGCTCTCAGGCTCCTGCTCAGTAATTCCAGAGATTGTCCTCACTGGGACCCGTCACCTGGACGTTGCAGCCGTTGATCCCGGCTGAAGCGGCGTTGAAAGCCTTCACGTAACGCGTTGCTGATTCGGATTCGCCACTTTCACCCAGAGCACCCTGCAGACGGGCGAGAGCGCTTCCGACCTGATCGCGCGTGAGTGCTCCGTCGGCCAGACCTGTGCAGATTGCTTTCGCCGCTACAGCACCATCAGCGGGGAACACCACGGTGTTGATCTGCTCGATCGTGATCGTGGTTTGCTGGGCGAGCACGGGTGCTGCGGTCGTGGTGATCAAAACCATGAGGCCGGTCAAGGCAGAGTTGCGGGTCGTCATGGTGACGGGACGGTGCTTCAGGAATGGAGTTCGAGGTTAGTTCAGTTGAGCTGATCGAGTGGTTTGGCGTCGAGTCCATATCGTTCGCGTAGAAAGCGCGCCAGCACATCGCTCTGCCCATGGGTGACGTACACGGTCTGGGCACCGCTGTGCAGCACCGTTTGCACCAATCCCTGCCAGTCCGCATGGTCGCTGAGGACGAAACCTCGCTCATAGCCCCGCCGCCGTCGCGCACCCCGCACTGCCATCCATCCCGAGGCAAAGGCTGTCTGCGGTGACCTGAACCGCCGCATCCAGGCAGAACGATGGGCCGAGGGTGGTGCCAGGACCAGTCGACCCGCCAGAGAATCCTTGCGCGGCAGTTCGCTCACGGGTCTGCTCGCCGTCATGGCCACTCCTGCCTCGCGGTAATGGCGCGTGACAGTTTCAACGGCTCCGTGCAGCAGCACTTCCTCGTCAACACCGATGGCGTTGAGCTCTGCCAACAGACGCTGAGCCTTGCCGAACGAATAACAAAACAACAGCGAGGGGCGTTCGCGGTCTCCATGCCACCAGTCTCGGATCTGTGTTGCCACCTGCTTGCCCGACTCCCAGGCATAGATCGGCAATCCGAATGTGGCTTCGGTGATCAGCACGTCGCAGGGAACGACTTCAAAGGGTTCGCAGCTGGGGTCGGGGCAACGTTTGTAATCGCCGGTCACCACCCAGACCTGATCTTCGACCATCACACGAATCTGAGCGGACCCCAGCACATGACCAGCGCTGTGGAATGACAAACACGCCTGATTGAGCCAGAACTCCTGGCGATAAGGCATGCAGTGGAGATTGATGTCTTGGCCCAGGCGCTGTCGAAGCACTCCTTCGCTGACATCCACAGCCCAGTATTCGCCGCAACCAGATCTGGCGTGATCGGCATGGGCGTGTGTGATCAAGGCTCTCGATACGGGCCTTGAGGGATCGATCCAGGCATCCGCTGCTCTGCAATACAGACCGCTGTCGGTTCGCTCAAGAACGTTCATCAATCAACTCTGGCAAGCCTGATCTGCAGATGTGTCCCAGGCGCCTGAGAGCGTCACTTGCTCATTGCGAGCATGCGTCTGATCGGTGCTTCCGCTTTGGAACGAATCGATTCCTCCATGGTGATCTGCGGCGAGAGTTTCTCAAGACAGTCGCGCAGTTTTTCGAGGCTGTTCATGCGCATGTAGGGACAGGCATTGCAGCTGCAGCCATCGAGGCCGGGGACATCCAATAACGTCTTCTCTGGGACCCGCTGCTTCATCTGATGCAGGATCCCGGGTTCTGTGAGAACAATAAATGTGTTGGAGTCACTGGTTTCAGAGTGAACCAGAAGTTTGCTTGTGGATCCGATGAAATCGGCAAGATCCAGGAGGTTTTCCTGACATTCCGGATGGGCGATCACCTCTGCATCCGGATGTTCCAGTTTGAGTTTGAGCAGGGCTTCCTCACTGAAGGTTTCATGCACGAAACAGCGTCCGGGCCAGAGCGTGAGTTCGCGTCCGCTCTGGCGCTCCACCCAACGTCCGAGATTGCGGTCAGGGGCAAAGAGCACCGGTTGTTGTTCGGGCAGCTGCTTCACCAGATCCACGGCGTTGCTGCTGGTGCAGATCAGATCGCTCTGGGCCTTCACGGCCGCGGTGCAGTTGATGTAGCTCACCACCAGATGATCCGGATGGCGCTCGCGAAAGCTGGCGAATTCATCGGCTGGACAGTCGTCAGCCAGTGAGCAGCCCGCATCGATATCGGGGAGCACCACTGTTTTTTCAGGGCTGAGGATCTTGGCGGTTTCCGCCATGAAGTGGACGCCGCAGAACACGATCACGTCAGCATCAGCCAATGAAATAAATTGAGGGATGACAATTTAGCTTCCGAAAAAGTTCGATTGAATTTCAGACGTATCGAGTACACCCTTTGATTGCCGAGGTGATTGAACGCGAATATGCTTCTGGCATCGCTAATGCTTTCATTCCCTACTGAGAATTGTCATGGTTTCTCCGAAGTGAAATTCTCTGTATTCCCCAGCTCTGTTGACTGATTGTCAATGTTAAATGCAGCTTGCTCGCAAAGCTATAATTTTTTTTGTCCCATGTATATATGTACATCACGATTTGTCCCGAGCTCAATGAATTGATTATTGAATAAAATTGGCTCACATAATCTGGTTGCTTGTTTGATGGTGGTGGCGCAGTAAGTCTGTGATTAAAAATGACAAAATCATTGGAATCATAAAGATGATACATGAGATATCGAGAGAGTTTTGTTGTTTGCTTGAGGAAATAGAAGTCTCCGGGTGTTTTGTCCTCTGCAGGTATGATGCGATTAGTAATAAGGAGTTTGCTTTCAATTTCCGTAAACATTGAAAAAGGCTCAAGGGGTATGGCAATTGTTGACAATATTTTCTTTGCAAACACTGGCAGTTTTTGCCGAATATTTATAAATTCAGAATATACTGTAAAAATACAATACCCTGTCAGGTAAAATAGTCCCACGCCAGCCCCTTCGGTCGAGAAATTGCTTTCTGCCGGCAACACGTTGTTGATCTCGTAACAGTAAAAGAAGAGAATTGTTAGCCAAAGTTGAAAATGCGGAATCCAGCCCAGATCTGCTGAGATAAATAATGTTAGAGCAAATAATGCCTGAAACAAAAGACTGATCGCTAATATATTTGATGATTGGCTGCTGAAGAGTGAAGTCACAATAAAAATGCCAGACAGGAGTTGTGCCCAAGGTGTGATCACTTGAAGGCTTACAATAAAAAATCTAAAGAGAGATGTTTTGCTATACAGCTTGGAAATGTTGACGCTAATGTAATGTCGTAGTCTATTCCTGAGTTGCCAGGGCACCGTTAAAAAGCTTATAAGAGCTATCCCATTCGGTTTCCATGAAGTGCTTTTAATCTTTGCTAAGCCAGCGCTTATCGAGATGACAAAGAATGCTGTAGAAAATAATTCTGCGACTGCAAGGTTTTCAAATGCCAACGCAAGTATGCATAACATTGAAAGTCCTTCCAGCTCAGATTCTAGATTGTTGGGGAAATAGTAATAAAATCTTTTGATAAAACCTGCAATGCAGCTGCAAGTAATCAGCAGTAAAAGGGATTGGTCATAATATTCGAATGCGCCCGTAATTAGTGACATCAAACATAAAAGAGCACTAAAAGCTAGGGCAATTGGATGAATGATGTATAAACGCTCGACAAGCTTCGTGGAATGAAACGCAAATAGCTTTCTGCTTCTGTATCCGTCTAATGATTTTAAAAACAAAATCATCAGCCCACTTAGTTGAAGCAGGTGCATTGAGGGCTCATTGCTTAGCATTCATGAACAAAACATATTGTGTTAATTTAGCAATATTAAATGAGGCGTGATTGTGCTTTATGATTGTTTTGGCCTTCTTTTGGCAATCACTGATTAATGAATCAGTTCTTCGATGCCCGCTTGGATATTGGACTCGCATTCAATATCTTCATCGCATCAGCACCCATTACGAACAAGGCCATCATCTTGATAGATGCGTGCTCGCTTTATCCTGTCTCAGTGAACTGACCTGATTCATGTAGGAATAGAGCTCGGTGCGAAGATTCTTAATTACCTCATGCCTGGCTAGATCAATGTGCAGCTAAGTAGTGCCCTCCCCTCCGAGCGCCTGAGAGCGTCACTTGCTCATTGCGAGCATGCGTCTGATCGGTGCTTCCGCTTTGGAACGAATCGATTCCTCCATGGTGATCTGCGGCGAGAGTTTCTCAAGACAGTCGCGCAGTTTTTCGAGGCTGTTCATGCGCATGTAGGGACAGGCATTGCAGCTGCAGCCATCGAGGCCGGGGACATCCAATAACGTCTTCTCTGGGACCCGCTGCTTCATCTGATGCAGGATCCCGGGTTCTGTGAGAACAATAAATGTGTTGGAGTCACTGGTTTCAGAGTGAACCAGAAGTTTGCTTGTGGATCCGATGAAATCGGCAAGATCCAGGAGGTTTTCCTGACATTCCGGATGGGCGATCACCTCTGCATCCGGATGTTCCAGTTTGAGTTTGAGCAGGGCTTCCTCACTGAAGGTTTCATGCACGAAACAGCGTCCGGGCCAGAGCGTGAGTTCGCGTCCGCTCTGGCGCTCCACCCAACGTCCGAGATTGCGGTCAGGGGCAAAGAGCACCGGTTGTTGTTCGGGCAGCTGCTTCACCAGATCCACGGCGTTGCTGCTGGTGCAGATCAGATCGCTCTGGGCCTTCACGGCCGCGGTGCAGTTGATGTAGCTCACCACCAGATGATCCGGATGGCGCTCGCGAAAGCTGGCGAATTCATCGGCTGGACAGTCGTCAGCCAGTGAGCAGCCCGCATCGATATCGGGGAGCACCACTGTTTTTTCAGGGCTGAGGATCTTGGCGGTTTCCGCCATGAAGTGGACGCCGCAGAACACGATCACGTCAGCATCAGTATTGGCAGCTTTCCTCGACAGCTCAAGCGAGTCACCGATGAAATCGGCGATGTCCTGAATTTCGGGCTCCTGGTAATAGTGCGCCAGGATCACGGCATTGCGTTCCTGGCGGAGCTGGTTGATCGCCGCGACGAGTGCGGTGTCAGAGCTCATCGGGGCCTTCTGGGGCAGGATGGCACCAGCCTAGAAGTCGTTCTGACATCACTCCGTGTTGCCATTGCCGGAGACCTCCATGGTGACTGGGGGAAGGGAGATGTGGATCTGATTGAGCGACTGCAACCGGATGCACTCCTTTTTGTTGGAGATCTCAGTGATGGAGATCTGCGCCTGGTCAAGAGCATCACCCAACTGTCGCTGCCTGTGGCCGTCCTGCTTGGAAATCATGACCGTGGACGCGACAGAAGCGGTGGTCTGCTGCAACAGCAGATCACGATGCTGGGTGCTCGGCACTGTCCATGGACATTAAGGAAATGGAGCCAGCCCAGACTGGCTGTGGTTGGTGCCCGACCTTGCAGCGCAGGGGGTGGATTTCACCTCTCGCAGGCCGTGAAAGCGGTGTTCGGGCCAATCACAGAAACACAATCGGCCGATTGGATCGTTGATGCTGCCGGCAAGGCCCCCGCGGACTGGCCACTGGTGGTGCTGGCGCATTCGGGTCCCACGGGGCTGGGATCAGAGGCGAACAGCCTCTGTGGTCGCGACTGGAAGCAGCCTCATATCGACTGGGGTGATCGGGATCTGGCCTTGGCTCTGGATCGCATGCAGCAAACCCGTCCAGCAGACCTTGTGGTGTTTGGCCACATGCACCATCAGCTCAAGGGACGACGCGGAGAAAGGATTACTTTTCACCGGGACCGCAGAGGCACTTGCTTCGTGAATGCTGCATGCGTGCCAAGAGTTGGTTTGGATCAATCCGGGCAGCCGCTGCATCACCTCACCTGGGTCGAGTTCGCAGGGACTGAACCAGCGTTGATCAGTCACCGTTGGTACCGACCCAGTGGTGAACTGATCTATGAACAGACGCTGCTTCATGCTGCCATGACAGGGCAGGCGCCATGTTGATTTATGTCTGCGTCAGTACCCATGGCTACGGCCATGCCGCCCGTCAGGCTGCTGTTCTCATTCAGTTGCACCGACTCCAGCCCGACTGGCATCTGGTGATCAGTTCGAGCGTGGACGAAGCCTTTCTCGCTCTTGTACTGCGCGATGTTCCAGTCAGCAGACGATCGGTTCGCTGGGATGTGGGCATGCTGCAGGCCGATGCCCTGGGTATCGATCAGCAGGCCACACTGCAAGCTCTTCAGCAACTCGAGAACGACCTCCCCAAGCGGGTGCAACGCGAGGTTGACTGGATTCGCTCACAGGACAGCCAGTGTGTTGTTGTCGCTGATGTTCCCCCTGCTGCAGCTGAGCTTGCCCGCCAGCTGAGTGTCCCCCTGGTCTGGATGGGCAACTTTGGCTGGGATGAGATTTATGCACCCCTTGGTGGTGCCTTTCTTGCCTGGGCCGACAGAGCCACGTCGGCATACCAGTGCGGATCGCTTCTGCTGCGCTGTCCCTTGTCGTTAGCCATGAATTGGTCGCTGCCTGAACAGGCGCTGGGTCTTGTGTCAGCAGATCCAAGGTCGTTGCCATTGGATCTGGAGCGGCGTCTTCGCGCTGATGTTCGAAAGAAAGTGCTGGTGGGTTTTGGTGGTCTCGGCTTTTCCCTTCGACCTGACCTTTTCACGCGCTGGCCTGAACGTCTGTTCCTGTTGCCTGCACCCCAGGATTCCAGGTTGTTCGAGCAGCTTGCTCAGATCTCGAATGTTCTGCTCTTGCCTGAGACGCTCCGATTTCTGGATGTGATGCCGTTCTGTGATCGACTTCTCGGCAAGCCAGGATTCAGCAGTTTTTGTGAGGCGATGGCCTGTGGTCTCGGACTTCACGTGGTGGAACGTCAGGGATTTGCTGAAGCGTCAGCACTGATGAACGGTTTGCGAAGGCATGCGGCCCACAGGATCCTCACTCGGCAATCCCTGGAACAAGGTGATTGGAAGCTGGATCAGCCTCTGGAACCTGCTGCTGGTGAGCCTCTGAAAGCCGCCGGGGCCGTCCAAGCTGCCGAGGCGATTCACTTGGTCGCAGCCAACACTGTTAAGCAAGGCTGATTTTTTCAATTAAGTCAGCTTATCTGCGCTTCAAAGCATTTCTGTCCCTGGACTTTTGCGCCTGGTTTGCCACGCACAGACCCCCATGACGATCGTCCGCCTGTCACAGGGCCCCTGTGATCGATGGGATCGGTTCGACACAGTTTGCCCGTGTTTTGCAGCACTGGATTCATTGAATCCAACGAATCAGGCATTGAGCTCACTTCCCTTGTGATTTCGATGTTCGGTTTTGTTCCTTGATTGCTCCGTATGACTTCCCTTGCTCTCACCGCCTGTCGTTGTATTCCAGGCGCTGTTGCAAGTGTTGTTCCACTGCTCACCATTCTCCCTGCTCCAGAGTCACGTGCAGCTCTTCCTGCATTGGAAAGCTCCCGTTCCAGGCTGGTGATGCTTGAGGAAGATGCCAAGACCTCGGCTCTTCCTTACGTCATTACTCCTGAGCGTCGCGCAATGCTCAATACGATCCGCTTCGCGGAAGGCACCTGGAAGGGT
The DNA here is from genome assembly GCF_014279995.1 of Synechococcus sp. BIOS-E4-1. Lineage (NCBI taxonomy): Bacteria > Bacillati > Cyanobacteriota > Cyanophyceae > Synechococcales > Synechococcaceae > Synechococcus > Synechococcus sp. BIOS-E4-1. The sequence goes on along the minus strand of NZ_CP047935.1, from coordinate 1,741,005 downwards.
GGTCATGATCTTGGCTATCGCGTCATGTTCGGCGGTGGTCTGATGCCATCCATGGATCGCCACCCCAACCGTGTGATCTATTCCTCCCGTTACGCAAGTGCTGCTGCTGGTGCATACCAGTTCATGCCATTCACTTGGGATATGGTCAAACGCCGTCTAGGCGTCAGAGGGTTTGGTCCCGAAGTTCAGGACCAGGGTGCACTTTTTCTGATTCAACGACGTAAAGCTCTGAAGCTGACTGACAGCGGTGTGATGAGTCCGCACCTTGCAGCGAAGTTGGCTCCCGAGTGGGCTTCCTTTCCCACATTGCGTGGAAGAAGTTATTACGGACAACCTGTGAAGCGATTTGCCAATCTGCAAGGATTTTTCAACGTGAATCTTGCCCAGTTGCGCAAGATTCGTGATGAGCGTCGCTCAGCTCTTTCGGCACAGAAATCCGGTCGAGCCAACCTAGATGCTGTTTCAGATTGCCTAGGTCCAGCCTTTTCGTGCAAGTAGCCCTGAGGCTTCCCGCCTGACTCAGCCATCCTGGTTGGATTCGTTCAGTTTGCGTCCAACCGTCGCTCCGGCGATCAGATAGGCACCGATTCCTCCAGCCATGAATCCCATGCCGTTGCGAATCAGCGGTAACAACTCACTGGTGCGCGTCACGACGGGGCCAACGCCGAACACTCCGAAAAGCATCACCCACAGCGGCGAGAGCAACAGGAGCCAGCCCCAGGCAATTCGCTCACCTTCTTTGCGTGGATAGGCCGCGAAGCCAGCAATCAGACCACCCAGGATTGAAGTGCTGAGCGTCCAGAGCCACTGTTCCGTCGGCAGGCCCGGTACAACCTGGCATCCGCCACGATCCAAGCAGAGTTCCACCGCATCCAGTGCCGCCAGGATGGCGCCGTCCTCTCCGTGATCCTTCACATAAAACTGATTGCCGTAGCGGGTCTGTAGTTCAACCCACCACGTGCGTGGCATCAGCGCAAACAGGGCATCGCCCACATTGAAGTTGAGCAGATTGCCCCCACGCGGATCCGCCACCAGCAGCAGGCTGCGTTCATCAAGCCCCCAGAAGTCCTTCACGGCTAGTCCCGGAGTTCGCTCGTATTGCGTCAGCACTCTCAGCTTCCAGCCGCTGCGTTGCTCAAAGGCGTCGAGAGAGGTTTCCAGTGACTGGCGCTGCGTCTGGCTCAAAGCCTTGGCAAGGTCAATCACCGGCGTCGGATGGTCCGGCAGCAGTTCTGGATTGTCGATTGCAGCGGCAGGCGCGGCGAACATCACCAGCAGGACCGACAGGCTCAACAGGGCCTTTAAGCCACGCATCATTGCTTGGACACCCATGATTCAGAGCGAATGCACGCCATTCTCACCACATGAAGGCCTTTGATGTGCCCTGCCCCGAATGGCTGCGGGAACGACTGCAACAACATGGCCTGCGGGTGCCCTTCTCCACCTTCATGGAATGGGCAATGCATGACCCGGATCACGGCGCCTACGGAAGTGGTCAACTGCATGTGGGCACGGCTGGAGATTTCGTCACGTCTCCATCTCTCGGTGACGATTTCGCCGGCCTTCTGATTCATCAGCTGACCGATTGGCTTGAGGATCTGGCGGCTCGCCATCCAGATTCCCTGCTGTCAATCGTGGATGTGGGGCCAGGTGAAGGTGATCTGATCGCTCAGTTGATCCCCCTTCTCCAGGCTTCAGAAGCTGAATGGCTGTCGCGCCTGGAGTGTGTGCTCATTGAAATCAACCCCGGGATGCAGCTCCGCCAAAGGGAGCGTCTCCAGTCAGTGGGCAATATTCCCTGCCGCTGGTCTTCCATGCAGGAACTTGTGGCTGAACCGGTCAACGGCATCATGCTGGCCCATGAGCTGCTTGATGCTCTGCCGGTTGAACGCCTCATCCTGAGAGGTGGATCGCTCCGGCGTCAGATGGTCACTCTCGAGACATCAGAAGCATCGGTCCCCCTTCTGAGGTGGGATGACGATCCATTGCCACCGCCACTGCAGGAGCAGATCAGGGAGTATGCGGATCGTGATGCTCTCAACCTGCCGCCAAGGGGAGCCATGGAGGGATGGACGACGGAATGGCATCATTCCGTTCAGCCCTGGATGAAGCAGGCCTTTGCAGCCATGAACGATGGCCTGTTGCTGGTGGTGGACTATGCCCTGGAGTCAAGCCGCTACTACAACCCTCGGCGTGCTGATGGAACGCTTGTGGCCTACAAATGCCAACAGGCATCATCTGATGTTCTGCGTGATGCGGGTTGTCAGGACATCACTGCTCACCTGTGCCTGGAATCCCTTGTTGGAGCTGCCTCAGAGGCTGGCTGGATTTTTGCCGGCCAGTGCCGTCAGGGTGAAGCCCTGCTTGCGTTGGGCCTGGCGGAGCGGCTGACAGCACTGCAGCAGCTGCCTGCTGATCAGCTGGCTGAAGCACTGCGTCGAAGAGAAGCCCTGCTGAGACTTGTCGACCCCAGTTGTCTTGGTGAGCTGCGTTGGTTCGCCTTTCTGCGCAACGCACCAACTGCAGCGGACAATGGACTCCTCGACAGTCGTTTCCTGCGGGAACCGAGCTGATCAGTTCAGGGATGCAAGGCAGCGACTGACATCCTCGGTGCTGATTTCGTCACTGATGATCACGTTGCCGATCCGGGTCGGCAGGACGAAACGCAGTCGCCCGTGCCGAACCTTCTTATCGCCTTGCAAGGTCCGCAGTGCGGCTTCCTGATCAAGGGGCGGCCAGGCCACGGGTAAACCGGCCTTCTCGATGAGTTTCAGCTGGCGCTGTTGATCAGCTTCACACCAGAGACCTTTCTGGACGGCGAGGCGCCCAACTGCTGCCATGCCGATCGCCACGGCTTCGCCATGCAGCCACGTTCCGTATCCGGTCAGGGTCTCAACCACATGTCCGAAGGTATGGCCGTAGTTAAGGATTGCGCGGCGGCCACCTTCCCTTTCATCGTCGGCGACCACCAATGCCTTGGCTTCCGCTGAGAGCACAAGGATGTCGTGGAGCAATGTCGGATCCATGGCTGCAGGATCGGAGAGGTCAGAGGCTTCTTCCAGACGCCTGAACAGGTCGGGGTCTCCGATCACTCCGTATTTGATCACTTCCGCCATTCCAGCCCGGAATTCCCTGACAGGAAGCGTGTTCAGTGTCAGAGGATCAATCACCACCAGGCGTGGCTGGTGGAAGGCTCCGATCAGATTCTTTCCCTTTGGATGGTTCACACCGGTCTTGCCACCGATGGAGGCATCCACCATCGACAGGAGAGTGGTCGGAACCTGAACGATGCCGATGCCGCGCAGCCAGCATGCGGCTGCGAAGCCAGTCATGTCACCGACAACGCCACCTCCTAATGCCAGCATCAGGGAGGTGCGCTCAAGACCCTCCTGCTGTGCCTTGTCGAGGATCAAGCTCAGTGTTTGCAGTGTTTTTTGTTCTTCGCCCGCTTCGATTTCCAGCAGCACAGGGTTGAAGCCTGCAGCTCTGAGTCCGTTCAGGCAGCTGTCGCCGTAGGGACCGGCGACATCAGGATTGCTGACCACAAGAATCTTGGTGCCGGATCGAATCGATAGGTCGTTGAGAGCGCTTCCGATCGCTCCCACCATCGAGCTGCCGATGATCACGTCATAGGGGTTGATCTCGAGGGCAACCGTGATCCTGGTGCGTTCCTGCAACTCAGCTGCCTGCGCTGTGCGCGTGCTCATGGGCCGATGCTGCGGTGGCAATCCGCAGGCGATTCGATCGACTGACCCTATCCTCAGCCCGATGCCTTTGAGTTGGATGAATTCTGTCTCCAGGCCAGATCGCCGGACAACACTGACAGCCTGGGCCTTTCTTGCGCCTGCGCTCACACTGCTGAGTCTTTCGGTGTTGATTCCGGCAGCCATGGCTCTGTTGATCAGCTTCACGCAGACAGGGCTTGATGTGTCAGAGCCGCTGCGATTCATCGGCCTGGCCAACCTGCGCAGACTTGCTGGTGATCCGATGTTTTATCGGGTGCTGGGCACCACCATCATCTACCTCGTGGGGGTGGTGCCGCCAATCGTTGTCGGTGCCCTGGCCTTGGCTGTACTGGTGAATCGGGTTCTGCCTGGCATTCATTGGCTCAGAGCTGCGTTCTACACACCCGTGCTGGTGTCGATCGTTGTCGCAGCCATCGCCTTCCGTTGGCTGTACGCAGAGAACGGCCTGATCAATGGCTGGCTCGAAGCACTGATCGGCTCAGGCTTCATTCCCATTGAGTTTCTGACCAACCCTCTGCTGGCACTCCCATCGGTGATGCTCGTGACCCTCTGGAAGGGTCTGGGGTATTACATGGTGATCTTTCTTGGAGGTCTTCAGGGAATTTCCAAGGAGCTCTACGAGGCCGCGGAATTGGATGGCAGTGAAGGGTGGAGGAAACATCTCGACATCACTCTTCCATTGCTGCGTCCGTACGTGACTCTGGTGGCAGTGATGTCAGCCATTGCTGCCACCAAGGTTTTTGAGGAGGTGTTTCTGATGACGCAGGGTGGACCTGCCGACTCAACCAGAACCCTTGTTTATTACGTGTATGACCAGGCTTTTGCAGAGCTTGAGATCAGCTATGCCTGCACTGTTGGTCTTGCCCTGTTCCTGATTGTCTTGCTGCTGACGGCCATCAGGTTTGCCTTCACTGAGGAACGGTCACTGATTTAGACGACTGCTCAGAGGGTCGGATGGCAAGCTTCAGAGGAGGAGATCAGTGGCCATGGCTAGCGCTGCCGGAACAATTGGCGTTGTTGGGGGTGGGCAGCTCGCACTGATGCTGTGTCAAGCAGCACAGTCGCGCAATATTGATGTGATCGTGCAAAGCGCATCCGGCCAGGATCCGGCGATGTCTGTCGCTCAGGGGCAAGTCCTGGGTGCAGCGACAGATGCTGCTGCAACTGCTGAATTGCTGAAGCGCTGCCAACACATCACGTTTGAAAATGAGTGGATACCCGTTGAAGCCCTGCGGGTACTGGACCGAGATGGAGTGCTGTTTTCCCCTTCTCTTGACAGTCTGCTGCCGTTGGTGAACAAGCTGTCTCAACGCCGAATGCTGGATGATCTGGCGATTCCAAGTCCGGCTTGGATAGCACTGGATGAGATCAACACCGACTCACCGACTCTGCCCTCTGGCTGGACGTTTCCGGTCATGGCGAAAGCAGCCCATGGCGGTTACGACGGCAAGGGAACCTGCGTGCTCGCAGATCTCAAGTCTCTTCAGGAACTGTTGAGCAGAGTTTCAGTTGAGGATTGGTTGCTGGAAGCCTGGGTCACTTATGAACGTGAACTGGCGCTGGTGGTCAGTCGTGACCAGCAGGGACGAATCCGTAGCCTGCCACTGGTGGAAACCCATCAGAAGAATCAGGTTTGTGACTGGGTTCTCGCTCCTGCAGAGTCGGAGCAATTGTTGGAAGCCACCGCATACAACATTGCTGCTTCACTGCTCACAAGCCTCAACTACGTGGGAGTGATGGCGCTTGAGTTCTTTTATGGTCCAGCAGGTCTGATGGTGAATGAGATCGCCCCACGCACACACAACTCCGGTCATTTCTCCATTGAGGCGTGCAGCAGCAGTCAGTTCGATCAGCAGCTCTGCATTACAGGAGAGTTGCCAGTGCCGGCATCGGATCTTGTGGTGCCAGGCGCTCTCATGGTGAATCTTCTTGGTCTGTCTTCTGAGGGCAGCGAACCGCTGAAGTCAAGGCTTTCTGCTCTGGAGGCCATCCCCAGGTGCCACCTGCATTGGTATGGGAAGGAGGAAATGCCTGGAAGGAAGGTTGGTCATGTGACAGTGCTGCTTGAACAAGCCGATTCCGAGGCTCGGGGCGAGGAAGCTCAAAGCCTTCTGAAGCAAATACGTGCGGTCTGGCCGAATCCCTTAAATTGATGTTGGACTGCCTGGTTGGTGACAGCCTTTCTCTAGTGCTCTGATCTGACTCTCTTTCGACTTGGGGTGACTGTCGTGAAGGTGCCGTAGACCGGCCTTGTAGCCGGAAACGAATCCTCGCTTTGTCGCCCCTTCTGGTAACTCCAGGTCGAAGCCGGAGGCTTGCACGGTCGGGCGGTCCACCCCAATTACAGCAAGGGTTTTCAGCGAAGTCCAAAACAGCAAACCACCCACAAAACCACCCACAACCTTCTTTCAGAGATTGGTTGAGGAATGTGTAAAAGGTTCACTCTGATACAAGAAAATAGAGGACAGGTGCGGGGTCATTCGGACTCAAAGGGGAATAGGTTCCCGTCTTGATCCAGCACCTCCACCACATCGACACGCTTGAGGTACTGGGTCTGATAGTTCTCCTCATCCACTTGAGCCAGCTCTAGGCGTTTGAGGTACTGAGAGCCGCTCATTGGCCAACAGGTGTGGAGTGGCTACGAATCGATGCACCGTTGACTGTGACGTTCAGATTGATGTTGAGGTCCACAGCGTTACCGGAGAGGCTCTGGGTCCTGTCACGCAACGCTTCTAGATCAGCATCTGCTGCGGGATCTTCTGTACTTCAGCCTGGATTAGGAGCATCTGGCTTTCATAGTTTGCTTTAGCAGCTTCTAGGTCATTGATTTGATCCTGAATACCGTCTACAATTTGGTTGTAATTAGACATTAATAAGCTTTGATTAGGTTATTCTTAGAGTTATCGATCTTGAGGAATGCCATCCACTGTTGAATTGACCTAGCAGTGATGTGTTTGACTTTAACTTCTGCTTGGCCAGTTAAATACTCACCGTAATTATCCTTGAGTAGATTGGCCATCTTGATCGATTCAGAGAGGTCTAGAAATAGAAACTCTTTAGCAATACCAGTTTCGCTTCTTAGTCCCTGAAGTGCATTGACGAATTTATCGTGGTACGCATCCGCTTGTGATGTAATAAAGGATCGATCTACGTTCATTCATTTCAATATAAAAAATAGGCTGAGACGGTAATGCTCCATCAAACACTCAGGTCCCGTCCACCCTTCGGTTCCATTGTGTTTCTAACTTCTAGTCAGCCTTTAAGTGAGACAGCATCGTTAGGTACTGTCTCAAAGTTGTTTTACGTGCTGTCTCTAGATAGAAATCAGCTCGACTGTTCACTATAAACAAACTTGCCTTGATCTAATTTTGTCTCCCACCAGAAGACCACGCATGAGGCGCTGCGCTTGAATCAATCAGAAGCGGGTGCAGAACGTTCTGACTGCTCATCCTTCAACAACTGTTCCAGAGTTTGGATAGCACCCTGTTGTACTAGGAGTTGTTGACCGAGCTTTTCGTAAGTTTCGGCATTCTTTTTAAATGCAGCCACTGCGTCATCAAGTTTTTCTTGGATGTTAGTCATGGGTAGTTAGGTTCTAAAAGAAATTGTCTGTTAGTTCGTCGTTATTGAGCATGGAAAGGAAGTGTTTCTCTTCACCTGTTAGACCTTCAATACCTGGCTGCTCGTGTTCTTCAAGCCAAGTTTCATAACCTTCAGATCCTTCCTCATAACCCTCAGTCAGGTTGTCAGGTTGTCCCTTACGTTTGCGCTTAACAGGCTTCTGATAATTCACCTGGAGCGCAGTCAGACCACCTTTAATACCTTCCCGTCTTGGACGTTGAATGGCAGTTTTAGCTTTCTTTGTTCCAGGTTCAACAGACAGCCTTTCAGAAAGTGGTGTCCGTTCAACAAACCCGCCGTAATCATTGCCCGTCATTGCCAATCAAAAAAATGTAATCACAGTACCCTTGAAAAGCTTTCATCACCTCTTCCTTGGTAAGTGCCTCAACTCCTAGTGCAGCTTGAAGAGAAAGGACAGTAACGATTTGAATGCTCTCCCTAGTATTAATCAAATCACGAATAGTGATATCAGAAAGAGCTAGATGCGAATTAATTTGATAAGCAGTACTTGTCTTGACTGTTGAACCACCAATGGCAGCTAGAGGTTCAGGTGTATTGGTGTTCCTAATCGTGTTATAAGCATCCTTCAGGAGCTTACGCTGATCATCCCGAAGTCTTACACGGGCTGAGCAAAGGATATCTAATTTACCCTTAGGTTTTTCTTTGGTGAAATTCATTGGTTTAATCATTTTGCTTTCTTAGTTGGTGTGATAGCTCGTTTCTTTATGTCTTTGTTGTTGGCATCTGTAATTGCTTGATCAGCAGCAGCAGCTTCTTTTGACAGCATCCTTGGATCATTACCGAGGAAAGGTACATCTGTTAGTGATTCTCTAATCTTGTTTTGCTGTTGGTTGAAGAGTGCTAGGTCACGTGGAGTAGCGCCAGAATGCTGGACCTTAAGACCACTAATACCTCTTGATTCATTAGCTTCTAATTCAGGTAACTCAATAATAAACAGGTCTCCTGCTTCATCAATACCAAGCTCACTGTTGCAGTGAGGACAACATAAGATAAGTTCTTCCTCTTCCATTAGCCAATCCTTCGGATGCGTGAAGTAGGACTGGGGCCTTTAATTTTGTCCAAGGGTTCAGCACCAATAGAGGGTGTCTGGATAGTGGGTGCTCCGATCTTGCCTTTAAGGATCTTTGATTCAATTTCCTTTTGCAGGTAGATCTTCCATTCCAGACCTTTTGAAGCAGCTTGTCGTTTAAGTGCTTCAATATTACTTTGAGCAAGTTTCATCGTGAATGAAGCAAGCTTTTGTTTTGCTTTAATTTTCTCTTCTATCTGTTGTGCCTCCTTTTTTGGAAAGCCGCCGACAACATCAGCATTAAGTAGCTTCTCAACAACAGCAGGATTGTTCAAATCAAGTTCCATTTTCGTGTTTTTAATCATTAGTTTCAGTTAGCGTTGTTATAGGTTTCTTCAAGCCATTGGATCATTTGAGTTTTATAGTCATGATCTGGTGAATCCATTGCGCGATCGTAAGCAGCAATATCAGCAGGAGATAAATTCTCACTAGCCCAAGACACCATCTCTTGATAACCCTCTTCAGAGAAATGTTCCATGACTGAAGTGTTGTACTCAATATCAGCTTGTTCCTGGTCAAAGTCCTGTTCCTGGTACTCTTCACTGTCATATGCATCTTCTGCTGTCCAGTTCTCTAAGTAGAGGTTGTACAGGACTTGGATAGCCTCCTCCATCTGTGGATAGTCGTTTGACAGCATAATGTTGTTAAACTGTTCGACGAACTCTGGATGGACATTGTTAGCTGCCCATTGTGTAAGAGCTCCGTATTGCTCAGAATCACCGACAATAGATTTGAGCTGATCAATGTCTTGGGGAGGTAACTCGCTTCCTCTAAGAAAGTCCTCACTGTGCGTGTTTTCGAACTCATGTTCTAGCTCTCCGTTAAATTCGTTGATACTTAGCAACTCGTCTTGGTGGCGGTCAAATTCAGTAAGGACAGCATCTCTGTGACCAGCCCAGGCAATATCAGCATTGTCATAATCGATGTACTCTTCACCAGTTGCTGGGTCATATCCAATATCAGGAGTAACTGTTGCACCCCTGTTAAAACTATCAGTCATATTCAATAAATAAATGTTCGTTCAAATCAATCAGAACAGTAATCTTCTGATTATGTATGTGTGGTCTATGTGGTAGAGACAGCAGGATGACCAAACCCTGCTGCCCATTGGTAACTAAAAAATCAAGAGAAGGCTTACAAACAAGCGATCGGCTCTGATTATTCAAGAAACCCACTATTGCTAGAATCTAAAAAATTGCTCTTAGAGTCAATCAGCTTTTATGTCGTCGTTCGGTTGATTTGGACGGCAGGCTAATGATTAAAAGATGTAGCAATTTGAAGCTCCGCTTCAATTTTAATGCTATAAGTTAGATATGTTTTTAATGTAGTCATGTCAGTTCAGGAAGATCTTTTGAATCTTATCGCGACGAATTCTGAATTTAAACAGTCTATTACCTCCGCCACTACCGCTGAAGAGGCTGTAAAGCTTGCCGCAGATCATGGTATTCAAATCAGTGTAGAGGATCTAACTACGGCATTCAAATCAAGAATGTCAGAACTTTCCGAGGAGGAATTGGAAGCTGTTGCCGGTGGCAAGAATGACGGTTGTGGTAAAGGGACGCCTGCGGCTGCAGGAACTCAGTACAATTGGCTCGAACTCTTGTGAGGGCGCTGACAGCTAGTGCTAAATCCACCGACCGTTTCAGTTCAGCCACAATTCCAGCTACAGCACGTGTCAGCGGCGTAATTGCCCTTATTTGAGCAGCTTTCAGCTTCTCTTGAAGTTTGGTGTCGCCTTTGATCTTCTTCAGGAACGCTTTGATTTGCTCTGCTGACATGTGTATGAAGTCTGTTCAGTATTTTTAGCAAAGATGTGCTGCAGTGTCTTTGGCGAATACTTACTTTGCTCAATCTTGCCGTGCATTCAAGTTTGCTTTGTGTCATTTGTGATTTATGAAATTGGGGAAATCCCAAGTGCAGAATGGATCCGCACCGCCCTGAGGATTGCAAGATCCGGCACCACCAAGGATAGCCTCTAGCTCTTTTTCAGAAGTGTTTTCTCGAAGTGCAATTATGTCGTCAGGTTTGATAGAAAACCCGGCAGCCTTAGTAATAGCTACAACATCAACACGCTCAGACTTGAGCTTCTCCTGAAGGCTGATGTCTGTCTTGACCTTCTCCAGGATTGCCTTGAGATGTTCTAGGGAGATAGGTATCGAGACAAAGCATTCATAGCAACTTTCTGCTCAAAAGTCTTTGAATAATACTTACTGCGCTGATTCGTGCTAAGTATTGCAGGGAGATCAATCGGCTTTTGGGTGTAATTGAAGCAATGAACCCTTTGTCAATGCCTAGACTTCAGTGTGGAGGCTGTTCTATATTAATCCACAGAACAATAAGCAACGACGTATTCAACTACCCAGTTTATAGTGCGGTACAGTAACACCAATTCTTGTATTTTAGTGTCACGCCACCAGCCACACTCTCTAGCTCCTCTTTACTGAGCTGGCTGAGGTGATCTGAATTGAATTCATGGCCATTCTCTTTAGCAATAGCTACAACATCTTCAGGTGACTTCGCTGCTTTTAGTTTCTCCTGAAGATTGGAATCACCTTTGACTTTTTCAAGGAAGGCTTTGAGTTGTTCTAGGGGCATGGGTATTGGAAGTCTTTAAAAAAACAGCAACGAGCCTTAATTGTGCAGATTCAATCACTCTTCGACCAAAACATACGCTCTTTTTGAAGCTTCACAATCAAAGATACAATCAATATCGATATGTGAGGTACCTTTCAGCGTGGGCAATTGCCTCCTGCGGTCTTTGGACACTCATCGATCGAACAGCAGTAGGACAGTCCAGTACCGGTCCTTGCTCCTCCCCCAGCAATGGCTTCCAATTCAACGTCCGTCATCGATGACTGAACGTCTTCTACTGAAAGAGAAAATCCGGTATCTTTAGCTAAAGCAATTGCCTCATCAAAACTAGTTGCTGCCTTAAGCTTATTTCGAAGACTGGTGTCTCTTTTAACCTTTTCCAGGAAAGCTTTGAGTTGATCTTCTGACATGAGTATGAGATCTTTTGAGCAAATATAGCAACGGTCTGCTGCGGTGTCTTTAGCTAATACTTACCGCGCTCAATTGCCCAGGTATTGAAGGCTAATTTATGGGATTAGCTAGGCTATTGAAGCAATAAGAAACGCCTGTGGTGGCAGGAGCTTTTGATGAGTAGAGCACGGAAACAGTATTGTCCATTTCATTACTAGATAGCAACTTCATCCCTGTGTTGGACCTCTGCATGTTTTAGCCATGCCAATCCACCCCCATATCCCGCAGCTGTCACACCTCCTACAACCAGCCGAGTCTTCTAGCTCCTCTTCAGAAATCTCTGATTGAGTTTTGTTGAGGTCATCTGCAGAGATACTAAATCCATGTTCTTTGGCAACCGTAAGAACAGCATCAGAATCAGCAGCTGCTTTGAGCTTTTCTTGAAGACTGGTGTCGCCTTTGACCTTTTCGAGGAAGGCTTTGAGTTGCTCTTCTGACATGAGTGGCAGGTTTTTGCAGCAGTCATAGCAATGGTCTGCCGCACTGTCTCTGACTAACAAATACTGTGCTCAATCGTGCCTAGTGTTGGAGGCTGATTTATGGGATTATTGGTATGATTTGAGAAATAAACAGCTTCTTTCAAAAAAAGAGCTTTGAGGTCGCAAGCTTCTGCTTTCAGGAATATCAACAACCACATGCAAGAGATGTGTTCGAATATTCAAGCTTTGGTTTTTTCCCACCAGCCGCCCCTTCTAGCTCTTCTTCAGAAAGCGTTAGTTGAGCCTGGTTTAGGTCATCAGCAGAAATACTAAAACCAGCCTCTTTTGCAATCAAACGAACTGTATCAGAATTAGTAGCTGCTTTGAGCTTCTCCTGAAGGCTGGCTTCGCCTTTGACTTTTTCCAGGAATGACTTGAGTTGCTCTTCTGACATGGGTATCAGGTCTGTTAAGTAGCTATAGCAACGGTCTGCTGCAGCAACTTTGGTTAATGCTTACTGCGCTCAATCATGCCAATTATTTGAGGCTGCTTTATGGGAATAGTCAGGCTATTGAAAAACTCCTCAGCAGGGGCTGGGATTGTCCGGTCCAGCTTGTCGGTCAGTAAAAGCGTAAAAGTAACCACCACTAACGCCCTCTAGCTCCTCTTCAGAAAGCTCTGAGGCCTTATTAAGCTCATCCGCAGAAATGCTAAATCCTGCTTCTTTGGCAATCGCTACCACTGCATCGGAATCGGCTGCAGCTTTGAGCATATCCTGAAGCTTGGTGTTGCTTTTGGCGCAAGCCAAGAAAGCGTTGAGTTGTTCTTGTGTCATGGCTATCAGGAGTCTTAAATGGTTATAGCAACGACATCTTGAAGTGTTTCTAACTAACAATTAATGCGCTCAAGTGTGCCAGGTATTGGCGGGTAATTTGTGGGCTTCTTTGGGGTGAGTGAGTCAATAGAAAAATCTACTGATGCAATATCTTATTGATGAGGAGCATCGGCCATAAGTTAATTAGTTAGTCCAATAAAGAATCGTTCATGGGCGTGATTCTATTTCGCACGATTCAGATACTAAAGCACACGTTTGAGTCCATACATTCACAGCCAGTACAAGCACCTACGAAGGAAGACTCCCCGCCAGCCGCGCTCTCTAACTCCCATTCGCTGACTTGGCTGACCTTATCAGCAGTAAATTGATAACCCTGGTCTTTGGCAATTGCTACGACTGCATCGGAATCGGCTGCAGCTTTGAGCTTCTCCTGAAGACTGGTGTCAGCTTTGACTTTTTCGAGAAAGGCTTTGAGTTGCTCTTCTGACATGAGTAGCAGGTCTTTTCAGCAGTCATAGCAACGGTCTGCTGCAGAGGCTTTGAGTGTGTAAGTTTTGAAGCCGAGGGGAAAAAGTTATGGACAGCAAGCCCTACTTGAAGCTGATGCTCATAATTGAGCCCCTTGACAGTTTTTCGGAGGAGTATGCCCCCAGTATCTTTCAGTGCAGGTGTTCCCCCCGTTAGAAAATATGCCCCCAGATACGCCTTCCAGCTCATCACCACTGAGCTGGTTGATCTTATCAGCAGTAAATTCATGTCCGTGCTCTTTAGCGATGCCCACAACATCTTCAGGTGACTTAGCTGCTTTTAGTTTTTCCTGAATTGTCTGGTCGTCCTTCGCTTTTGCTAGGAACGCTTTAAGTTGTTCTTCTGACAATGGTATCAGGTCTGTTGAGTAGTTATAGCAACGCTCTGCAGCAAAGTCTTTGGTGAACAATTACTGCGCTCAATCATGCCAGGTATTGAAGGCTGATTTGTGGGCTGTTTGGGGTGATTGAAGAAATAAAAAGCCCCTGCAGTTGTAGGGGCTTTGATGAGTAGGCTCACATCGCTCGAGGCTTTCACTTCTAAATTGTATGAAGGCTGGTGTCGCTTCCCGGCCGGCATGCGCAACATCCGCTCCCAGCCGCTCCTTCCAGTTCCTCATCTGAAAGTTCTGATTGATCGTTCTTCAAGCCATCAGCAGAAATCATAAATCTCGCCTCTTTCGCAATCGCAAGAGCTGCGTCTGAATCAGCAGCTGCTTTGAGCTTTTCCTGAAGGCTGGTTTCTGCTATGACCTTTTCTAGAAACGCCTTGAGTTGTTCTTCTGATATTAGGCATGTTTTAGATTTTCTATAATATCGAAACCCTTTAAAATGTACTGTTAACGGATCCAAAAGACATCAAATGCCTAGAGCTCAATGCATACCTAATAGATGCTTAAGACGTTTCAGAGTCTTCTTTAGAGGTTCATCAGAAGGTATTAGGACTAATCTAATTAGCTTCCATATCCTATGGAAATAATGTCGTAATTTTTCGTTTATGTTATTTGCATCAATGGCCCAATCTCGTCACACTATTTATCCCTGAGGGAGATATATGACCCGTTTAAAATGTTTAAGTTTGATGTGTTAATTAGATATAGCCGCGCCGACTTTTTCTGTTATCCTAAAATATGATTTATTGGATGACATAGTTATGAGTCGCTTAGCATCGCTTCTGCTAATACTTGTTTTGGTTGGATGCAAATATAAAACCAAGCAAGAAGCTAATGAAGCTTATTATAAATGGGCTGAGACTGCTAGGTTGTTTAAACCCCAGGCAAAAGAAATCAACGACAAGTATTATGCTCTTGAAGAAAAATATTTTAAAGCAAGAAAAGATGGTAAAGTTATAGTTGCTGCTGAGCTAAGAGATGGTTTGTAAATAAAAGACTTTGAAAAAGAAGTAAAGGAGCTAGAAGCTAAAAGGGATAAAGAAGACAAAGGTAAGTTAATGCTATTTGCAGAATGCAGTCCAGACGAGGATAAAAAGGAGTATATTGGTTACACAGAGGAGATAAGGCAGAAAGGAATAATGGGTAATGGAGAGTTAGTAAAGTCTAATCCAAAGGTTGTCAAACACTTTCGCTACAAAAAAGATTATTAATGGCTGAAACCAAGAATGCAGGATAAGATACTCTTATGAAAAAGTTATTCCATCTTCTTAGTCTCTTCATTGCGGGCCCAGCAACTGCTTGCAGTGAAGTGGAGATACAAAGTCAAAGGACAGCTGCTGTAGCAGACAGTATCTGTTAACTCGGAAATGAAGGGGTAACAGAGAAACGTATTGCCAAAGAATTATATAATAATATGCTGAAAAAGCTATCTAGGGACTACGAAAATAATAAACCCTTAGCAGGAGAACGTTTAACAAGAGTATTTATGCTTTTGGATTTGAACTGTGAATTGTGAATAGAACTGCAGATGCAAAAAACCTTAAGCAATTATCTACCTGTAATTGTTTAAGAATTGAACATGATATGCATCAGATACGGAGCATCACTTATTCACATTGGCCCGAAATACTCAGCCGACTAGTCTGTGATTTTCAAAACTCAAATACCCACCTCCAGCCCCGCCTTCCAGCTCATCATCTGAAACTGACGACCGAACGTCATCAGCAGAAATCATAAACCCAGCCTCTTTCGCAATTGCAAGAGCTGCGTCAACATCACCTGCTACTTTGATCTTCTCCTGCAGACTGGTGTCGCCTTTGACCTTTTCGATCAAAGCTTTGAGTTGTTCCTCGGAGATGGGTTTTGCGAGTCTTTAATGGTTCTAGCAACAAACGTTTAAAGCTTCCACAACAGGTTTAACTCGCTTAATCACTCCGATATGTCAAAAGAGATTTGAAGACTCCTTTGATGCGCTTATTCGTCAAACATGATATGTAAAACTAAGCTTTGAGTAAGACTATTCTCTCCTCCCCCTAACAGCAGCAACACATAATCAATATTTAAGGCGATCTGGCTTTTTCTTTCTATGATTCTAAATCATCCGATGTTCAGCCAACTTAATTTCTTTTTTAGTTATTGCTGTTGGTTTATTGATTTCTCCTATGCCAACAGCGGTTAACTTGTCGTCAATACTTAGAAAGGTAACTTGATCGGATTGCCTAATGTTTTCCCTCTGTCGCCAAGATATGATTTACAGGCAAGCATTTTGACAATTTTTCAATACTCGTTCATGTTTCAACTAGCAAATATTCCCTGATGAAAAAACTGTTTCTTCTCGCTTCATTACTTGCTGCGGTTCCAGCACATGCTGCTAGATATGATTTTGGACAGGGGGCTGCAGCGGTTGCGTGTGTAATGCTGCAGTCAGGCTATACCCAGAGACAAGTATATGATGTATTGGATAATTTAGATACTCAAATTAGAAATAGCCCAACGCCATATCGACAGGAGGCCCAAATGGTGGAAGGATTTAATTTTGAGGCTCGTAATAATCATTACAACTGCCCATTGAGGATTAGTTTCTGACTTGGGAGAAAGTGATATTAATTCTATAATGGAGTAACCTAAGAGTCTTATGCCTTCTGTTGAGGCTTAGCTCTTTTCAATGCCACGAAAGCAGCAGTCCCTACAAACAAAGCAATTATCAGGAGAGGAACTGCTACGAACAGACCTAGTATCAATATGTAATCAGCTAGAGTTATAGGCTGCAGAGCAATAACACCATCACGTGTCCATCTCAAAAGTACGAGAGTCCATAACGATATAACCGCAATAAAAGCCACCAAGAATGAGACTGTCTGGGTTGTTGTCAAAAGCTTTGGCTTACTGGACATCAAATGAGCGCCTAACAAGCCCAATGTAGAACTTGCTCAGTCATCAGCCTCTAGCAATGCTTCACACCATTCCATTAGATGCTGGCGTGCCTGAACTCCCCTGCGAGACAACCCTTTTATCAGTTGTTTGCAGTCCCGCGGCGTTAGGTAAAATAGCATCGCTGTCCGTCAGCTCCTGATACAGGCATTGCTGCTCTTTAGTCAGTATCAACCACCTTGCCGTGTCAGAGGTGCACCTCAGTGTGGTCGGAATGGTTCAGACTGTCATCCCCTGGACGAGCTAAAGACATCATGGAGAGTACACCTTGCTGCCCTTAGCTAACTACAAAAACAAGAAATCAAGACGTGTGTAATTTTATTTATGAGTACCCTCTACAAAAATCTATGACTTTCTAATAACTTAGAGATCATTCATTTTTTGGCGACATGAGGCTATTGCCCGTTAGATGCAATAAAGTGTAGATCTAGCTTTTTAAATCCTCTTTGATGCCATTGTAGAGTCTAATTAGATTTTAATTCTTTATGTTAGCCCAGAAGATCTTTTCAATCTTGTCTCGACGAATCCTGAAGTCAGAGATTCCATCACAACCGCCACAACTCCAGAAGATGCTGTGTAGCTTTCCGTAGACGCTGGTATTCAGATCAGTACTGAGTGTTTGCGAACGGCATCCGATCCAGTTTGTCCGAGCTCTCAGCAGCGGAATTAGAAGCAGTGGCTGGCTGCAAAAATCATATGGACATCGTTCTATCCAGTGTTCATGCCAATGTTCTGATGCTTTGGCTTACGACTACGGTGCAGAATCAATAAAGCATGAATACTTTGATAATTAGAGTTTTTTGTAAACGAAAAACTATTCTTGGGACTTTGTTATGTCAGTATTGAAAGCCTATCTCTCTCGGTCATTCTTTTTCCAGGTTTTTACCGAAACAAGCGCAAATAGCCTAATTCCCAAAGCAATAATCGCTATAGTAATCAGGTAATGAAGGAATGGGTTGGAGATGCCTAAAGAATTGAATATAAGGTTTATGAGAAGGTAGCAGCCGATAAAAAATGCAGTCCCAAGAAGAATATAATATCCAAATCTAGCTTTTGCTCCAAATTTAGTCATATCAATTCCTGATAATGACAAAGATGGTTTTTATTCCAATGGTGCATTTATTCAGTGGCATCGCTTGCTCATTTGAGTTTACCATGAACATTTGAATTCTATTTGAATTTGCTAGGCTGACTTTCAATTTTCAATTATTCTAGGTTTATCGTTGATATTTTATTTGCCTGCACAGTTATCTTTCTAATCATTAATTGATTGGCCATGACGTTCTCCATCAACACCTCTTAATGTATCTTTATCGTTCAACTCTTATAATGTTGATACGTCCTCGCAATCCCTAGCACCCCCATTCACTTCTCTGAGCTCCTTTTTAGTCAAAGAATAAGAGGGACAAGGAACCTCGCCAACGTCGTAACCACCTGCAACCTCCTTTAACTCTTCCTCAATCAACCCGTTCTTGTTTGTTGTTTTCTTCATTGGCTGCTCTTCCGTCATTGAGTTGTCTTGAGACTTTTAATTAATGATAGCAACGCCACTACTTCATAAGGAGATTTGTCACAACTTCTACTTAGACCCACTGGATCATGACTGACTCAATATCAGTGATTTGAACGAGTTTGTGCGTTGACCGCCCTACCGCTGCTTCACCACCGAGAATCAATTTTCCCATACAGTAATTTTGCTCTTTCCCATTTGTCAGGCCATCATGTCTGACGATTGTCGTCCTTTAATCCTTTCAGTAAAAGTGAACCCTTATCGAGCTGCTCGTTGCTCCCCTTGTCAGAACACAAAGCTGGGCTAAGGTTACAAGTCTCTCAAGCATCAGTCGTATGAAGAGCTTCGAGCCAATACCTTAACTGCAGTGGTGTCTGTTTTCCCATTCGAGTAAGTCCTTTCGCCAGTTGTTTACAATCCCGAGGTGACACATAAAAAAGATCAGTCTCTATGTTCATCAGTTCCCGATAAAGGCATTGCTGGTCTGTGGTAAGTCTCATCGTTCTGGCCCTGTCAGAGGTGAAACCTGAGTATTGGCTATTTGGGATCGTTCGTAATCCCCCATTCAGGCCATTGAGACTGCACTTTTTTGGTGCTTATTGGTGTTTTGATTTCGGTCTAGAACGCCCAGGATCATGGAGTTACTGGAGTCGCCTTGAAATTACAGCTAGCAGAATAGCTTTATTAGAGAGTTTTGGCTCATAACTCCTACAGGGATCAGAGTCAGTTTCTGTAGGGTCCAGATACTGAGCACTTCCTTCGAGTCATCTATCCGATTCTCAATATATAGCTCAGGGCATGAACTGCTATTTGTGTTTGCGAGGGAAAATGTTTTACTAATTGAACTCAAGCTGTTGATCTACAGACGTGTTGGCTGATTGTGACAACAGGATTAGGACTGCTGAATTACTTTGTGAATAGT
The DNA here is from genome assembly GCF_014279995.1 of Synechococcus sp. BIOS-E4-1. Classification (NCBI taxonomy): domain Bacteria; kingdom Bacillati; phylum Cyanobacteriota; class Cyanophyceae; order Synechococcales; family Synechococcaceae; genus Synechococcus; species Synechococcus sp. BIOS-E4-1. The sequence goes on along the minus strand of NZ_CP047935.1, from coordinate 1,721,970 downwards.
GTCATGGAAATGGTGGCCAATTACCTTGTAATCACTGGAGTACAAGGTAATTGACAAAGGCAGAGCAAGGTAACCACATAGACAGTAGTGTCTGACATGTCAAATCTTTTTAAGTACAGCCACTGATATTCTGTTAATGTTCATTGGCATACTAATGGTGGGTTAATTCGTGCATTGAGTTTTTCGGCTTTGATGTTATTGATTGTGTTTCTGGCGGTTGTATTAAATTAAGTTTACGTCATCATTAGTGGGTAAAATGTTGACTCGTAAAAGTAATGTACTTGGTTTTTGGCTGCCGGTGGTGCAGTATCCAAGTCACAATTTCAATGATTGATTCCGATCTGAAGTGAGTCAGTCCATCTATTCAAATACCTGATAGGTTTTTCAAGACTTGGTTTGTCATCAGTGGACTCTTTAACTAGTTCCCAGTTGCATTAGTTTCTGTTGCCAGCATTATTAGAAGGTGGTCGTATAGTTCTAAGGAATTAGTACTGTGCGCTCGAACTCATGCTGGCGTTCAGGCCAATCTTCACTGAGTTGTTTGATCCACTTAACATAAAATTCATAACTTTGTCTTAGGTGATTGCCCTTATCTAGTCTCACCAGATTGTGTTCCCTTCGATTTCGTTTGATGCTGACACTTCCCTTTTTTGCCAAGAACTTTTCCTTTCCGGGTATAGCTTTGACATCTTTACTTCATTTGGAGCCCCGTTCTTGAAATTGTGCTATTGATTATTATTTCCACTTGCATATACTTTTTTGATGCTTGCAGCTAGTTGAAGAATGAACGGTTAAATTTAACTTATCTATCCCAGTCACTTTGCTTCCAAGTCTTTTTAGTTATAAAAATGAAGAACCTAACCGCTACGGTTACAATTAATATGCAGATGATAAGTTGAATGAGTGAATTGGTGATGCTTAAGGTCGCAAAAATAAAAGTTACTAGAAAATAACTGCCGATTAACAGCAAAGTCCCAAGCAGTATGTACAGAGACATATGCGCTGGTACACCAAACCATGTCATAATCAAGTTTGCAATCTCTATAACGATATCCCTTATACGGAAAGTGAGATGTTAATGTGTAATGTGATTGTGTATCATCAATGCTTCTTGAATTAGATCTAGATGTAGACAGCATTAAGTTCATTTTTGACTTGACATTCCTTTTAGTAGACTTTAGGGGCAGTATGTACCTATATTGTTTGTTTCAATAGGATGTGCTTCACTTACTCTTGCTAACTTATATTTGTCATCGATTGTTTTATACTATCGCAATGTCATAGATGATATCGCAGGTCTAATTTGATAGGCAATTCTCTTTGTCGCTACTTTAGTCAACTCTCTTCATTTGTTGCTCTGAGTTCTATCGTTGTTTGCTACAACGAATCCAAGCTATTTTGTATTCTTTGAGTTTTAGTGGTTATCTTTCCTGCTCATTGGTTTTGTAGCAGCTCAGCTTGCACAGTATTGATCATTCAGAAGTAATTGTTGATTGTCAAATTTTGTGCTCGCTGTCGCTAATGTTCAGTTGTCCACTGGTTGTATATCACATATTCTTTGATTCTCGTTGCGTAGCGTATTCAGTGATTAAAGATTTTGGTGGTGAATATATTTATTTTTTGTACGTGGGTAAAGTGATCTTTTGATCAACGATTTCATGTCATATCAGATCTTGTAAAGGGAAATGAAGAATCCCTTTTAATATGGTAAACCTGATATGGCTTACATACGAATCTTGCCAGCATGAGGTTGGGAATGGGAAGAACCGAAGATTATTAATGCTGAAGTTCTTGTTAAAAAGGAAGTGGCAGAGCATGGAGTTACTTCGTTCTGAAGAGCCTTCGTGTCGATAGATACACTTGGCTGAATTGTTATGGATGCTCTATTCCGTATTGATGACCTATCGCATTCAGTCAAGGCAACTGGCATGTGCAAAGCAGTTGATACATCAGTGCCTTAACAAGCTTTGAGCAGGACTCTGAGCTGAACTTTCTGTTTTTTGTCTTTTATTCCCCTAAATGAGCTAGACAACACTCACAGAATTAGTCCCAATGGGGGATGTCATTTTGGTTTTGCACTGCGATTCTTAAGCAGCACTGAAGATTTGAGGATTAACGTGAAACCACAAGAAATCGATTCGATGTATTGGAAGTACCTGCAAGGGATCAGTTACCACCACTTCAAGGGTTATCTAAAACAGTTAGATGCAGAGGAGTATTTTGCTGAGCTTTATCCTGGAGTTTTAAAGAAGCTCCAGGCTTGTGCTGCCATTTGCGTTTGTGAGGAGGAGTGATGAAAAGCTTATTGGCTTTCATGATTTTATTGTCACCTGTTCTCTCGGCTCGTGCCGGCGAGTGGACGACATATGATCACGTAACTGAGACTGCATACTATCAAGTAAGACATGGTAAAAGATCTGACAACTTTTTATATATAGAAACTAGGTTGATCGCTAGTGGTCATCATATTTTTGCAGCCGACAGCGATTATCAGGTTAATTGTAAAGAACTTGTTATGGTTGATGAGACCGGAAAGAAGCAAAAGATTGTTGACGGTGTATGGATATCCACTGAATCGGGTAGGCCCTCTTCAATCCTCATTCAAAAACTCTTTGATTTTGCCTGTCAATGAATGGTCTCAAAGCAGTTCTTCCTCGTTCGGGATTTGCTTTATTACTTTGAGAGGCCATAGATTCGTTTGTCTATGGTTTGTCCTACATAATCTAATTGATTATGTTATGACTGCAGAATCTACAATGCCTTCTGTCCGGCTCTGCGCAGCTGCACCTTTCAAGTTTGGGAAGCATCGTCTGAATGGTGAGTGTTGTTGTTGGTCGTTGTCTGTTTTAAGGATGTAAAGCTCTATGTCCCTTACTGGTTTATTTGGTTTCACCGTGTGAGCTTGCGAACTCTTCGATCTTTGTATTCGTTCAGTGCCCATCTTAGACAGTTATGCTGTTGTTTATTTTGCTTGCTTGGGATTGTCTAGTCCTTTTTCTTTTTGATTTGATTAAATCTACTCTTGCGACGATCGCCCGTTCTTCACTTTCAATGAGTGCCAGTTAGTTGAGTAGTTTCTGTACTTCTGACTCGAAGGTGACAACACCGCGACAGACTTCATCTTCTCCAGAAATCAGAGCCACGCACCCGATCGCTTTCGGAAACGCTTCACGTGTTTTCACAACAAAGTGACTCAGGTCATTGGTAGACCACAAACATTCCACCCCCTCGCGTCGCTCGGTCTGTAGGAGGCCATATCCCTCGGCGAAGCGACACCCAGCGTCTTCTCCTCGACGACTCAGCATCTCAGAAAAAGCGTCCTCGTGTCCGTTCTTACGTACCAGCTGAACCCATTCTTTGATCTCTGGTATATCGATTGCTGCTGAAGCTGGTACTAACGTGCTGAGAGTTCCCACTGTGCAGACTTGGGCTGTGCCTGGTAAATTGCGAGCATCAATAACAACTACTGGGCAATCAATCGGCGACCATGTTTGCCTCTCCGTCAGGCGTTTAGCGCATTCAATGAATACGGAACGGTGATCTACCAGTAAGGCTTCAACTTGTTTCTGCACATTCACTGGAGACCCGCTTTTCGGTACAGACTATGGCAATGCATTGATTTTTGTTGATCTTAATGAATTGACAATGATCTGTTCGATACTAAGCCAGCGTCTGATCATGGCTCAGTGATCTATAGCCCTTGATTCAGATCAAGGGGCAAGCCTTCCTCTTGATGATGTGTTATCGCTCTGAAGCCACGAGGGTGCAGTTTGATGATTCACCGCCTTCAGAAATCAGGCCAACACTGGTTTTGGTTGTTGATGGTCCCGTGCAGGTGTCGATGACAGCTGGGCCTGATTCGTTGCTGACTCAGCCCTGTGCGTCAGCGACCAACCTCTTGTTGCAAAAATCTGTTGTCTTAAGCCAACCTTAAGGAGTCGCTTTTGTCTTTTGCTGGGTTTCGGGCCCCTGACGCCATGGCCGCAATCATCCGCTTTACCTTCGGTCCAGAACCGGTTTGGCGCCGTTGTCTTGAGCGCTGCTGGTCAATGGAATGCGACATTGACCCTCTGATCCTTCAGGCTCGCAGGCTTCATCACCAAGGTCTGCATCAAAATGCAAGCGCTGTGGAAGAAGAGTTGCACCCAGTTTTCTGAGTTTCGCTTGTTATCCATGATTCGGTCTGTTTCCGACACTTCAGAGATTTTGAGCCGACTGGCCGCAGTGGTTTGACTGTTATTGAATTGCCTGTATGGGTGACATTTCAAACATTGTTACGTATGCCATCAGAATGTGTACATTGCTATAAGTAATTCTGGCTTCCAGGTGACATTGCCTTGAGCAATTGATGAAGTTTGGCTTTAACCACGAATGAAAAGAAGATTTGCAAGCCATTGCTTTAACTCGATCATTATTGAACGTTGATTCCTGCGCTTTTGTTGATATTGGAGTTTTTTGGCTTTGTGAATCAAGGGATTCAGGTCTCAATCTTTGTTGCTTATGATCGAGACTGGTGAATGGCTGCAGGTTTGCTTACTATCACCTTTGCTACGTCCTTCTATGTAATCTGCCTTATTTCATCCAGACGACGATTTCCGACAGCTTATGAGCTGGTTGATTGTCGCTATGCTTGCAAAACATCTGTTATGCACTTGTGGAACGTTATCTCTTAGTCATGGCAGCATTTGTTGTGCTCGTTTCTGTTCCTGCATGTTCGATGGGTTACCCATCCAGGTCTGAGGCGGAGAGTGCCTGCAGCGCATGGGAAAGTCAGGAAGATAAGGTTGATTACCAACGTGAATTGCTTGGTTTTGAAAAAAGAACAAAATTTGAGCAAGAGAAGCCAAGGCCTGATGCTGCTTTCTGGGATCATGAAATCATGGAATGGGAAAAGCAAAAATTAGCCTATGCGTCTAAGATGATTACTGAAACTGTTGCTGTTAGCCCTCGTTCCTGTCAGGAAGAACAGGCAACATCCCAGTTTCTTGGTTACGAGAATAACGCTATTAAAAATGGGACTTACCAGGATGAATTAGGGAAAAAAGGTGAGTGGATCGTTGTCAAGCATTTCCGTTATTGAACTTCTCGAGTCTCTTGCGTCACATCCTTGAGTTCAGAAGTGATTGCTGGATGTTCTCTTCCCTGGTTTTGCTCGAGCTCTTGGTGTCTTGTTCCATGTGAACGCTTGCTGTGTTTGACGGCTTTGTTCCCTGACGTCATGACCACGTCTTTCGTGCTTCTAAGCTGAAACGTGTAATGAAGTTATAGGCATTGCAGTGATGAGTATTTTTTTCAAAAAAAATCGACACTTTTCCGTCAATAAAAAAGCCTTATTGTACAATGTTGGATCCGTACTTGACTACATTGCACTTTATTTCTTGATTTCAACCGCTATAGAAAAAGCGTTGCACCGACAGGTGCCAACACTCAATGAATATGGGTTTATTTTTGTAACATTATTGTCCTGGCTTTTGGGTCTTCCCTATGAGTGGAAATTGCGCTGGGCAAGGTATGAGGGAATTATTTATGTTCTTGCAATGACATTGATTCTTTGCATTTACGCTTCGATCGGAATACCCAGCTGAATAGACAAATTGATCAGAGTCAGCTCTTTCAGGTCTGTTCTTCTGTTGTATGTTTTTTGCTTAGGGGCTGCAGGTCTTGATTCGCCGCAGTAGTTCGTCCTTGGCGAGCTGGGTGACCACAAACACTTCCTGAGCACTGGTGCCTTTGCGTGCAAGCATCTTGAAGCCGCCTGTTACCGGTATCGAAACACGCAATTGAAGGCCTGAGCTGTGGCCACGAACCCTGGAGATCACGCCTGGAGTGATCGTCTGGATCTCAGGATCCCTGGCAAGCACCTTCAGCCAGGGGATCAACCCCTCCACATAGGTGCTGTGCGTGATGACCAGGCGCCCCACAGAGAATTGCTGCCTGCTGAAACGTGAGCTGGTCGAAGCTAATGGATTTGGCTACAGAGAAGAGAGAGTTCTGCCTGCCATGCTCCGATCTGTCGACAGGCTGCTTCGTGAGGTGACTGGCCCTTTGCAGGATCGTTGCGGCCCCCAGGCCAGGGTTCTGACGGCGGAGGTTCACGGTGATGAAGTCCGTGGCCTGGCATTTTGTCCTGGCAAGGTCCTCCGATACGTCTTGGCAGCCCGTAATCGACGCATCAAGACAACGGAAATGCTTCGCTTGGCTCGCAGCAGCAGGCCTGCTGCTTGATCAACCTCCGGAACAGCCATGTCGTTCAGTCAAGCTCACATGCCAGCACTGAGCTGAGAGCCTTCTCGACCTTCGATTGAAACAGCTTTGTGTCCACGCGCAGAAGCAGCAGGCCTGCTGCCAGTAGAGCGAAGGCCTGGACGACAAACACCCCGGCGTAGGCCCCAAAGGTGTTCTGAGATCCTGTGATTTCGCCGAAGACGCTCAGCAAGGCTCCGCCGCTGATCGTGGCGAGCCCTCGTGCGTAGGCCTGCGCCAATCCCCAGACCCCGATGAACGTCCCTGCCATCAGCGGCGATGTCAAGCCAAGCATCAGTGTCAGGCTTGCATTGGTGCTGATTCCTGCTCCAACGCCAAAAAGAAACAGTGCCGTTCGGAACAGCGATGTTGAAGCCAGAGATCCTGCGAAAACCATCATCAGCACGAAAAGGGCTGAGAGCACGCCACCTGTCAAAGCTGTCCGTTGGGCGCCAAGGCGTGGTGTGATCACAAACCCTGTTGCCGCAATACCCAGCAATGTTCCAATTCCCCACACGGCATTCAGCCGCGTGCTCGTGCAGAGGTCCATGGCGAACACCGCGCCTCCATAGGGCTCCAGGACTGCCTCCTGAAGAAATAACGCGAAGGTGAACAGAGACAGAACACCAAAGAAATACCCCACCTGAGGCGATTGCTTCAGCACCGTCCATGCGCCTTTGAGAGAAATTTCCTGATTGGTTGCGAGTCGTGACTGATTGTTGGAATTGCCTGGTTTCAGACGTGGTTCCACCCCTGCGATCGATGCCACGACAAGCGTGAAGATCACAAGGGGGGCCACCGTGATCAGCCTTTCCACTCCTGAGATCAGATTGCCCAGCTCAGCTGTATCGCAAGAGGAGCCAAGAAATGAACTGAGCAGAATCGCTCCAGCGACGATTCCAACCATCAGCATCGACCACACAATGGAGACCAGGGCAGGTCGCTGTTTGTCCGTGCTCACATCAACCAGCAGTGCTGCAAATGGTGTGGAACTGGCTGCAATGGCCAGTCCGTAGAACACAAACACCAGCGCGAGGATCAGACCTCTCCAGATCACATCAGCCTGACTGCCTGTTTGGGATGCTTCCGCCAGCCAGAGAACGCTGCGCCCTGCAATCCACGTCAATGTGCAGAACGCCGCTGCGCCGCCAACAATGAAGGGTGTCCGCCGCAGTTGATTCCAGCGGCAGCGATCCGATTGCTGTCCAAACCAGATTCTGGAGAAGGCAACCAGTTGCTGGCTGCCGAGAGCCAGTGCGGTAAGCGCGGCTGGGACTTCAAATTCATCGATCAGCAGTCTGTTGAAGATGCCAAGGGTGAGAACTGAGAGAGCACCGAGACAGGCCTGATACAGGCCAAGACGCAATGCAAGGACGATGAACCGTGCTGATCCCACGGGCTGCAGAAGCGATTCGCTGACCTTAGGTGGGGTCTCAGCAGCGCTCGATAGGAGCCATCGTCAATCCTTCCGAAGCCAGTTGCTGGTGGTAGAGCTCAGCCTGTTCCAGCGGACCACACCAGACCTCGGCACGTCCTTCTCCGTCGATGCGCCGGGCCAGAGTCCATGCACGATCTGAATTCATGCCCGGAATGATCTTGCAGAGGCACTCCACCACATGCTCAAACGTGTTCACGTCATCGTCCAGCACGATCACACGGGCTTGCGGATAGCGCTGAGTTGTCCCCTGGCGTTCAAGAACCGTTGCCGCACCGGGTGATGACGAAGTCATGATGTCTCGTGAACAGACGGGATGAATCCGCAGGGAAGCTTAGTTACACTGCCGTCAATCAAGAGATCCACAATGCTTTTCACCCTGGGCTGGGCTTCTCTCGCAGCTGTATTCAGCTTTTCGATCGCCATGGTGGTGTGGGGTCGCAATGGTGACGGCTCCATTAATTTCTGACGTGTATGAGACGCTCCAGTCTCCTCTGGTCAATCAGGCACTCGCTGTTACAGCTGTAGCACTGCTGGTGTTTGTAAGTGGTGCTGTGATTTATCTGTCCACGATTGAGTGGAGGGATCGGCGGCGGCGGCGGTGACAGTGTGTTCCAAACTGTATTTGTGAGTCTGAGCTGGCAGCGTTTGCGCAACCAGCTGGTGCGTTCGACAGCCACGATTGTCGGTATTTCGCTGCTCGTGGCATCCGGTTTGATCGGATTGCGATCAACGAATCGTCGGCTGCTCTGGGCTGATGACAGTCCAGCTTCGTCTCTGGCTCAATTATCCGGATCGCTGATTCTTGTCCAGAGTTTCCGCGGCGATCCGAACCGGGCTGTTCCGTCGCTCTGGACAGATCGTTTGGGTGTTCAGCCCGCCTCCGATCTTTGGAAGCGCTATGGCCGTTCGATCTGGTGGCAGGGATGGTCACTGGACGGTGATGCCTATCTGATTCTGTCGTCCTCAAGCTTTCCTGTTGAGATTCAAGGGTTGCAACGTCAGCGTGTGGGATCAATGGAGGTTCTGGCTTCCGATGCGCTGCACCTCCAGCAGCTGCTTCAACGGCTGAAAACCAATCAGGTCTCAACAACCACCCTGCAATCCGACAGTCTGCTTGGAGCGTGTCTTCAGTCCTTGTCGGAGAGACCGGGGGTCATCTGGAATGCCGATGCGCTTGCAACACTCAGCGGAACGCTTGCGCCCTTGCTTCAGCAGGGTCGAGAGGGTTGTGTTCAGCTTCGGCTTCAGGCCGGTCAACTTCTCTGGGATGGCGTCATCGGGCCTCGACCCTTGAGTTCCCTGACCCAACGGATCTCCGTGTTGGCCCCGGGCCCTTTCGAAGCCAGTTCGAATCAGACAGCCACTGATCTGAAATCCACCAACTCAACACCCACCAACGCAACATCCAGCGATCTCACGTTGCTTCAGGTTGATGGACAGCGTGTGGATCTGATTCTGGGAACACTGCTGTCTCGTCAGATTATTCAGGCTCCACTCGAGGAGCATTACGGAATCAACGGTGCCATGCGAGGCAAGATCGCAGATCTCCCGTTTTCCATGCGGCTGCAGAGCCGCCCCAGCGGTGCCTACAAAGCTGGCTTGCAGATTCAACTGCCATTGACCGGGAGTCGTGAGCAATGGACATCAATACTGGAAGCGGTATCGGATCGCCTCGATTCCAGGGGGTACCAGAAGCTGCAGGAGGATCAGGCGTCACCCGAGCCAGAGGCTCCCAGCCTCTGGCTGCGGCGTGATGATCCCGATCAGACCACTGTTGGTGGCTGGGTGATCGTCAAGGATCAGAAGGCGTCCGTTCTGAGCATCGGATTGGGCATCAAACCTGCTGATCAGTCGTTCTTTGCGCCTCTCGTGAACAAGCGCTCCTACTCGCTCAGGATCACAGGGGACCCGAGGCGTCTGAAGCAACTCGGTTTGCTTGGAGGGCTCTGGCCAAAGCCCGTTCAGAGCGCATCGACCCTGAACATTGAGATCAAGCCTCTCAATCCGGCAGCAGCCAGCCAGTCAGCCAGACAGTCATGGTGGAGAGTCAGCGGCAGCCTGAAGCTGACTCCTGACTCCTAATCCTTGGAAGCTTTTTCAGCTTTCTGTCGCTCGCGTTTGCGTCGTTCGGCCGCGAGGGTTTCCTCCATGAGTTCAACGGCCTGAACCATTTTTTCGAGGTTGCTGCGATAGAGACTCAGATCCTTCTCGAGACGAGGACGAGACAATCCGATCTGTTCACCGATGGCATGCACCGTTTTGCTCAGCTCTTCGGGATCATCACTCTCATTGCCCTGAGCTTCGGAGAGCAGGCTGAACAATCCAACGGCCACGAGACGGGAATAGTGGAAATCATCCTCTGTCACGGCTGAAAGGCCTGTTGCCAGTGGCTCTGGAGCGCCTTTCCCCTTCGACTTCAACCAGGTCTGGACGTCGTCAACAGTGTGGCCCTGAACGGCCTTGGTGCTCCCTTGCGCAAGAGCCTTGATTTCATCACCGTCAAAGCCATTGCAACTGCAGAGAGCGGAGAACAACGGGTCAAGTTGTTGCTCCGGGCGATACCCCTTCGTGAAGGCATGGAAGACCTGACACAGCCCCACTGCGAATAACGCATTGATCCTGAAATGAGTTTGATGACTCAGCAGGTGCAGTTCCACCAGCAGTTCATCTGCTGTGCGTCGATACAGCGAAGGAATGACGTAAGGGAAAGCTGTGTGAAAGGCTTTCTTGCTGTCAGCGATCGTCTGGGACCCAGTCAAGCTTTTCTAAGGCTGTCTTTAAGGCAAGACCATAGCGCTGCTGTTGCCGCCGTTAAGATTCAGCCAGTCAGCAGGTCCACCATGATCCCCATCGTCATTGAGGAATCCGGACGCGGGGAAAGGGCGTTTGATATTTATTCGCGCTTGCTGCGCGAGCGCATCATCTTTCTTGGTGAAGCTGTCACCAGTGAGTCAGCCAACAGGATTGTTGCTCAGCTGCTGTTTCTTGAAGCAGAGGATCCAGAAAAGGACATCTACCTCTACATCAATTCACCGGGGGGATCGGTCTACGACGGTCTCGGCATCTTCGACACCATGCAGCACATTAAGCCCGATGTACACACCGTCTGCGTGGGCCTGGCAGCCAGCATGGGTGCGTTTCTTCTGTGTGCGGGCACCAAAGGGAAGCGTAGCAGTCTTCAACACTCGCGCATCATGATCCACCAACCTCTTGGCGGTGCAAGGGGACAGGCCAGTGATATTCGTATTCAAGCTGACGAAATTCTTTTTCTGAAGGATCGTCTGAACAGGGAACTTGCTGATAGAACCAGTCAGCCTTTAGACAAAATCCAGGCTGACACTGATCGCGATTTCTTCATGTCTCCGTCTGAAGCCAAGGATTATGGATTGATTGATAGCGTCATTGATAAACGTCCTGTCCATTCAGTCTGACCATTGTTGGTTCATAAAAAACCTCCCAGTGGGAGGTTTTTTAATGTCTTACATTGCCTTTTGAACCATTGGATCAGATCAATAAAAAATTCCAGGTTCAATATTGAACCTGGATCATGAGAAGATCAATGATCTAGATTAGTTTAATACTGGGGAGAATCGATCTTTTTCAGGAATTGTGGTGTAATTGGAAAGAACTTTGCGGAATTCATCACCGTCCATTGTCTCTTTTTCAATCAATAGTTCTACAAGACGGTCCATAGCTTCTCGTTGGCCCTGGACAAGGCTCAAGGTCTCTTCGTAGCACTGCATCACGATGCCGCGAACCTGCTCATCGATTTGCTTGGAAGTGCCTTCAGAGGTGTCACTGCGCGTCATCAGATCTCTGCCGATAAACACCTCCTGGCTTCCACCTTCGGTTGACATCTGGCCAAGACCGCTCATTCCGTAGCGTGTCACCATCTGCCGAGCGATTGAAGCAACCATCTGGATGTCTCCCCCAGCTCCGGTGGTGACTTCCGCGTATCCAAAAACCACGTCCTCAGCTGCACGTCCACCAAGGGCCCCCATGATCCTTGCTTTCAGCTGCGAGCGGGAGACGAGCATCTGTTCTTCATCGGGCGAGAACCAGGTCAGACCCTGTGCTTGTCCTCGCGGAATCAGAGTGACTTTCTGGACAGGATCGTGATCCTTCACCAGGCTGCCGACCAGAGCATGACCCACCTCGTGGTAGGCGATCAAGCGTTTACTGCGTCCATCGGTCAGAGGATGACCCTCCAATCCCGCGATGATGCGGTCAACAGCATCGTCAATTTCAGCCAGGCTGATGGTTTCTTTACGGCGACGGGCTGTGAGAATCGCCGCTTCATTGAGAAGATTGGCCAGATCTGCACCCGTGAAGCCAGGTGTTCTGCGGGCGATACTTTCAAGAGAAAGATCGGAGGCGAGCTTTTTATTGCGTGAGTGAACTTTGAGGATGGACAAACGACCCTTAATATCTGGGGCGTCGACGGTCACCTGGCGGTCGAAACGACCAGGGCGCATCAAGGCTGAATCGAGTACATCCGGGCGGTTGGTCGCCGCAATGATGATGATTCCACTGTTGCCTTCGAAGCCATCCATCTCAGTGAGCAGTTGATTCAACGTTTGCTCACGTTCATCGTTGCCACCACCGATACCAGCTCCGCGCTGACGACCAACAGCATCAATCTCGTCGATGAAGATCAGGCAGGGGCTGTTTTCCTTGGCGCGTTTGAACAGGTCCCTGACTCTGCTGGCACCAACACCAACAAACATCTCAACGAATTCGGAACCCGACAGTGAAAAGAAGGGAACTCCAGCTTCTCCAGCAATGGCCTTGGCAAGAAGAGTCTTGCCGGTACCCGGAGGCCCAACAAGCAGAACACCCTTGGGAATCTGAGCTCCGACAGAGGTGAATTTTTCAGGCTGCTTGAGAAACGTCACAACCTCTTCGAGATCTTGCTTGGCTTCGTTCACTCCAGCGACGTCATCGAACATCACACCTGTTTCAGCCTCCATCGCAAAGCGGGCCTTGGTCTTGCCGAACTGCATGGCCTGACCAGGACCGCCTGGCATGTTGTTGCCACGACGTGCCAGAAAAATCAGAGAACCAATCAGCAGCAGAGGGAACAGCAAGTTTCCGAGGATGCCAAGGGCAGGGGGCGCCGTCTTGGGCGGATGGACATCAAAGCTGATGCCTTCAGTCTTAAGAGTGTTGATCAGTTCAGGTGCCAATCCAGGCAGGTCAACCCTCAGGCGTTGGACTCGATTGTCGAGGTCGGGATCAACCGCTTCAACCACCGCATCACGGCCGCCGTCGTAGATGTCAACGGATGTCACTCGGCCGGCTTCGACATAGTCAAGGAAGCGGCCGTAACTCATCCTCGCTACAGCCGTGTTGCGTGGAGCAACTGTGGGACCACCTGGCTTCAGGTTGCTCAGGGCTCCGCTGCCGAAGAATTGCAATGCCAACAGCAGAGCAACAGTGATGGGAAGTCCCCAGAGAAGGATCTGCCGCCAGCGCTGATTCATGGCATTGATGAAGATTCGATGATCGTAAGAGCTTTGGGTTACAAACTGTGCAGTTGTTCTACCTAAAGACTGCGCAAAGCCGTAATCGGATCCAGTCGTGCAGCACGCCTTGCAGGAACAACGCCGAAGAACAGTCCGATTGAACCTGAAAGACCAACTGTCAGAAGCACTGTTGGCACCCCGATGGCTGCTGGGAGTGGTGTGAGCAGGGCCACCGCCGCGATGGCTCCATAGCCCGCTGCCGTTCCAATGACCCCTCCAAGGCTGGAGAGAACCAGAGATTCGACCAGAAACTGACGCAGCACATCTGAACTGCGTGCGCCCAGTGCTTTGCGGAGTCCGATTTCCTCGGTTCGCTCACTCACGGACACCAGCATGATGTTCATGATGCCGATACCGCCGACGAGCAGGGAAACACCTCCAATGGCACCCAGCATCAAGGTCAGCCCACCGGTGATGGTGCCAACGATGGTCAGGGCGTCCTGCTGGGAGCGAACAGCGAAGTCGTCATCACGAAGGATGCGATGGCGTTGACGCAGAAGATTGGAGATCTGGAATTTCGCTGCACTTGTGCTGTTCTCATCTCTGGCTTCTGCACTGATGAAACTGAGGCTGACTCCATAGGTCGGGTCGCGCCCTGTTAGGCGGCTGACCATGGTGCTCAGAGGGATGTAGGCGTTTTCGTCTTGATTGGACCCGAAGACCGCTCCTTTAGGGGCCATCACACCGATCACACTGAAGCTCTGGTCACGGATGCGCAGGGAACTACCAATGGCTCCGCCGCCTGGAAACAGTTTGTCGCGCAGATCAGGACCAATCACCACGACGGTTCGTGCGGCCTGGACGTCCTGTTCGCTGATGAAACGTCCCCGGCCCACTTCAAAACTTCTGACAGGAAGAAACTCCGGTGTCACCCCAAAGATGGCTGCGGTGCTGCTTCTCGCCCCTGACTGCACCACCTCGTTGGCGTTGATCTGAGGAGCCACCCGCTTGACGCTGGGGACCTGTTGAGCAATCGCCTCAGCGTCCTCCAGTACGAGAGTGCGCGGAAAAGCCACCCCCTGGCGCCTTGTGTCATTACTGCCTGGCACGACGAACAGCACATTGGCTCCCAGGTTGCTCAACTGACTTTCGGCAAGATTCTGGGCACCACGTCCGACCCCAACCAGCGTGATCACAGATGCATTGCCGATCACAATGCCGAGCATGGTCAACAGGCTGCGCAACCTGTTGGCCTTCAGGGTGTTGAGGGCCATGCCGACTGTTTCGGCGATGGGCAGATTGCTGGCCATGGATGAATGCTCAGGCTCAGAGCATCGTGTCGAGTTTCACGGCCATGTTGCTGCCCGTTCCTCGATGAACGGCTCCTTCCTTGACCAGGAGGGTCACCACCTCGCCCTCCAAAAGATCACGCGTGGCATTGGCGACGCCTGCTATCACAGGGATGCCGAGACGCTGGGCAATCACCGCTGCATGGGAGCTCTCAGCGGGTGTTTCCGTGATCACCGCTGCAGCGTCTCTGATTGCGTCGAGATAGTCAGCATCGGTGTCGTTTGCCACGAGAACCTCACCTGGTTCGAGCTTGGCGCAGTCACTTGCGCATGTTGCGATGCGCACCTTTCCGCTGATTGAACCGCTGCCGAAGCCTGTTCCACGGCCAAGCACAGCGCTCACGATGCCCACCTTGATCAGATCAGTGGAGCCGCTGACGCCAGCAAGGGTGCCAGCTGTCTGAACACAAAGGTCACCGTCCTTGAGTACGCCCAGTTCCTGCGCTACTCCCATAGCGAGAGTGAAGGTTGCTGTGGTGCTCTGCTGGGTTTCGATCAGCAGTGGGGTCACACCCCAGACAAGCTGTAGTTTTCTGGCAACTGAAACCTCTGATGTGACGGCGAGGATCGGGGTGGACGGTCGAAATTTACTGACGTTGTGTGCGGTGGAACCGCTTTTCGTGAGCGGCAGAATTGCAGCAGCATTGAGCTGACGGGCAATGCTGCTGACCGCGCCACTGATGGCATTGGGAATGGTGCTGGGAAGATGCGTGTCGATCGGGCGTTGCGGGTAGTCCCGTTCAATGCGCCGGGCGATCGTGGCCATCGTCTCCACGGCTTCGACGGGAAAATCTCCCACTGCAGTCTCATTGGAGAGCATCACTGCATCGGTGCCATCAAGAATGGCGTTTGCCACATCGCTGACCTCAGCTCGTGTTGGACGGGGACTTGAGGCCATCGAATCCAGCATCTGGGTAGCTGTGATGATCGGTATTCCGAGGCTGTTGGCCTTGTGGATCAGATCCTTCTGCAGCAGAGGAACCTCTTCAGCAGGCATTTCAACGCCGAGATCACCACGGGCCACCATCACGCCGTCACACAGAGGGAGGATGGCGTCGATCTGATCAATCGCTTCAAATTTTTCGATCTTGGCGACCACCGGGGTCGAGAAGCCGTGCTTCCTGATCAGCTCGCGAATTTCCTGCATGTCCGAGGGATTACGGACGAAACTCAACGCGACCCAGTCCACTCCCTGCTGCAGGCCGAATGCCAGATCCTGTCGGTCCTTGGTGGTGAGTGCTCTCACCGACAGCTGAACATCAGGGAAATTGACTCCCTTGTTGTTGGACAGCACGCCGCCAACGCTCACAACACAGTGAAGGGTCTGGTCAACCTCATCCACGCGGTCCACTTTCATCTCGACCCTGCCGTCGTCGAGAAGGATGCGACTCCCTGCTGTGACCTCCTCCGCAAGCCTGTCGTAGGTGACCGTGGCAACGGTCTGATTGCAACGAACCTGTTTAGAGGTGAGTGCGAAGTGATCGCCCTTTCCCAGAGTGATCGGCCCTTCCTCGAAGCGACCCAGTCGAATCTTCGGTCCCTGAAGATCCTGCAGGATTCCGATGTGAACACCGAGCTCATGGGCCACCTGGCGGATGGTGGCGATCCGGGTGGCGTGCTCGGAGTGGTCTCCGTGCGAGAAGTTGAGTCGAAATGTTGTCGCGCCTGCTTGAACCAGTTCCCGAATGCGTTCGGGACTCTCGGTGGCTGGGCCGATCGTGGCAACGATCTTGGTTCTTCGGGTCAGATCGAGCTCGGCCATCCTTGCCGTCGGAAACCAGCGGAATCTACCGTCATGCCCTCAACCCTCCGCTGACCTTCCTTGCTCTTCAACGACTACCAACTTGAATCACGCAACACGGCTCGCTATCCCGATGCCGGCAACAATCTGATCTATCCAACCTTGGGTCTGACAGGCGAAGCAGGTGAGGTCGCCGACAAAGTCAAGAAACTGATCCGTGATCGTGGAGGCGTTGTGGATGAGCGTTTCACCGAGGACGTGGCTCTGGAGCTGGGAGATGTGCTCTGGTACGTGGCGCAACTGGCCACAGAACTCGGTCTCAGCCTTGAGCAAGTGGCATCAGCCAATCTCAGCAAACTCAAAAGCCGGTCCCAGCGAGGCACCCTCCAGGGGGAAGGTGATCACCGTTGAACATCCATTGATCTGTGGTCAGCCGTACATGCCGAAACCGCCGGCGAAGGCGAAACTTGCAGACATCAGCAACTGCTGCATCAGGCTCAGGGCAATGAAGGCCAGAATCGCCGAAAGATCCAGGCCACCCAAAGGCGGGATCAAACCACGAAAGGCATTCAAATAGGGATCGGTTATCGAACTCACAGTGCTGAGCACTGGATTACCCCAGTCGAGATTGGGGAACCAGCTCAGTAGTACTCGCACGATCAAGACCAACGAATAAATCTGGAGTGTCTGGGCGAGCACCTGTAGGACTGTTGACACAAGCTCGATGGCCATGGAAAACGCGGAATTAATAGAACTCTATGCAGCCTGGGGTGGTTCGGAGCCACCTCCCAGGTCAGGAAGGACCGAAAACGTTCTGTGAAACTTCTCGGAGAGTGTGATCCAGTATGAGCGCCCCTCGCTCTGACGCTTGCGTTCGATGAAGTTCTGGTTCACCAGTTCCTTGATGTGGTCGTAGGCACCCGACCCTCTGAGATCAACCAGATCAGACTGGAGAATCCTTTTTTTCAGCGCCACTGTGGCCAGAGTCCGAAGCGTGGCTGTTGAGAGATTCACAGGCAGCAGATCGCGCACAAGTTCACCCAGACCAGGACGCAACTGCAGGCTGTAACGACCGTTGCTCTGGTTGATCTCCAGAGAGGTGTCGCGCTGGGCGTAGCCAGCGATCAGGATCAGCATTCCTTGCTCGGTCTCCGATTCGGACAGACCGACGAGGGAGGCCAGCTCCTGCAAAGACACAGGCCGACCTTTGAGGTACAAGATCGCCTCGAGACGAGCGGGGAGTGACACCAGGGACCCAACGTCCTGAGGGCTTTGACTGCCTGGTTGGTCGCTTCCCTGGTTCAAGTCAGCATCCTTTGATCCGACAAGCCAAGGTAACGCTCATCCCAGTGAGCGCCATCAGGGACCCAGAAAAATCCGGTAAGCGGGGTTTGAGGTCTCTTCCCAGCTCGGATAGCCCAGGTCTCTCAGGACGGCCTGCCATGACTCGAGATCGTCTGGACTGACAAGCACACCAACAACGATCCGACCCACATCGGCACCGTGGTTTCGATAGTGAAAGATGCTGATGCTCCAGTTTGAGTGAAGCGCATTCACAAACCGCATCAGCGCGCCGGGTCGTTCGGGAAACTCAAATCGGTACAACAGCTCCTCACTTGGCTCGTCTGATTTCTGGGGCAAACGCCCCCCCACCATGTGACGCAGATGGACCTTGGCCAGTTCGTCGTCACTGAGATCCAGGCATTCGTACCCATTGCTGCTCAGTGAGGCCAGTAGATCTCGTCGGTCCTGGACATCCCTGACCTGCACACCCATGAAGATGTGGGCCTGATCACCGGCGCCCATCCGATAACTGAATTCGGTGAGGCTGCGCTTTTGCAGGAGCTCGGAGAGTTTGCGCAAGCTGCCGGGCTGTTCCGGTATCTCCACGGCGAGCATGGCCTCGCGCTCCTCACCGAGCTCCGCCCGTTCCGCAACAAAGCGCAGACGGTTGAAATTCATATTGGCGCCGCAAGCAATTGCCACTAGCTGCTTGTTTTGAAGTTGCCGTCTTGAGACATCGGCCTTCAGGCCCGCAACAGCCAGAGCCCCAGCCGGTTCCAGAATGGATCGGGTGTCTTCAAAAACATCTTTTATTGATGCGCAGATCTCATCGGTGCTCACTGTGACGATGGAATCCACGTACTTCTGAGCCAGTCGAAAGGTGTGTTCACCCACCTCTCGAACAGCAACTCCATCTGCGAACAACCCCACCTGTGGAAGCCGAATTCTTTCTCCGGCCTCCAGAGAAAGAGTCATTGCTGCGGCGTCATGCGGTTCGACGCCAATCACTTCAACATCAGGCCAGAGGCTCTTGACGTAAGCAGCCACCCCTCCGATCAGCCCGCCACCACCAATGGCCACATAAATCGCGTCTGGAGGTTGTTGGCTTTGGCGCAGGATCTCCATCCCAACGGTTCCCTGACCAGCAATCACCTCGGGATCGTCAAAAGGATGAATGAAACAGAGACCATCCAGTTCGCTGCGTCTTCGTGCCTCCGCGTAGGCCTCGTCGTAGGTCTCTCCGTGAAGGATCACCTCGCCGCCGAGTTGGCGAACCGCCTCCACCTTCACGCTGGGAGTGGTGATCGGCATCACGATCACGGCTCTGCACTGCAGATGGGCCGCGCTCAGTGCAACACCCTGGGCATGGTTGCCTGCGCTTGAGGCGATCACACCGCGTGAGCGTTCGTCGTCGGACAGTTGAGCCATGCGGTTGTAGGCACCGCGCAGCTTGAAGGAAAAGACGGGTTGCAGATCCTCACGTTTGAGCCAAACATGATTGTTCAGACGACGGCTGAGATTGGTCGCTGACTCGAGCGGGCTTTCACGGGCAACGTCGTAAACCCTCGCGCGCAAGATCCTCTGCAGGTAATCATCCATCGGATCAGTCTGACAACCTGAGGCTTTCACGGGCGGCAGGCACGCCTCGTAGATTGACTCAATCTGCCGGGAGGCTCATGCACCTGAGCGATCTATCGCATCCCAATCAGCTGCATGGTCTATCCGTGGCCGAGCTTGAAGATGTTGCGGCCCAAATCCGTCAGCGGCACCTGGAAGTTGTGTCCAATAGCGGTGGTCACCTCGGTCCCGGTCTTGGGGTTGTTGAACTCACTCTCGCCCTGTATCAAACCCTGGATCTGGACCGTGATCGCGTGGTCTGGGACGTTGGCCACCAGGCCTATCCCCACAAACTGATCACAGGTCGCTACGCCGATTTCGATTCGCTCAGACAAAAGGGTGGCGTGGCGGGATATCTCAAACGCTCAGAGAGCACATTCGACCATTTCGGCGCAGGTCACGCCAGCACCTCCATCTCAGCTGCACTGGGAATGGCCATGGCCCGGGACAGGCTTGGCCAGGATCACAAATGCGTTGCAGTGATCGGGGACGGAGCACTCACCGGTGGAATGGCCCTTGAGGCCATCAATCATGCCGGTCATATGCCCAACACCCCATTGTTGGTGGTGCTCAACGACAATGACATGTCCATTTCCCCGCCGGTCGGTGCGCTCTCAAGTCATCTGAATCGGATGAGGCTCAGCCCTCCAATGCAGTTTCTGTCGGGGAGCGTTGAAGAAAGCATGCGTCATCTCCCGTTCATGGGCGGTGATCTCCCGGCTGAACTCAACCGACTCAAGGGCAGCATGCGTCGTCTGGCGGTGCCCAAGCTCGGTGCCGTCTTCGAAGAACTTGGCTTCACCTATATGGGGCCAGTCGATGGTCACGACATCGCAGAGATGATGAGAACGTTCCAGGAAGCTCACCGTGTTGGTGGTCCAGTTCTGGTGCATGTGCTCACCACCAAAGGCAAGGGCTACCCCTACGCGGAGGCCGATCAGGTGGGTTATCACGCTCAGTCGGCTTTTGACCTGAACACCGGCAAGGCCCGACCGAGCAAAACTCCAAAACCTCCCAGCTACAGCAAGGTTTTCGGACAGACCCTGGTCAAAATCTGCGAGCAGAACCCCCGAGTTGTCGGAATTACAGCGGCAATGGCCACCGGCACGGGTCTGGACTTGCTGCAGAAAGCTTTGCCGGATCAATACATTGACGTCGGCATCGCTGAGCAACATGCGGTGACCCTGTCAGCTGGAATGGCTTCCGATGGTCTTCGCCCTGTTGTGGCCATTTACAGCACCTTCCTGCAAAGGGCCTACGACCAGTTGATCCACGATGTGGGGATTCAGAAACTGCCGGTCACATTCGTGCTGGACCGTGCAGGCGTCGTCGGTGCCGATGGCCCAACCCACCAGGGCCAGTACGACATCAGCTACATGCGCTCCATCCCCAACTTCACGGTGATGGCTCCAAGGGATGAGGCTGAACTCCAACGCATGCTGGTCAGCTCACTCAAGCACGACGGACCCTGTGCAATCCGGATTCCGAGGGGCCCTGGCGAAGGCGTTCCTCTCATGGAGGAGGGTTGGGAACCGCTTCCGATCGGTTGTGGCGAAGTCCTGCGCACCGGTGATGATCTGGTGATCGTGGCCTATGGCGCCATGAATGCCAAAGCGATGGCGACAGCTGAACTCCTTGCCGCTCAGGGGATCCAGGCCACGGTCGTCAATGCTCGATTCCTCAGACCTCTCGATACAGAATTGCTGCACCCACTGGCCAAGCGCATCGGTCGACTGGTCACCATGGAGGAAGGGTCACTGGAAGGCGGCTTTGGTTCCGCTGTGATTGAGTCCCTTCAGGAATCAGAACTCCATCTGCCTGTGATGAGGCTGGGAATTCCAGATGTTCTGGTGGACCATGCCACGCCACAGCAGAGTTTCGAAACGCTTGGCCTGCTGCCTGATCAGATGGCCGAGAGAATCCGAGAACGCTTCAACTTCATCAGCACTCAGATTCAGAACAGTTCAGAAACTGGCGTTGAAATCCCATCAGTGCGCAGCTGACCACAAAAAAGGGTGGCCATGCCACCCCGAGATTCCGATTGTTCAGTTCAGGGTTAATTCAAAGAACCCCTCTTGTCGCCAGTCCGAGAATGGCGCCCATTCCAATCACATGCCCAAGGCTTGTCGTGGCCAGCAGAGAAGCGTGGCTCATGCCACCGAAGAATGATGGGTTGGGCAATTGGGCTCCTTCATTCGGAAATTTGATCGCAGCTTTGCCGATCACAATGGCGATGACGTTGCAGACAATCATCACAAGCCCCACCTTTGGAGACCAGGTAAGCGTGGCGGGAGCAATGGCCAGAAGTGGAGCGAGCATGAAGAACAGAGGCAACGACTTATCTTCCAGCCTTTAGGCATTCACGCACAACACTTGTAAAAGTTGTTCATCGGAGTGCTTTTTGATACCCGATCAGTCCTGCGACGATCACGGCATTGCTGAGCGTCAGGAAAGCCTCGGCGCCGCCATGCAGGGGATCAACCGCCACCAGCTCAGCTCCAAATTTCAGCTCAGCGATCAAAGCTGCTCCAATCGTGATTCCGACAAACAACAGTGTGAGTTGAAAGCCACGACGGCTCAATGTGGGAAGCAACCGACGTTGACCCAGGTAATAAAGAAAAATCAGATAGGGAAAGAGGGAGAGCGCGAACAACGGTGATGGATCGAAGTCAGGCATCAGATCTGATCCTCCACGTTTGTCGGCGCTTCGATTGACCATGCGGCCCAGGCCAGCATGATGTTGCCGATCAGGGTGAATGATGCCTGTAGCGTGACCAGCCAGCGCAACTCTTCAGCGTTGTCGTAGAGATGCCATGTGCAAGCCGCCATTGCACTGACCAGAGCTGGAAGCATCGCCCAGGCGATTCGCTGCGACGTGGCGTCCTGTCCATCAGGTTTGTATTGATGAATCAGCACGATGGCCATCAGCCATTCAGCCACGGAGGCCCAATGAATCCACCATGTCCCCAGCGATAGCGCGTGCATGTCAGTTCAATGGCGTAGTTCACCGTAACGGTTGAAGACTTGGATAATGGTCCGATCAATTGATGATTGCTGGTGAAGGCGCTTCGCAGTGGGCGGAAGTTGAGCGTCCTGCTCTGTGGTTATTACGGCGAGCACAATCTCGGTGACGATGCGCTGCTTCAAGTGCTGGTGTCGCAGATTCCTTGCGATTGGGACCTTGTGGTGACAGCTAGGGACCCAGACGCCGTACAAGATCTGGTTGCCGGGGTGTCGACCGTGAATCGTCGCTCACTATCGGACACCATTCAGGCCCTGAACCATGTTGATGCTCTGGTCCTTGGCGGCGGTAGTTTGCTTCAGGACGGAACCAGTTTTAAAAGCCTTCTTTACTATCTCGTTCTTCTCTGGAGTGCCCGCTTCAAGCGCATTCCAATCCTGCTCTGGGGCCAGGGACTTGGCCCTCTGCATCATCGATTCAGCCAAGTCCTGGTGAAGCACACTCTCTCTGGTGTCAGGGCTGTGTCCTGGCGTGACCCTGGCTCCATGGGGCTTGCGCAGCGCTGGGGACTCAACGTTCCGATGGTGATGGGACCCGATCCCGTCTGGCGTCATCCCTCGCCAGTTTGGAAGGGTGGCGACAGGCTGATCCTCTGCTGGAGACCCACTCTTCTGTTGGATAGCAGGGGCTGGAGTGTTCTTCTTGAGGCGGTTGATCGTTTGAGTTCCAGTGGTTGTTCTGAGGTGATCTGGCTGGCCTTCCACGCAGACCAGGATGCATCGCTGTGGAATGAACTTCGCAGTCGTGATCTGATTCCTGATGGATTGTGTCGCCGTTCCGTTCAGATGCAGGCAGACAGCCTTGAACAGGTTCAGACGATGTTCAGTGAAGCTTCACTGGTCATCGCAATGCGTCTGCATGCCTTGATTCTTGCTGCAATGGCAGGTTGCCCGACCGCGGCGCTGAGTTATGACCCGAAAGTGAAGGCAGCGGCGCAACTCGCAGCCTTGCCCTGGGTGGATCTGAATAATCCGCTCAATGCCGATCAGTTGAACCACCAATGGCAGTCAGCCGTGACAGCTCAACGTGATGGCTCGCAAATTCAGCAATTGAAGCGTGATGCACAGCTTCACCAGATCATGCTTGTTGAGGAACTCGAAAAATTATCGGCTTAAACGAAGACCTGTTTCAGCGTTGAAGAGGATTTCGTCTTCAGCTCGCCAGCTCAATCTGATTTGTTCTGGAATGGGTTGCTCTGGAGGTGTCATCACTCGAATCAATCCATGTTGCGTTTCCAGGAACAGCAACTGGGAATTCCCCAGCCATTCTCTCGATTGGAGTTTTGCAGATAATCCTGAATCAGAAAAATGAATGGATTCAGGTCTCACAGCACAAACACGATCTGAATCGTCTTTCAGACAATTGATTTGTGGTCGGCCGATGAATCGAGCAACAAAAAGACTGCGAGGGATGTGATAGAGATTGTATGGGGTGTCAATCTGCTCAATAGTCCCTTCATGAATGACAGCGATCCGTTGTGCCATCGCCATGGCTTCATGTTGGTCATGAGTGACATAGATGGTCGGTTTCCGTTGCTCCAGCACAAGCCTTCGAAGTTCAGGACGTATATCCTCTCTTAATTGTGCATCCAGATTACTCATCGGTTCATCGAGAAGATAAACGTCAGGTTCTCTGAGCAGTGCCCGGGCTAAAGCAACTCTTTGACGTTGACCACCCGAAAGCTCAGCAGGGCGGTTTCCGGCTCGGTTCCACAGTTGAACAAGCTCGAGAATTTGTCTGATTTTTGTTGTTCTCTCTCGCTTTGATATGCCACGGATTCGCAAACCGAGTTCGAGGTTTTCAAATACAGTCAGGTGAGGTAGTAGTGCATAGCTTTGAAACACCATTCCAACATTTCTTTCAGCAGGTGACAGGCTTGTGATCTCACGTCCACTGATGTGAATAGATCCGGCGCTAACAGGATCAAGTCCTGCAATCAAGCGTAGTGTTGTGCTTTTGCCGCAACCACTGGGACCAACGAGAGCGAGACATTCATTGTCTGCGACATTCATGGTCAGGTTTTTAACAATCCACTGGTTGTTGATGCTTCGTCCGACCTGTCGGAGTTCAAGTGTCATCCCTTAACAGCTCCTGTGGTTAAGCCTGAAACAATGGGTTTCTGGAAAACCATGACCAACAGGATGAGGGGAATTGATCCAATAACTGTAGCTGCTGCGTAAGGACCGTAAGGAACTGAATGAATCGATGATCCAGCAATTCTTGCCATCGCAACAGGAAGTGTCAACTTTTCAGAGTCGCTGATCCATGTGAGTGCAATTGGGTATTCATTCCATGAGAACAGAAAAACAAGAATCGCTGTGCTGGCAATCGCTGGAGAAATGAGTGGAAGTAAGATCCACCGAAATCGTTGTAAAACGCTTAATCCTTCGACCCTGCCAGCATCTTCGAGTTCCGGAGGAAGATCGGAAAATGCATTTGTGAGCAGGAGAACGGCCAGAGGTTGCGATAGTGCTGCATAGGGAATAGCAAGTGCCAGCAGACTGTTTCCAAGTTGAAGATATCGGGCGATTTCCAGCAATGCCAGAAAGAGCAAAACATAGGGGAATAGCGCGCAACCAATCAACAGACATTTGATGATCAGTGCACTTCGTTGTCCAAGCTTGCTTAGGCTATAACCTGCAGGGATTGCCAATAACAGCGTGAGGACTGTGGAGATCCCTCCTGCGAACAAGCTATTGAGAAGATAGCGAATGAAAGGCGGATTACTTTGCAGAACACTTTGATAATGAGCGAGTGTCCAACGCTGATCCATTGATGCAAATGGTGTGACTAGTGCTTGATCAGTGCAGAAGGAGGTGTAAAGCTGCCAAGCCAATGGACCGAGTGACCAGATCAACAAAGCAATAATCACGAAACGTGCTGCTTTCATTTGGCGAAGGCTCCTGCAGATCTGCTCCTCACTGCTGTGATCACGAGCCATGCAATGACAATCAGTGAACTGAGAATCACGAAGCTGCCAATCATGATGGTGGCGCTGTACCCAAAATCGAGAAACCGCAAAGCATTCCAATAGGCATAGAGAGCAATGCTCTCCGTACTGCTCGCCGGACCACCCCCAGTCATCACCTGCACGAGATCAAAGACTCCGAAGGCTTGCGCAAGACGGAACATCAGTGCAAGACCCAGGTAAGGAAGCAGAAGAGGGATTGTGATGCGCCGCAGGCAAATCCAGGGACCTGCTCCTTCCAGTTTTGCTGCTTCGTAGAGATCTGAAGGAATGGTCTGCAGGCCAGCAAGCAGAATCAGCGCCACGAATGGAGTTGTTTTCCAGATATCGGCGTAGACGGTGGTGATCCATGCAATGGATGGTTCCCCCAGAGCATTGAGGGATCGTCCCAATCCTGATTGCATCAGTCGGTCAATGGGTCCGTAGGGAGTGTTGAAGATCCATCTCCAGCCAAGAGCCATCACTGTTGTGGGCAGGGCCCATGGAATCAATGAGGATGATCTGATCAGTGCTCGCTTTCGTAACGGCTGATTGAGGATCAAGGCAATGATCAAGCCGAGCACGACTTCAGCCGTCACTGAGACAAAGGAAAAGCGAAGGGTCTGCAGCAGGTCCTGCCAGTAACGGGCGTCCTGAATGAACCGCTGCCAGTTGGCTCCCTGATTCGGGAGGGCCACCAGACCTGTCATCACCGAATCTGCATGGAAGCTGAGCCAGACATAGCGAAATAGCGGTAACGCAAACACCGCAAGCAGAAAGATCAGAGACGGAATCAGCAGGATCAGCAATGGCATTAGGGAGCTGCTCCTGCTGCTTCAAGCACCTGACTTGTGGATCGCTCTGCTTGTTGCATTCCTGCTGGAGGCTCTGTCATTCCCGTGAGCGTGCCACTTAGTTTTCTCTGCAAAACATCGCTGATCTGTGCATAGAGGGGAGTTTCTGGTCTGGAGCGGGCATACGACAATGCTTCACCGATGGATTGCAATGAAGGATTGTTTTTCAGCAGGTTCTGATCATTGAAGACGGCTCTTTGTGTTGGTGTATATCCGTATTTGGTATATAAATAATATTGGGATTCTTCACTGGTGAGAAATTTAAAAGCTTCAACGGTTGATTCAGGATTTGCTGATCCCTTCAAAAGGCTTAATCCCCAGCTTCCCAATGTTGCTGCAGGTTGATGACCTGTTTGTGCCACCATGGTGGTAATTCCTACTTTATTTCTCACCAGACTGTCGTTCTTTTGTAATTCAGCCCAGGCATAAGGCCAGTTGCGCATGAATGCTGCCTGGCCAGATTTGAAGCTCTGCAAAGCCTCAGTTTCCATATAGTTGGTGACGGCTCGTGGACTGATCCCTTGTTGAATCAGCTCATCGAGCCATTGTGCAGCAGCAACTCCTGGTGGTTTATCCAAGCCAATCCTTCCGGTTTCGGGTGAAAACCATTCACCACCGAAGCCATCAATGATTTCAAGAAAAACACAGCTGAGTCCCTCGTATTGTTTGCCCTGCCACACATAGCCATAGGGGATTCTGCCGCTTGACTGAAGTGACTTACTGATGTTTTCCAGGTCCTGGGGAGTCTGAGGAGGCTGATCCATCAGGTCAGTGCGCCAATAAAGAAGGCCGATGTCAGCAGTCAGCGGCCAACGCAGCAGTGATCCCTGGTAATGGTTCCCTTCACTGGCACCTGTGGCAAGAGCGTTCACCTCCTCATTGGTGAAATAGCTGTCAAGGGATTCAAGCCAGCCCGCCTTTGCATATTTCGGTACCCAGGTCACGTCCATCAGCAGTCCGTCAAAAGGCGTATCCCCCAATAAAAGACTGCTGATTGCCAGGTCTGAGATTGCCTCGGTTTCTAGAGGTCCCCTGATCACATTCAGATGAATTCGGCCCTGGTGTTGTTGATTAAAGCTTTTGACCAGCTCAGCAGTTGAATCAGCAAATGGAGCCGGCATCAGGATGGAGACGTGGTCTGGTTGCCTTGCGGCAACAGAAATCCCCAAAAGACCACTGGCAATTACGATGACGGAAATCATCAACAGTTTGAACGATCGCTGCCTAATCCAGAGCACTGTTTTACTCCTTGATCTCGAGTGCACCCATTTGTTCATCAGCCCAGTCCGAAACTGTGTATGTTTCAACAGCAGAACTCATTTTCTCCATCCTCTCTATTTGTTCTGATGTGGGCATATCAATAGCTGAATCAATCGCAGTATCCATTTGCTTGTGCGAATAGGGATTGGTCAAAACTGCGCCATCAAGAATCACAGAAGCTCCTGTGAATTCAGAAAGCACGAGAACTCCAGCCTGCCCTTTCCTGGCAGCGGCATATTCCTTGGCTACGAGATTGAGTCCGTCACGCAGTGGGGTGATCCAACAGATATCTGCTTGTGAAAACCACGCCACCATTTCTTCGTAAGGAATTCTGCGTGTTGAAAATCGAATTGGAACCCAGTCAATTTTGCTGAAGCGTCCGTTGATACGACCAGCTGTTTCTTCAATCAGTCGCTGCGTATCTTCATAGATGCGCATGCCTGAAGCGGCGGCGACGCAAGCCAGCATCAGAACAACTTTCCCGTGAAGATCAGGCCGACGTTCAAGAAGTCGCTCGAAGGCTAACAATAACTCCTCATTTCCTTTTGTGTAATCGACTCTGCTTGCAGAAAGGATGAGCTTTCTTCCTTTTTTTGTGTCTTCGTCAATTCGCTCTGATAAATGCTGAACATGTGAATCTTTTGTCAGTGCTTGAATGACGTCGGGAGATGTTCCGACCGGAGATGACAAAAGACGGACTTTTCGTCCTCGATAGTTCAGCCAGGGTGTTTCAGATGGTTCCGTCAGTGCGGAGCCGCAACCAAGAAATCGAAGCGGAACGCTTTTTTTTTCTCCTTTTTCCACACCTAAAAGACAATTTGCGGCCCTTGCGAAATTCTCTGTGTAGCGTGGAATGTGAAAGCCAACCACGTCACAACTGAGTAGGCTTTCCAGGATTTGCTTCCGCCATGGAAGAATTGAGAAAACATCACTACTGGGAAATGGCGTGTGATGAAAAAAAGCAATTTTTAGGTCTTGACGTTTGCTACGAATGTACCCCGGAACAAGCCATAGGTTGTAATCGTGGACCCAAACTGTGGCACCGGGAGCTGCTTCTGAGCAGGCTGCGTTGGCAAACCGTTGATTAACCTCTTCGAAAATACTCCAATCTGTATTGTTGACATTAAAGAAGTTTGGGAATGTGTGTAGAATTGGCCAGAAAGATTCTTTTGAAGTGACGTGGTAAAAGCTTGAGATCTGTGCCTGTTCTAAAGGTATTCGTCTCAACGTGAATGAAGCTGGTTCATCCATCGCGATTCTTTCGTCTTCAGCATTGCTCAGGTCATCCACCTGACGCCATGCAATCCAGGTTCCGTTGTCTCGGTCCCTAAAGAGGTTTCTCAGAGTAGGAATAATTCCATTCGGACTTTTCTGGTCGCGCCAGATTCTTTTCCCTGCTTCGTCTTTTGCTTCATCGAATGGCGTCCGATGATAAAGAATAATGAAATTACTGCTGCCTATGCTCAAATTCATTTGGATCAACTCCCAGATGATTTTGGTTTAACTCCAATATTCGGCTCATCAGAGTTTCTGTTAAGCAATGGAATGACTCTGTTCAGACACCAAAGTATTTAGCACGTCCTGTGCATGGCCAACTGGTCTAACACCAGTCCAGCGAGCACGTAAAACACCTTTGGGATCGATCAAAAACGTATGTCGAAGTGAGTAAGGAGCCATCCACGAGCCGTATTGGCGACTCACCTTGCCTTCGGGGTCGGATAATAAGGTGAAGTCAAGTCCTTCGCTGCTGCAGAATGATTCGTGATCATCAACGCTGTCAGCTGAAACAGCTGCGATGTCGCACTGATGCTCGTTGAATTCTTTCAGGGATTCCTGGAATCCGTGAGCTTCAATTGTGCAACCGGATGTGAAATCTCTTGGATAAAAATAAAGAACCAACCAGCGGCCGGACCAGTTTTCCAGACTCCAATCTTTTGAGGGACCTCCACCCAGGGTGCCTGGTAGATCAAAATCGGGTGCTTGGTCACCTATTTCAGGAAGTTTGCCGCCAAGTGCTCTGGCCTTAAACGGTTTGCATAGCAGAGCCGCTGCCCCAGTTACTGTGATGCCGAGAAAGTCTCGACGCTTCAGTCCAAACTGAGGCATGTCGGTAATGATTCAGACTTTGGCCAGGTCGATGCCAAGAGACTTGGCGTAAGCACCAAGGCCTTTCTTCTGGATGGTCTTGAGAGCACGGGTCGTGATCCGAAGGTTCACCCAGCGGTTTCCCTCAGCCCACCAGAGACGGCGCTGCTGAAGATTGGCCTGTTGCAGCTTTTTCGTTCTGATATGGGAGTGGCTCACTGCCATTCCGTTGTTGGCACGCGTACCAGTGAGCTGACACACCCGGGACATGATGACGATCCTTTGATTCAGAGGCCAATGGCCAAGAAGACAACTTAGCAAACAGACCTGGTCAGGTCCCTTTACTCACAAGCTCTGACATCAGCTTGGCGCTGCGTGACTGGAAGCCTGCCAGTTCATTGGGTTCCAGTCCACCCACGCCTAGACGTGCCATGTCGTAGAGATGCAAAGCGAGCTCCGAAGCCAGTCGTTTGCTCGGAGAGGACTGTTCGGTTCCGACAAGAACACCACCCGCAGACAGTCTCAGCAGTCCTTCGACAAGTGGATGCCGACGGTTGATCAGCAGCACGTGATGGTCAGGCAAGCCTGGCAGGCGTTGTTCCATCAGAGCTCCCATGTCATTCATGCGTCGCATCTGCTCCGGAAGCAGGATCATTGCTGGTGGAGCGTCTTCACCTCCTTTCAACGCCTGCACCTGAATTGTGACTTTGTCATTGTTGAGTGCTTCTTTGATCAGGCTTCGAATTGATTCACTCTGCGTTTCACCATCCTGGTCACTGATTTCAGGTTTCTCATCGCGAAGACTCTCGTCCAGCTCCGCATCCACTCTTTGGAATTTGAACTGATCATTCGTTGCCTCCAGCCAGGGCAGAAACTGACTATCGATGACCGTTTCGGCGAAAATCACCTCAGCACCCTGGCTTTTCCAAAGCGACAAGGCACCCGCCTGGGCGACTTCATCAGTGCAATACAGAATTCTTTTGGATTGCGTGTCTGAAAGTCTGCCCTGATAGGACGTCAGTGTTGTGTAATTTTTTTCTGCTGCCTTGATGGGATCTGCCTCTCCTTCCGATGCTTCTGCAGTGGTTGTGAACAAGATCAACTCGGATACTTGCTCAGCGAACTTATCGTCTTCCATCGCACCAATTTTTACAAATGGTGCCAGAGAGTCCCAGGCTTCAGCGTATTGTTCAGGTTGATCTTTTTTCAGATTTTTTAAACGGTCAGCTACTTTCTTGGCAACAAAATTGCCAATCGATCTGACTTTTCGATCAGTTTGAAGTGCGCTTCTGCTGACATTCAAAGGAATGTCAGGGGAGTCAATGACTCCTCTCAAAGGCAGGAGATAACGCGGAACAATTTCTTTGATTGAATCGCTGACATAAACCTGATTGCAGTACAAGCGAATATCACCTTTTTCCCAGTCTGCTCGTCCTACGGATTGAGGGAAGAACAGGATCCCCTGCAGTGTATAGGGATAGTCAGTATTTAAGTGAACCCAGAGCAGTGGGTCTCCCTGGAAAGGATAGAGATAGTGGTAAAGGTCGATATAATCCTGGTCGGACATCTCTCTGGGATTTCTTCTCCAGGCTGGATTCCTTTTGTTGACACTTTCGCCCTCGAGTTGGACATCGATGGGCATGAAGTCGCAGTACTGAGTGATCAGTGTGCGTAACCTTGCAGGCTCCAGATACTCAAGTTCATCCTCCATTAAGTGGAGGATGACGTCTGTACCAGGCTCAGTTCTTTCGTGACTCTCCAGTTTGAAAGCGGGAGATCCGTCGCAGATCCAGCGAACTGCTTCACTGTCTGGGCGCGCTGAGCGGGTGATCAACTCCACCTCTTTGGCAACCATGAAGCTGGAGTAAAATCCAAGACCGAAATGGCCAATAATGGCGTCTGATTCCTGTTTGTATTTCTCCAGGAAATCCTCCGCACTGGAAAATGCCACCTGGTTGATGTACTTTTTCACTTCATCGGCAGTCATCCCGATTCCGTTGTCGCTGATTCTGACTGTCTTTGCTTCTCGATCAACAGTGATATTGATCAGACCCTCATCTCCTTCAGAACAGTCGCCTGCCATCGCTGCCATGCGGCGTTTGCTGATGGCATCAGTCCCATTGCTGACCAGTTCTCTTAGAAATACTTCGTGGCCTGAATAAACGGCCTTCTTGATGATTGGAAAAATGTTTTCGGTATGGATCTGAATCTGACCCTGTTCAAGCACCGACATCAGCACGCATGAGCTTGCTGAAAATTAGTCATGATGGGTGCTGCTGATCAAGCGGTTGCTTGGTGAGTTTCCCGAACGTCAGCGGTGCGTGGGGCGTTGGAGCTCAGATCGTTCCTCTGGCAGGATCGCGCCTTCAATCGGGCAGATCTGGAGGCAGACGCTGCAGTTAATGCAGGTCTCGAAATCAATCCAGTAATACTCAGTTCCTTTTGTGTTTTTACCGTTTCCAGGCGTAATGCATGCCACTGGGCAGGCGTCAACGCAATCGGCCGCCCCTTCGCAGACATCGGTCACGATCGTGTGCGCCATGCATCCATACAGCGCCGATCGATCTTAGTGATCGATCCATTCGAGGCAGTCACAGCCCGATTGATTCAAACGATCGAGCGCTTCAGCATGACTGCCACAGGCACGATGATCAATCACACTGATCCTCCCCTGTTGGTGGAGTGCCATCTGGCGTTGCAATGCTGATTCCAGAGTTTCAGTGGGCCCGTAACAGATCAGTGCAGCGCTCTGATCATGGGTGGTGGTGATGGCGTCTCCCGGAAGATCCCTGATGTCATCGACGCAGTAGCTGAATCCCAGGCCTGTTGCCTCAGCGCCTTCACCACCAAGTTTCCTGACCAGTGAGTCGTATCGTCCGCCGCGGGCTATCACCACAGGAGCAGAGGTTCCCTGGCAGACCAGTTGCAGCACGATGCCGTCATAAAGCTCGTAGTGAGGCTGGAATGTGGGGTCAAGTTGCAGTTGCAGTCCCGACTGCTCAGCAAGGGGATGCAGATGGGTGATCAGCCTCTGCAGCTGCCTGAGCACCTCTTGATTCGGATACTGCGCATACAGTGAGTTGAGAATGTCCTGGGGGGTGCCGCGACGATCGAGCCACAAGGCCAGGTTCTCTTGGGCACGATTCTCCAACCCCAGCTCCTGCAGGCCCAGGCGGTCGTACTGACTCAGACAGGCACGGATCCTGTTTCTCTGTCTTGCTTCGAATGGTTCCAGCAACAAGTCCATCAGATTGGTGTGCCCGATCAACAGCCTCGGTTGATGGGACTTGTCCAGGTTCAGGCTTTTCAGCGATGCCAACAAAAGACTGAACAATTCAAGCTCCGACTCAACACCCAGGCCTCCGAACAGCTCAACACCGCAGTGCAGGTTCTCCTCAATGCACTGACCGCCTTCATCGGCTGTTCTTGACTCGAAGACTGTTCCGCAGCTCCACAGTCTCAGCGGTCGCTGACGCTCCATGAGCCTTGTGCAAGCTGCTCGGGCGATGGAGGCTGTCAGTTCCGGTCTCAACCCCAGGGGTTCATCCGAGACAAGTCGCACAATGTCGCGGCTGTCGATGGCTCCTCCCGCTTTGAGCGTGTCCATCCGTTCAATCCTGGGGGGCGTGACTTCCTCGTATCCCCAAAGGCGAAACACTTCAGCCAGGGTTTCCCTGAGTTCCTGATTGCGTTGAACCTGCTGAGGATTGAGATCTCTCACGCCTGAGGCGGGTTGCAGGGCCATCGCGCCTGTCGCTGCTTCGATCAGGATCCCATGGCCTGGGTTTCAGTCTGAGTAGAGCTGTTCTGCGAAAGGTTCGACCCCCTCGAGTTCTCTCTGAAGTGCGCTGTACAGCCCAGGTCCAGTGGCCAGAATTCGACCGGATGACACGTCGTAACTCTGGGCTCGGTAATCACTGACCTCACCACCTGCGATCACCACCAAAGCTGCGCCAGCTGTGAGATCCCAGGGAGATAAACCTCGCTCCCAGTAACCGTCGAGTCGTCCTGCAGCCACATAGGCCAAATCAACTGCTGCGGCACCACCGCGGCGTACACCCCTTGTTTTGTGGGTCAACCGGCAGAACTCCGCGTAGTTGTTGTCCACGCGTTCCCTGCGGTCATAGGCGAATCCCGTCACTAGCAGGCTGTCTTCCAGTGACGAGCAGCCACTCACCTCGATGCGATGGTCATGGAGGAACGCTCCTGTGCCTGGACAACACCAGAACACCTCCTCCAAAAACGGCACAGCCACTGCTCCAAGGATCGGAAGACCTCTCCAGAGCAGTCCGATCGACGTGGCGAAGAACGGGTACCCGTGGGCAAAATTCGTTGTGCCATCGAGAGGGTCAACACACCAGCACAGATCGGAGACATCACCCAGCGCCCCGGATTCCTCCGCGAGAACAGGAATTTCAGGGGTGGCCTCGGTGAGGCTGGCAAGCACGGCCTTCTCGGCCGCCAGATCGGCATTGGTGACCAGATCTCCTGCTCTGGCTTTCTGCTCAATGGACACAAGGCGACCGTAGTGCTGCATCAACACCGAACCGCCCAGTTCGGCTGCAATTCTTGCGACCTGGCTGAGTTGCTCAAGCCTTGAGGTTGTCAGGCGGGCATCAGCGGCGGCGGCATTGCAATCCAGATGCCCTGTTGTCATTCCTTCCAGGTTTCGAGTTCCTCGAGAGGAATATCACGAGTGATCTTGCCTCGCCCGAAGTGTCTTCCGAACTGCAGGTCATAGACCTCGTCCTCATCCTGGGTTTCAGCCACGAGCGGACCAACGGCTCTCGCCACACAGAGAAGCCCATAGCCCTTGGCCCTCAGCTCCCTGGACAGTCCCATGGCTTCCTGCTGATCCAGTTCGCCCTGCTGGATACGAACGGCGCAACTGGTGCAGCACCCGTTCCGACAGGAAAAAGGCAGCGGATCTCCCTGCTTCTCAAAGCTCTGCAGGATGTACTCACCCTCAGGCACCTCATGGGAGATGACCCGTCCCTTCTGCCTCCAGTGGATGGTGACCCGATGCGTCCGCACCTCAGCACTCTGACTCTCTGCTGTCACCGCCCCCGCCTGGAGTACGCCGTCATCCTGCAGAGGTGCGGTCTCCTCACAAAGCGGCCCGTCGAGAGATCGGAGCATTCCAAACGCACCTCTGAATTCTCTTTAGCCAAATCTACCGACCGGGACCAGATCAACTTCAACAAGCAGCCTCTTCGTTGGCTATCCAGGTCGTCAGGCTCTGCACCAATCAGGGGTTGATCGGTCCAGCAGAAACCGCCCTGCTACATTTTGACGTGCCAGACGAGCCCCTGGAGAGGTGGCCGAGTGGTCGAAGGCGCAGCACTGGAAATGCTGTATAGGGGCAACTCTATCGAGGGTTCGAATCCCTCCCTCTCCGTTTTCAGCCGGTCCTAAGGGACCGGTTTTTTATTGCAATGTTCGCAGTGATCGGTCTCCAGTGATCAATCTCCAATACTCGATGACTCCAATCGATCCAACAAACGCTTGTTCAGCCGAATCGACCTGAAACGTAATCCTGTGTGGCTTGTTGAGATGGTGAATTGAAGATCATTTCTGTTTCGTTGAACTCCACGAGATAGCCGACTTTTCCAGATCCTCCTTCGACCGCTTCAGCATTAAAGAAAGCGGTCATATCACTCACTCTCAAGGCCTGCTGCATGTTGTGCGTGACAATCACGATCGTGAAACTCTTCTTCAATTCATGCATCGTTTCCTCGATTTTCAATGTCGAGATTGGATCTAGAGCTGAGCAGGGCTCATCCATCAGGATCACTTCCGGTTGAATCGCGATCGTGCGTGCAATGCAGAGGCGTTGTTGTTGACCACCAGACAGGGAGTACCCACTCTCATTGAGTTTGTCTTTGCACTCATCCCAAACGGCAGCTTGGCGTAGTGAACGTTCAACCAATTCATCCATATCTCCTGTGTAGCCGTTGATTCGAGCACCGAAAGCAATATTTTCATAAATACTTTTTGGGAACGGATTCGGTTGCTGGAACACCATGCCTATTCGGCGCCTCACTTCCACCGGATCGACTGACGGACCATAAAGATCAGCTCCGTCGAAAAGCACTCGTCCTTTCAGGCTGCAGCCCTCAATCAGATCATTCATCCGATTCAGTGCTCTCAGAACCGTTGATTTTCCGCAACCTGATGGGCCGATGAATGCGGTGACTTTGCCTCGAGGAATATCGCAGTAAACGCTCTTGACGGCCTCGTAGCTGCCGTAGCTGATTGTGGTGTTCTGAATGGAGAGGCAGATGTCTTTTTTGAAGGCGCTGCTTGACTGGCTGGTGGAAGTCATTTGGTTAAAGATTGGTGCTTCAATTGGAGGCAAAACGTCTTAGCCATCGAGCAAACAGATTGATCAGCAGGATAAATAGAACAAGCACGAACGATGCTGCCCATGCGAGTTCGTTCTGAGATTCATAGGGCAGTGTCGCAAAGTTGTAGATCAGTACTGAAAGTGTTGCAATTGGGTGAAAAACTGTATCGAATCCTTCAGGCCAGAAGGGTGAAAACAGAGCTGTGAAAATCAATGGCGCTGTCTCTCCTGCTGCTCTCGCAATCGATAACACCACACCTGTGGCGATGGGGGTGAAGGCAGAAGGAAGGGTGATTCGCAGAATCGTGACGAACTTGGATGCGCCCACACCCAATGCGGCGCGTCGGAGGTCGTCGGGAACCAACTTGAGGCCTTCGTCAGTGGTCTTGATGACCGTCGGTAACATCAAAATCGATAATGCAACGCCACCTGCAATTGCACTGTAGGAGTTGCCAAAAATAATCTTTGTTTTGACGATCACGGCATAAACAAAGACACCAGCAATAATGGATGGGACGCCCGCCATCACGTTGGTCCCGAAGCGAATAAAATTCGCAAAGACTCCACCTACTGAATACTCAGCAAGAAAAATCCCACCTCCTACCCCGACTGGAATGGCGATTAGAGCCGATAGAAAGGTGACGATGATTGTGCCGATCACCGCATTGCCAATGCCGCCACCTTCAAGTCCTGTGGATGCTGCAGTGAACAGAGTCAGGTTGAGTACACCTCCACCTTTGATCAGCACATAAGCCAGTACGGCGACTAACGGTAGAACAGCAACTGCTGAAAATAATCCGACCAAAAATGTGAGAATTTTATTGAGTAAATTGCGCCTCAAGCCCTGCTTATACGACAGGTCAGGAATGTCTCGTCTCAGGCTTGCTGTTGGTGAAATTGCCATGGTTCAGTATTTGAGACTCAGACGTTTGACCAACCATTGGGCCAGTAGGTTCACCGCCAGGGTGAGAATCATCAAGATAAATGCTGCATACATCAGCGACGAAACTTGGCTTCCGTCGGCTTCTCCAAACTGATTGGCAAGCATTGCTGAAATGGTGTTCCCCGGTGCCAGCAATGACCAGCTGAAGGTGTTCGAATTGCCAATGATCATGGTGACGGCCATTGTTTCACCCATGGCACGTCCCAGGGCCAGCATGACGCCACCCACAATTCCTGAAATCGCTGCGGGGAGCAT
This sequence comes from Synechococcus sp. BIOS-E4-1, assembly GCF_014279995.1. Lineage (NCBI taxonomy): Bacteria > Bacillati > Cyanobacteriota > Cyanophyceae > Synechococcales > Synechococcaceae > Synechococcus > Synechococcus sp. BIOS-E4-1. Next base: position 1,685,121 of record NZ_CP047935.1, on the reverse strand, counting down.
CACGTTGAGAATCGCCCCCCAGCGCGTCGTGCCAACGCCGTAGGCGGCTTGACGCAGCTTCATCGGTACCTGGTTGAGTGAGTCCCTCGAGATCGCCGTGATGATCGGCAGAATCATCACAACGAGAATCAAAACCGCAGGTGCGATTCCAGGCCCCATGGGATCTGTTGAAAAGAAAGGCAGCCAGCCCAGGGTCTTGTGCAGGACTTCAAGGAATGGACGGATGAACGGTTCCATCACGAAGATGGCCCAAAGGCCTAATACCACTGAGGGAATCGCCGCCAGCAACTCCACCATCAATCCGATCAGCGTTCGGATTTTCAGGGGAATGATGTTTTCGGTGATGAAGATCGCTGTTCCCACGCCGAGAGGCACCGCAATCAGCAATGCCAGAAGCGATGTCAGCAGGGTTCCGTAAATGGCTGTGAAGGCGCCGTATTCATCTTTGACGGGATTCCAATTGGATGTCACGAGAAATGACCAGCCATATCGGCCCATCGAATCCAGCGATCCCCAGAACACCACGATCAGGATGGCCAGCAGCACCATTGCCACCACCGAGGCCAGCAGGATCGCCAGGATCCTGAAGCCGCCATCCACCGATTTCTCCATCGGCGGACGTCGCCGTAAGCGATAAAGCTCCAACGACCTGGGCATTCTGTTCTGAACAGACCCCTGAAACGTACCGGTCCAACGGTGCCAAAATCACTAAGGGCTCGTTAACTCACCCTGTGGGATTGCATGTGCGGGGGCTGGGTGAGAGCTGTTTGGGCCGTTACCGTGAGACTTCACAAAGGCATTTATGGGCCGGATCGTCGGAATCGACCTGGGTACCACCAATTCCGTCGTGGCTGTTCTTGAGGCCGGGCGGCCCGTGGTGATTGCCAATGCGGAGGGCACCAGGACGACCCCCTCCGTGCTGGGTTACACCAAAGACAACGAACTTCTGGTGGGTCAACCGGCTCGACGCCAGCTGGTTCTCAATCCGCGCAACACCTTCTCCAATCTCAAGCGTTTTGTCGGTCGGGCCTGGGATGAGCTCGACGACGGATCACTCACTGTTCCTTACACGGTCCGCTCCAACAGTCAGGGCAATGTCCGCGTGGCTTGTCCTCAGACCGAGCGGGAGTATGCACCAGAGGAACTCGTGGCCAGCATCCTGCGCAAGCTTGTGGATGATGCCTCCACCTATCTCGGCGAAGAGGTGGAATCCGCGGTGATCACCGTTCCCGCCTACTTCAATGATGCACAGCGTCAGGCCACCCGAGATGCCGGTCGACTGGCTGGAATCAATGTTGAGCGGATTCTCAATGAACCCACCGCAGCTGCCCTCGCCTACGGCTTTGATCGCAGTGCGGTCCGACGTGCCCTCGTTTTTGATCTCGGAGGCGGAACCTTCGACGTGTCGCTGCTGAGGATCGCCAACGGTGTTTTTGATGTCAAAGCCACCAACGGTGACACCCAGCTGGGCGGTAATGACTTCGATCAACGCATTGTTGACTGGCTGGCGGAAGCTTTTCTCAAGGAGCACGAAGTCGACCTGAGGCGTGATCGTCAGGCGCTGCAGCGACTCACCGAAGCTGCCGAAAAGGCCAAGCAGGAGCTTTCCGGCGTCACCTCCACACCTGTCTCCCTGCCCTTCATCGCCACGGGTGCAGACGGTCCTCTCCACATCGAAACAACACTGGACCGGGAAACCTTCGAGGGTTTGTGTCCTGATCTTCTCGACCGTTTGCTGGTTCCGGTGCAGACAGCTCTCAGAGATTCCGGTTGGGCCGCTGAGGATATTGATGATGTGGTGCTTGTTGGCGGCAGCACTCGCATGCCGATGGTGCAGCAACTGGTCAGAACACTGATCCCCAATGACCCTTGCCAATCGGTCAACCCTGATGAAGTGGTGGCAGTGGGTGCAGCGGTTCAGGCAGGGATCATCACTGGCGAGTTGCGCGATCTGCTGCTCAATGACGTCACACCGCTTTCGTTGGGACTGGAAACCATCGGTGGTCTGATGAAGGTTCTGATTCCGCGTAATACCCAGATCCCTGTTCGTCAGTCCGACGTGTTCAGCACATCGGAGCCAAACCAGTCATCGGTCGAAATTCATGTCTGGCAGGGCGAGCGCCAGATGGCGACCGACAACAAATCACTGGGACGTTTTCGACTTTCGGGAATTCCTCCGGCGCCTCGTGGTGTGCCTCAGATCCAGGTTGCCTTCGATATCGATGCCAACGGAATTCTTCAGGTGAGTGCAACGGATCGGACGACGGGCCGTAAGCAGTCGGTGACCATCCAGGGCGGGTCAACGCTCAGTGAGGATGAAATTCAGGGTCTCCTCGCTGAAGCCGAGGCACGCGCTGATGAAGACCGTCGCAAGCGCTCCACGATCGAGCGACGCAACTCGGCGATGACCTTGGTGGCACAGGCAGAGCGACGACTCCGCGACGCCGCTCTGGAGCTTGGCCCCTACGGAGCTGAACGTCAGCAAAGAGCGGTTGAGATGTCGGTTCGTGATGTCCAGGATCTCCTGCAACAGGATGATCTTCAGGAGCTTGAGATGGCTGTGAGCGGTCTTCAGGAGGCGCTGTTCGGTCTGAATCGCCGTCTCACAGCTGAGCGTCAGACCGACGCCGGACCTCTGCAGGGGCTGAAAAGCACCCTCGGCACTCTCAAGGACGAGCTGTTTGCAGAAGACGACTGGGATGACGATCCCTGGGCATCGCCACAGTCCCGTTATGACGGACGCATGAGAGGTGGCCGAAGAGGGATTGACCCCTGGGATGATGACAACTTCCGCTGAACCGGACTACTGGTCGTTGCTTGGTCTGGAGCCTGGTGCAGCTCCTGACGTGCTCAAGCGGGCATTTCGGCGTGAAGCCAGACGCTGGCATCCCGATCTGAACGGCAATGATCGTCACGCCGAAGAACGCTTCAAGCTGGTCAATGAGGCCTACGCGGTTCTCAGCAACCCTGACCGGCGCAAGGAATGGCAGTCGCGTCAACGTGGAGGCGTTGCAAGCACGGACCCGTTCAGCACTGGATTTCCCGATTTTGAGGACTACCTCGCCGTTGTTCTTGGCCTCGAGCGTGAGCCTGTGCGCAGAGAGCAGGGCTCAAGGGAGCAACACGGCCGAGAGCCGTCGTCCAATCACAGCGAAGAATCTGATTCGACCTTTGCAGCTCACTGGCCGGAGGCCTCACCACAGCCACCTCCACCGGTCCGCAGTGAGGATGATCTGGAAACGGTTGTTGATCTCACACCGGATCAGGCCCTGCACGGCACCACCGTGGAGCTCGAGCTGGGGGACGGCACTCTGGTGGAAGTTGGTACCCCGCCTCGGGCGGGAGACGGTTGGCGGTTACGTCTTGAGGGCGTAGCCCTGGGAGGACGCGATCATTTCCTGCACCTGCGGGTGATCACAGATGACGGGCTGCGAATTGATGGCCTGCGGGTGCATTACCGACTTGAGTTGCTGCCACCGGATGCCGCGCTTGGATGCGCGGTGGATGTGCCAACTCTGTCCGGCCCGGTGACACTTCAGGTTCCTCCCGGTTCATCCAGCGGACGATTGTTGAGATTGCGAGGTCGGGGTCTTCGGCTCGCAGACGATTGCGGGGATCAGCTTGTGGAGATTGTGATCGTGATCCCAGCGGCGCTGGATGATGATGAACGGGCGCTTTATCAACGCCTGCAGGAACTCAGTCTTGAGCGAGCCAACGATTTCTAAGCCGCTGTTCCGATGAGAGACTGCTGCTGACGATTGATCAGCATGTTGGTTCACGTGCTCCTGTACGACGCAGGACAGGACAGCGAAGGCATTCACTCCCTCGAACTCTCAGGTCAGACGGTGGTGCTGATGTTTGAGAACCGCGACGATGCCGATCGCTATGCCGGACTTCTGGAAGCTCAGGACTTTCCGACTCCCAGCGTTGAAGCTCTCGATCGTGAAGAGATCGAGTTGTTCTGCCGTGAAGCGGGTTATGAGGCCCGATTCGTTTCCGATGGTTTTGTTCCGAAGTCGGACGATGAACGCCTGATGCTCGCCCCACCGAGTGCCAATCGTGATGTGGCCAATTGGCAGGAGCAGGATTCGGAACAGGATGCAGCCCAGGCGCAGGGACGCGCATCCCAGGACGAATCCTCCGTACCGGATCTTGATGATGTGCGTCGTCGTCTGGAGGGCCTTCTTTAGACATGTCGGAATCTCCTTCCAGCGCTGCCGTGTCGAGCTCCTCCTTGGCGTCTCCTTCGGAAGACCGTGGCTATCTGCTCACCGAACAGGTGAATCCTGCCAGTGATCAACTCGATCAGCTGTCAACCGATGCACTGGTCGACCTGTTCATCGATGAGGACCTCAAGCCCCAGCAGGCCGTGTTTGGCGCAAGAAGATCTCTGAGCCTGGCGATCGACGCCATTGCTGAGCGACTGCAGCGGAGCGGCCGTTTGTTTTATCTGGGTGCTGGAACTTCAGGGCGACTTGGAGTTCTGGATGCTGCCGAATGTCCACCCACCTTCTGCAGCCCTCCAGAGCTTGTTCAGGGAATCCTTGCCGGAGGTGCTCCGGCGCTGTTGCGAAGTTCCGAGGGTCTTGAAGATCTTGAATCTGCTGCGGTGAGTGATCTTCAGGAACGTGGTTTTGGCTCGGAGGATTGTCTGGTCGGCATCGCCGCTGGAGGAACGACGCCCTATGTCCGAGGTGGACTCAGCTACGCCAAAGAGCTCGGCGCGCTCACAATTGCCATGGCCTGTGTTCCCTCGGAACAGGCCCCTTTGCCTTGCGCGATTGACGTCCGACTGCTGACAGGCCCCGAGCTGTTGACAGGGTCAACACGTCTGAAAGCCGGAACAGCGACAAAAATGGCCCTCAATATCCTCTCAACAGGAGTCATGGTGCGGCTTGGCAAGGTCTATGGCAACAGGATGGTCGACGTTGCCGCCAGCAACAGCAAACTTGTTGACCGCTCCATGCGGATTCTCAGGGATCTTCTTGGCGTGAAACGCGAGGTGGCTCTCGGCTTGCTGGAACGCGCCCAGGGATCCGTGAAACGCGCACTGCTGATGGGAAGCTGCAATTTAGGGGCCGGCGAAGCTGATGCTCTGCTTGAAGCTCATGGAGCTGATCTGAGGGCAGCGATAGTCAGTCAGGGACAGTCGCTCCCGGTTCAGGGCTCAACACTTCCCCAGTAGGGACTGGTGAATAGGTCGAGGCGCTGACGCGTCGCTGCAGGCACGGCATCCGGAGCCGTCATCAGAGCATGTTCAAGGGCTCGGTGCGCTGCGGATTCGGGCCGTTGTTTGCTGAAGCTGTCCATCAAACGTTCCAGGATTGGCCCTGTTGCCGTTGCATTGGCTTTGAGGTTGTCCACCACCATGTCCACGGTGACGGCGTCATGGTCATCGTGCCAGCAGTCGAAGTCAGTCACCATGCTGAGTGAGGCATAGGCGATCTCGGCCTCTCTCGCCAGTCGCGCTTCCGTGTGGTTGGTCATGCCAATCACATCGCAACCCCAGCTTCGGTAGAGCTCGCTTTCAGAACGGGTTGAGAAAGCCGGACCTTCCATGCAGAGATACGTTCCACCGCGATGCAGATGGTGGCCCACGGGCATGGCGGTGGATGCCGACGTCGCCAGCCACTCACTGAGAATGGGACAGAACGGATCAGCCAGGCTGACGTGTGCGACGCATCCGTCGCCGAAGAATGTCTGGGGGCGTTGCCTGGTCCGGTCGATGAACTGATGAGGCACCACCATGTCGCGTGGCCTCAGGTGCTCTCTCAGCGAACCCACGGCGGACACTGAAATCAGCCAGCGCACGCCAAGGCTTCGCATGGCCCAGATGTTGGCTTGATAGGGCACTTCGCTGGGAAGCAGATGGTGCTGCCGTCCATGGCGAGCCAAAAAAACCACCTCAACACCATGGAGTGATCCGACCCTCAACGCATCCGATGGCTTGCCGTAGGGAGTGTCGGTATGCACCTCCTCGACAGATTCCAGGTTGTTGATGGAATACAGACCGCTGCCACCGATCACACCCACCCGGGCGGAATCCAGCTCTGGACCTGAGGCTGTTTGACTCATGGTGTGGTTGAGGTCGGCCTGCACAATCACCTGCCTAGCATGGTGTTTTCGGATTGACGCCTTGACGACCGTTCTCATGTCCACGGACGCCGGCGATATCAAGCTGGAGATGTTCGACCAGGACGCTCCCAACACCGTTGCCAATTTTGTCAAGCTGGCGCGCGATGGCTTTTATGACGGGCTGGCCTTTCACCGGGTGATCGACGGTTTCATGGCTCAGGGTGGATGCCCCAACAGCCGCGAGGGTTCACGAGGAACCCCCGGCACCGGCGGTCCCGGATACATGATCGATTGTGAAATCAACAGCAATAAGCATGTTCCCGGCGCGTTGTCGATGGCTCATGCCGGTCGCAACACAGGCGGCAGCCAGTTCTTCATCGTCCATGACGCTCAGCCTCACCTGGATGGTGTGCACACTGTCTTCGGCCTGACCGGTGATATGGACGTGGTCATGGCCATCAAGAACGGCACAAGGATTCAGAAGGTCACCGTTCAGGACCAGTGAATCAATGCGGCCTGGTTTCCTTCGGGGAACCAGGCGGTTTCCTGCTTCGCATCGACGAGTGAGCTGCGTTTCAGTTCCTTGCGCTCCAAGGTCTGCGGTGGGTGAGTGATCTGCTGTTCGTTCACCGTGTGCAGGAGACCTAGCCGTGATGTTTCCGGCCAGCCCGCCATGGTCACCAGCATCGCCTTGATTGAGGCTGAGTCAGGATCTGATCCCTGCAACGACCACACGAAGCGTGGGCGCTCCCACAATGCCAGGAGGCGGGGACCCTGTTCAGCCTGCAGCTGAAGGCCGCTTGTCTCGCTGAGCTGTTCCACACGGTGCAGCAGCTCAGAGAGAACGCCGTCATCGGTTGAGCTGCTGTCGAGACAGAGGACCCAGTGAGAGCCGAATTCGATCGGATCCAGCAGATGCCCAAGCTTCTCTTTTTTGGTGGCCAGATATCTGGCATTGAAGTCACCGACAGGTGCTTTCATCGGCACACGATTCACCACCTCAAGCCCATAGCCACCCAGGCCTGCGATTTTTCTGGGGTTGTTGGTGAGCAAATTGAGCCGGTGAATTCCCAGGTCACTGAGAATCTGTGCGCCGACTCCGTAGTTGCGCAGGTCAGGGGCAAAACCCAGCTTTTCGTTGGCTTCAACCGTGTCCAAGCCGCCTTCCTGCAGGCTGTAGGCCTTGAACTTGTTGATCAGACCGATGCCCCGTCCCTCCTGACGCAGATAGACCACAACTCCTTCGCCTTCCTTTTCGATGTGCTTCATTGCCATATGCAGCTGAGCACGGCAGTCACAACGCATTGATCCGAAGGCATCACCGGTGAGGCATTCGGAATGCATCCGCACCAGCACGGGTTCGCTCAGGTTGTTGGGATCGCCCTTGACCAGTGCGACATGTTCACTGCCATCAAGCTGATTGGAGTAACCGATGGCGAGGAACGAACCAAATTCCGTGGGCAGTGAGCACTGAGCCGATCGCACCACAAAGCGTTCGTTTTCGAGCCGGTAGCGAATCAGGTCTTCAATGCTGATCAGCTTCAGACCGCGTTCGCGTGCATAGATCTTCAGTTCCGGAAGCCGTGCCATCGAGCCGTCCGGGTTTTGAATCTCACAGATGACACCGGATGGATAGAGGCCCGACATCTGGGCAAGATCCACTGCGGCTTCGGTGTGTCCTGCACGCTTGAGAACACCTCCTGGGCGAGCTCTGAGCGGGAAGATGTGACCGGGCCTGCGCAGATCCGATGGTTTGGAACCCGGTTGGATTGCCACCTGGATCGTGCGCGAACGATCGTCGGCGGAGATCCCTGTGGAGACTCCATTTTCGGGGCCCGCATCGATGCTCACGGTGAAGGCCGTCTGATTGGAATCGGTATTGCGATCCACCATCAGCGGCAGATCAAGCGCGTCCAGGCGCTCTCCCTCCATGGCTAAACAGATCAGCCCACGCGCGTCCGTGGCCATGAAATTGATCTGTTCAGGGGTGGCGAACTGGGCTGCACAGATCAGATCCCCCTCGTTTTCCCGACGTTCATCGTCCACGACAACAATGCACTCTCCATTGCGGATGGCGGCGAGTGCATCGGGAATCGAATCAAACATGGGAGTCGCTACCTCGGTATGAGCTACGGAATCGGCCACCGTTCCGGGCGTCCTTGAAGCTTTAGCCATTATCGACGTCGGTACGATCGATCCATGTGCCGTCGCCGCAATGGGGATTCAACGGGTTGCTGTGGTGGGTGCCTCCGGGTACGGAGGTCTGCAGACCCTTCGCCTCCTGAGCGCCCATGCAGCCTTTGATATCACCTACCTGGGAGGCGAGCGATCAGCAGGTCGCTGCTGGAGCGAGATCTGTCCGTTCCTGCCGCTTGCTGACGACCTCACCGTGGACAGCCCTGATCCGGATCGCATTGCTGCTGCCGCTGATTTTGCGGTGCTGAGTCTTCCCAACGGTCTTGCGAGCGAGCTGGTGCCACCTCTGCTTGAGAAGGGCGTCAGGGTGGTGGATCTCTCCGCTGATTACCGCTATCGCAGCCTGGAACAGTGGGCTGCTGTTTATGTGCATGAGGCAAGAACCCACCAGCGCAAAGATGCTGATCTCTGTAAAGAGGCGGTTTATGGCCTGCCGGAATGGCATGGAGCTGAGATTGCCGAAGCCAGGCTGGTTGCGGCTCCTGGTTGTTTCCCTACCACCAGCCTTCTGCCTTTGCTGCCATTCCTCAAGCAGGGCTTGATTGACACCGAAGGTTTGATCATTGATGCCAAAACAGGCACCTCCGGTGGAGGTCGGGCTGCCAAGGAGCATCTGCTGCTGGCCGAAGCATCAGAGTCGATCAGTCCCTACGGCGTCGTGGGTCATCGCCACACGTCGGAAATCGAACAGCTCGCCAGCAGCGTGGCGGGATGCCCCATTCAGATTCAGTTCACCCCCCATCTCGTGCCAATGGTCAGGGGTCTTCTTTCAACGGTGTACGCACGATTGAGGGATCCCGGGCTCACCGCTGAAGACTGCACAACCGTCCTCAAAGCGGTTTATCGCCATCACCCCTGCGTCCGCGTGTTGCCTGTTGGCACCTATCCAGCCACCAAATGGGCCAAGCACACCAACCAGGCTCTTCTTTCCGTTCAGGTGGATGGCCGCACCGGACGTCTCGTGTTGATGAGTGCTGTTGACAACTTGATGAAAGGGCAGGCTGGCCAAGGGGTGCAGTGTCTGAATCTGATGGCGGGACTCACGGTCAGTGATGGACTTCCACTGGCACCCTTCTATCCCTGAGTGTTCCTCGCTGATCTCCAGCGTTGCCCAGCCATGGCCGTCGCCCAGGGAAGCAGTCGGTGTTCCTGCCTCTGAATGCGGCGCTTGAGTGTCTCCCTGTCGTCACCGGGAAGGACTGGAACGGCAGCCTGAGCCAGGATTGGCCCCGCATCCACATCGTTCAGCACCTCGTGCACCGTGCAACCGGCAACGGTCACACCTGACGTCAGACACTGACCGATCGCATCCATGCCTCTAAAGGATGGGAGAAGGGATGGATGGATGTTGATCAATCGGCCCGGGTACGCATCGATCAGCACAGGAGTGACGATGCGCATCCAACCGGCCATCACAACGGCCTCAATGTTCTCGGATTGGAACGTGCGCACCAGCTCCTGATCCATGGCTTCTCTGCTGGCGAATAGGCGGTGGTCTCGGAGCTCACAGCGGATACCCAGGCGGCTGGCTCTCTCGCTTGCCCCACAGCCGGGATTGTTCACCACCAGAAGACGGATTTGGGCATCGAGGCCGCCGCAGGCGATGGCGTCATGAAGTGCCTCGAAATTTGTTCCTGTGCCTGAGGCCATCACCCCCAGTCGCAAGGGTGAATCAAACCTGGGCCATGTCCCGATGGTCGGAACGATCAACGCGGGGTAACACTCGCTGTCCGTCTGGCTAGGGTCAGATTGCGCGGGCATTCCGATTACATGTCCCATCTGTCCATCCTGCCCACATTGGTGACCGATCTCGATCTGCTTGAGATCGCTCTCACCAGCGAAGGATTCAATGTCCTTCGCAGAGGTGTCGTGAGTTCCTTCGACAGTCATCAGTCAGTGGATCTCGCCGCGGTGCATCCATCCGGTCTGCAGCTGGGCTGGAGACAAAGTGACAATGCCCCCCATTTCGATCTAGTGGCGGACCTCGCCGCACCTGAGGGTTCGGGAATGACCGAATCCGTTCTGCGACGTGTTCTGCGTCGCTACGCCATGACCCAAGCCATGCGGCAGGCGGAGATTTTTGAAGCCGAGACGGTTACCGCCGGCATCTGATGGCCGACGTTCACGTTGCGCTCGATCTCCGTTCTCCCGCTTCACAGCTTCTCTGGGTCGAGCTCCAGTGGAGTCCTGCTCAACCTCGGCAGACCTGGACTCTGCCGGTGTGGACCCCCGGTTCCTACACCGTCAGGGACCCCTCCCAGCATCTTCACAGCCTCTCCGTTGAGCAGGCCGGTCAGCCCCTGGTTTCCCGTCGCCGATCACCGGAGACATGGGAGCTGCAATGCCGTGTTTCAGAACCGATCACCTTGCGTTACGCGCTGGAAGCGAGGCAGCTGACCGTCCGCACCAATCACCTCGATCCGGTGTTCGCATCACTCTGCCTTTCCGCAGTGGTGATGTTGGTGGAGGGTCAACGCTGGAATCGACACCTGTTGCAGGTGTTGCTCCCTCCTTCCTGGTCTGTGGTTTGTCCGTTGCCGCAGGACAACGGCACCTTTGTGGCCGAGGACTTCGACCATCTGGTCGACGCACCTGTCCATGCCGGCGAGCTTCATGTCGAGACGCTGAACGTGAGGGAGGTTTCTCATCAACTGGTGTTGATCGGCACTCCACCTGCTGGCTGGTCGAGCACGCTGCCAGCGGAGATCGAAGCCATCTGCTCGTCGGTCTGCACTCTGATGGACTCGGACCCGCCTTCCCGAGAGCCTTATCAGCTTGTGCTGCAACTGCTGGATCAGGGTTACGGAGGCCTGGAGCACGACAACTCCTCAGTCATGCAGTTCCCTTGGACACGCTTACTCGAAGAGGGAGGGACCCGCAGTTTGTTGCAGCTGATCGGCCACGAATATCTTCATCAGTGGAACGTTCGACGACTCCGGCCGAGCGAATACGTTCCCTATCGCTACGACAAGCCCGTCATCAGTGAGGGCCTCTGGTTTGCTGAAGGCATCACCAGCTACTTCGACCTGGCTCTGACTCTGCTCTCAGGTTTTTCCAGCCGTCTGGATCTGCTCGAGGATCTGGCCGCGGATCTCTCTCACGTGCTTCTCAATCCAGGGACAGGCATCCAGTCTCTCGCCGACAGCTCACGGGAGGCCTGGGTACGCCTCTACAAGCAGTCCCCTGCGAATGCCCGCAGTCAGATCAGTTATTACAAACTGGGAACCGCACTCGCCTTCTGTCTTGATGTGCGCCTGCGCCAGGCGGGTGGATCCCTGGCTCGGAGCCTGCGTCTGCTGTGGTCACGGCTGGGTCTTCATGGTCGGGGGTACACGCGCCGGGATCTGATGGATGTCATCGGTTCCACCTCGCCTGAACTGGCTTCCCAACTCCCCACCTGGCTGGATAACTGCGGCTCGATACCGATCGAGTCGTGTCTGAAGGAACTGGGTCTCGAGCTCCAGCCTGTGATGGCAGCTCATCCCGATGCGGGATGGACCCTGCATGAAAACGACGGAAGTGTCTGGATTGTTCGCACGGTCTCGTCTGGGGCAGCTGAATCTGCTGGCCTGGTCGCCGGCGATGAACTGCTGGCCATCCGAAACTGGCGTTGCCAAAACCTGCAACGCAGCCAGCAGCTGCTGCATGGTGCTGATCAATGTCAGGTGTTCTATAGCCGTCGTGGCCGGATCGCCAGCACGGAGCTATCCCTGAAGAAGGCCGGAGTGGAACGACACCGCCTGGCCTGGGACCCTGGTGCGACCAGGGAGGCTCGTTTGCTCCGCGATCAATGGTTCCAGATCATCTGAATCATGCGTGGCAGAAGGCAATCGGCCTGCTGCGCCATCCAGGAGCCGGAATTCTGCTGGCGACAACATCCACCCTGGTGCTGGTGCTGTCGCTGGTGGGATTCACCGCGGAAAAGTCCACCGAACGCACCGCTCGCAAGCCTTCCCTGTTGGATCTCCTTGATGAAGTCGCTCGCGACTCTGATCCGAAAAAGGTCCTGCCCGGACAGCAACCCGATGCTCCGCAAGCTGAGTCCTGGACATCTCCTCTGGCCCAACAGTGTTCGGGCATTGATCAGTCGATGCGCAGTCGACTGTTAGCCAAGCGCCGCAAACTCCCTCAGCTGCGCCAATCGATTCCCGCCGACCCAACCAACTACGGAGACCGCTTCCGCAGCAATCCCTGGGGCCAGGCCATCAACCCTGCTCCAAGGGTCGTGGTTCTGCATGAAACGGTCTATTCCCTCAGTTCGGCGGTGAACACATTCCTCACCCCCCATCCCCGTGATGAGGATCAGGTCAGCTACCACACGTTGGTTGGCCTCGATGGATCGATCGTGGATGTGGTGGATCCACTCAAGCGGGCTTATGGCGCTGGATACTCAGCATTCCTCGGCGAGTGGGCCGTCACCAATGCCGAGTTTGATGGCTCTGTCAACAACTTTGCCCTGCATCTGAGTCTTGAAACACCGGATGACGGGCATGGCACCCATGGCGACCACAGCGGTTACACGACCGCTCAGTACGACGCCCTTGCCCTCGTACTGGACGGCTGGCTGGAACGCTTTGAGATCGATCCTGCAGCGATCACAACCCACCGACATGTTGACCTGGGTGGAGCCAGGGCGGATCCCCGCAGCTTTTCTTGGTCCGATCTCCAGAATCGCCTTGCAGCTCTGGGAAGGCTCTGCCAGTCGTAGCCCAAGGCTGCTGCTGTTCAGATCACAGGAAGCGGTGCAGGACGGAACGTGGAATAGATCAGTCCATGCAAAGCAGGGTCCTGCATGTAGCGGAGCACCCTGGCGGGATAATCAAGTTTGCCGTTATGCAAGTAAGCCAGGGTGGCGATGGCCTTGGCATCGACATAGGAACGGCTGGCAATCAGGATTGATTCACGCTCCAGGCCGAGCTCCCCTTTCAGCCTTGCGAGTTTCGCTGCCAGCAGCTCCACGTTGGCATCCGGTTCCATCAGCAGGTCACGGGCAGCCGCGATCTGCTGGGGAGTGGGATCGGCAGGAAGCCGACCTTGGTGAATCAGCTCACTGATTCCGAGTTGCGCAGGGCCATGGGTCTCCACAAGACCTGAGTGCACGACGAAGGGCAGATCCTCTCCTGGTTTGGAGTGCTGAATTTCATCAAACAGAATGGCCGTGATCAACATCGGATTGATCCGATGGCGATCGGATTCTCGCTGGATCACCGGTTTCAGCCTGTTCAGTCTCGACAGAGTGTTGGCTCGCAGTGGCTGCAGCTGATCCACTCCGCGTGTGAACAACTGAGCCAGTTGAGTCTGAGGCCCGTGAACGCCGAATCGGCGTTGCAGATGTTCAAGCTCTTCGGCACTGAAATCAGTCGGGTCGGGGTCTCTGTCCTGAGACAGGGGAGAGGTCGACCTCTCCAGCTCGCTGTGGTCATTGACGCCAGGCAGAGGTGGCCAAAACGCCAGTGAGGCGGCAAGAGCCGTGATGGCCAAAGTTGCAAGGCTTGTGATCGCTCTCGGGACCATTGCGGAGCAGAGACAGAGCCTGTCAGGAAGTATTGACGGAGATTAGTCGTGGTGTCTCATTTCATGGGCATTCCGCTGGATCGTGGATACCTTCGACACAGAGAGTTCTCTCCATTAGATGAGTTTTCCGGATTTCAGTGCCACGGATACCCAGATTCAATGGCAGAGATTCTGTGATCTTCTCTGGCATCACGAGGACCTCGGAATGTGGCTGGATATCAGTCGCATGCACCTCAACAACGCCCAGCTCGAAGAGCTCACGCCCAGGCTGGAGAAGGCTTTTGAGGCCATGAAAGCCCTTGAGAACGGTGCCATCGCCAATGCCGACGAAAATCGCCAGGTGGGTCATTACTGGCTGCGGCATCCTCAACTGGCTCCTGATCCGGACGTTGGTCAGCACATCGCTTCCGAAATTGATGAGATCGAGCAGTTCGGAAAGGCGGTGATCAGCGGGGCGATCAAGTCTCCGACTGGTCAACCCTTCACGGATGTTCTCTGGATCGGTATCGGTGGCAGTGGACTCGGACCCTTGCTGATGATCCGTGCCCTTCAGGACAAAGATGCAGGACTTCCCTTCCACTTCTTCGACAATGTGGATCCCAACGGCATGAGTCGGACTCTTGCTGACCTTGGTGATGCTCTGCGCACCACCCTGGTGATAACGGTGAGCAAATCCGGAGGTACCCCGGAGCCCCATCTCGGCATGGAGCAGGCACGCCATCGCCTTGAAGCGGTTGGAGGCAACTGGTCGGCTCAGGCTGTGGCGATCACCATGGCTGGCAGCAAGCTCGACAAACAGGCTGTTGATGAACAGTGGCTTCAGCGCTTTGACATGTTCGACTGGGTCGGAGGCCGTACAAGCATCACCAGTGCTGTTGGCCTGGTTCCAGGCGCCCTGATCGGATCGGATATCCGCAGTTTCCTGGCAGGTGCTTCTCAGATGGATGAAGCCACGCGCGAGAGTGATGTGCGCCGCAACCCCGCTGCACTGATGGCAGCAGCCTGGTACACGGCGGGAGAAGGCAAGGGCAAGCGCGACATGGTGGTGCTTCCTTATCGCGACCGTCTGGAGGTGTTCAGTCGCTACCTGCAGCAGCTGGTGATGGAGTCTCTCGGCAAGCGCCTCGATCGCAATGGCGATGTGGCCCATCAGGGCATCGCCGTTTATGGCAATAAGGGGTCAACCGATCAACACGCCTACGTTCAACAACTACGAGATGGTGTCGACAATTTCTTTGTGACCTTCATCGAAGTTCTTCGGGATGTTGAGGATATCCCCGAGATCAACGGTGAGCGGCCTGGGGACTTCCTGGATGGCTTCGTTCAGGGAACCCGGTCGGCACTGACCGAAGGAGGACGTCAGAGTCTGAGCATCAGCATGCGTCAGTTCGATGCCCGTCGCCTCGGCGCTCTGATTGCACTTTTTGAGCGTGCCGTGGGCTTCTATGGAGAACTGGTCAACATCAACGCCTATCACCAGCCTGGAGTTGAGGCCGGTAAGAAGGCCGCAGCTGCGATCCTCAAACTGCAGCGGCAGGTGGAGGAGGTGCTCAGCGATGGAGTGTCGCGCTCAGTCGTGGAGATCCATCAGGCGATTGGAGAGGGACCAGTAGAAGCCGTCTTCTGGATTGTGCGTCATCTCACCGGTAACAATCGCGGCTATCAGGCACAAGGTGACTGGAACAAACCAGCCACTCTGCGTTTCAGCAAATCCTGATCGGCAGTCAGGAAGGCACCAGATTCACCAGCTTCCCCGGCACCACAATCACCCGCTCGGGGGGCTTGCCGTCCAGCCAGCGCTCAGCCACGTCGCTGGCCAGCGCCAGGGCCTCCAGTGTCTCTTTGTCGCATTCAGCAGGAACCTGAATGGTTCCTCTGACCTTTCCCTTGATCTGAATCACCAGATCAACGGTGTCCTGCACGAGTGCTTCAGGGTCATACAAAGGCCAGGCCTGGAGATGAACACTGCCCTGTCCACCGAGTCGGAACCAGAATTCTTCCGCAAGGTGTGGAGCAAACGGTGCAAGCAACCTGATCAGCGCCCCCATCGCCTCCACCTGCACCGGTCGTGATGCCTCAAGCACCGCTCCAGAAAGACTGTTCGACAGTTTCATCAACTCCGATATCGCGGTGTTGAACTGGAACTCGCCGCTGAGATCCTCACCCACCGCCTGAATGGCCAGATGAACAGCACGTCGAATCGCTGTTTCCGATTCGGACAGCTCTGCGGGAATACCTGATGCGTCTTCGCGCAGCAGTTGATCCGGAGCTGTCACTTTGCTGACGCTGTCCACCAGCCGCCAGAGACGTTGAAGGAAGCGGAACTGACCTTCCACATCGGCGTCATCCCACTCAAGATCTTTCTCGGGCGGAGCTTTGAACAGGATGAACATCCGAGCCGTGTCCGCTCCATACCGGTCAATGACCAGTGCTGGATCGACTCCGTTGTGCTTCGACTTGGACATTTTTTCGAACAGCACCTCAAGCTCTCCGCCGTCGTCGGGGTCGGTCGGAGCACCCTGATCGGCCACCTGAGCGGGGGCGACATATCTCCCCGTCCTTGGATTGCGGTAGGTCACCCCCTGCACCATTCCTTGAGTCAACAACCGCTCGAACGGCTCATTGATCGAGATCAGACCGCGATCCCTCAGTGCCCTGGTGAAAAATCGCGAGTAAAGCAAATGCAGGATGGCGTGCTCAATGCCTCCCACGTACTGCTGAACGGGCAGCCATCGCTTGACGGCTGCGCTGTCGAATGGCCGATCGGAGTTGTGAGGATCAGCGAAGCGCAGGAAATACCAGGAGGAACACATGAAGGTGTCCATGGTGTCCGTCTCGCGTCGTGCCGGTGTTCCACAGATTGGACAGGGGACATTCACCCAGTCATCCAATGCGGCAAGAGGTGATCCACCCTTGCCCGCCAGATTGACGTTTTTGGGCAGGGCCACCGGTAGCTGATCTGCTGGAACAGGCTGTGCGCCGCAGTCCGGACAATGAATGATTGGAATCGGACAACCCCAGTAGCGCTGTCGCGAGATCAGCCAGTCTCGAAGCCTGTATTGACGCTTGGCTCGCGCCCATCCTTGGGTTGTGCCGTGTTCGGTGATGGCCTGCTTGGCCTGGTCATTGCTTTGACCATCGAAGTCTCCGCTGTTGACCAGGGTTCCAGGTCCTGTCCAGGCCTCACCATCGTTGAGGTGCTCATCAGCGCCATCCACCAGGATCACGCGCTGCACGGGTAACTCATATTTTCGTGCGAATAGGAAATCGCGCTCGTCATGGGCGGGAACTCCCATCACTGCTCCGGTTCCATAGCCCGCCAGGACGTAGTCAGCAACCCAGATCGGAATCCTCTGACCGTTGGCCGGGTTCACCGCTTCGGCACCGGTGGCGACACCACGTTTGGGACGATCATCCGCCGTGCGCTCATCATTCGAAAGATCGCTGACCAAATCTCGGAATGCTTCGACGGATTCTTTTTGATCCGCAGTGGTGAGAGCATCGACTAACGGATGTTCAGGCGCCAGAACGACATAGCTGACACCAAATAGGGTGTCTGCTCTGGTTGTGAACACGGTGATCGTGGCGTCGTGGTGACCCACCACCTGAAAGTCGATTTCTGCCCCGATGGAGCGTCCGATCCAGTTGGCCTGCATGGTGCGCACCCGTTCAGGCCAACCCTGCAGCTGATTCAGGTCCTCGAGCAGTGCATCCGCGTACTGGGTGATTTTCAGAAACCACTGTTTCAGGTTTTTCTGCTCGACCAGCGCGCCGGATCGCCAGGAACGACCCTCGGAATCAACCTGCTCGTTGGCCAGCACCGTCTGGTCGACAGGGTCCCAGTTGACGGTTGCTTCCTTCTGGTAGGCCAGACCTGCTGAGTGCAACTCAAGAAAGAGCCACTGCGTCCAGCGGTAATAGTCCTCATGGCATGTGGCCTGCTCTCGAGACCAGTCGATCGATAGCCCCAGGCGACCGAGTTGATTTCGCATCTGATCGATATTTCTGTCTGTCCAGACGCCGGGGTCCACGTTGCGTTCGATCGCTGCGTTTTCAGCAGGAAGCCCGAAGGCATCCCAACCCATCGGATGCAGCACAGCATCACCACGCATGCGCTGGGCTCTTGCAATCACATCGGTGATCACATAGTTCCGAACATGCCCCATATGAAGGCTTCCTGAGGGGTACGGAAACATTGAAAGCGCATAAAACGCTTTCTGCTCAGGCCTGGGATCCTGGGTTTGATAGAGAGCCTCTCGGTCCCACTTGCATTGCCACTGTTTTTCGAGGAGGGAGGGGTCGTAGCGATCGGACAGACCCGGGGTGGAGTCGGGCATGGATGAGGACTGCGGGCCTGTCACATCAGGAGAACACCTGCGTGAGATCGTGACACAGCCTGAGGCCTTCCTCTGGCAGCAGCCCCGATGTCGCTCAGACAAGCGGACGAATGGTGAGCACCGCCAGGCGATTGATCAAGACGGGGTCGTTGCCGTCGTCCCGTTGGAGTGCGAAGTACTGAGGATCCTGCCAAGCGATTCGGCCATCCAACCTGCGGCCATCATTCAGCTCGATTCCGAGCACTCGCTGCTCGCGAATCCATGACTGGATCAATCGGATACCGGGCAAGCTGGGATCAAAGCCCGTTGAATCCATGGTGTGGAAATGAAAAAGGCATATCTACCGCACTTCAGCAAAGACGCTTGACGACGTCAATCAGGCTGTGGGATGCATGGTTCAGGGATTGATTGATCCTGCAGAGCGAAGAGGAGTTTGTCTGGCAACAACAACTCACTTCTTAGAACATCCTCGAAGTACTGATGAAGGACTTTTTTGGACTTAAAACCTGAGACAAGAGAACAATTACTCGTCGCGCTCACGAATCAGTGGGCATCCATGTTGGATCAATTGGATGAGGGTGATTTCACCCCTGAAGATTTTTATGAGATTCGCAAACAGGATTCAGATGATGAGCTGGTCAGGGAAAGCGGCTGTCAAACGGATGAGGAGCTCAACAAATTTATCAACGATTGGTTTTACAGTGGGTTCTGGACTTCACCTTGATCTGAATAATGTGCGAGTCACGACGTTTTAAGTGAGTGCCGTGGTTTGTATGCTCCAGGATTGATTGAAAGGATTTAAAGGAGTATGAATGATGGCATCGTGGAGTTGTAAGTTGATGACTGCTTGAGTGATTTTTTCCGGATTGGTCCTGCTCGGAGTCGTTCATGGCAATGATGAAAATTTGGGTTAAGATGCTTTATTGTTTTTCTGCATAGCAATGATTTCACCGGCCAGGCTCCTGGGTTTTGCGGTCTTGATTGTCTGCGCAGGTGGTTGTCAATATTTCATGTCGCCCAAGACAATGCTGGAGAGCACTAAGGCTGATGAACTCTGCTATCAGTGGAAGGAGGAGTCGAGAAGGGAAGTTATCAAATCCGGCATGTCCTACACGTTATTCAACAGGGGTTGTAAATTGAATACTGATCGGACGATGTATCTTGGTTACGAGGGCGACTATTTGACCGGCAATCAAGAGCAGGATGAGCAAATCATGGCGAGTTGGACTGTTGTGAAAACTTTCAGATTAAAGAGTTGATATAAACCGCTCAGCTTTCCAGTCGATGGATTTTGTGCCACGGGTACCATTCAATGTCGCATGTTGAACAGTGGTTTTGTAGACATGTTTTGTTGAGCGTTCTGCCTCTTTTGGTATGGCCTCTGGTGGCAATGCCTGGAGGCTGGGCTGTTTAGTCATCAGCAAGCTGAATCGCGATCCAAGAGGTTGAGATGTGAAGTGAAGATCAGCGCCGATTGAGAGCTTGTGTTGTGTTGAGCTTTGGGCTGTTTAAGTTTTCTCTTGCGCACATGCTTCTGGTTTTTTCATCACCATTGCTCCGGAACGCAACTCACAGGAGCACAGCGCCTTTGACACGCGAATATCAGTGTTCGAAATCCTGTAACGTGTTGCTATAACAGGGTTGTTCTGAATGCTGACTTTCAGCAAATATCAAGGGCTGGGCAACGACTTCATTTTGATGGAGGGCCGTTCCGGGCAATTGTCGGCTGAGATTCACAGCCCCGATCCAGGCTGGGTCCAACGCCTTTGCGATCGACGCTTCGGCATTGGAGCAGATGGATTGATTCTGGCTCTACCTGCAGAGGGAGATGCCGAGCTGCGCATGCGCATCTTCAATGCCGACGGCTCGGAAGCAGAGATGTGTGGTAACGGAATTCGCTGTCTTGCGCGCTTCCTCGCTGACAGCGACGGGGATGGTCCCGGTCGTCAATGGGCGATCGAAACTCCTGTTGGTCTGATCATTCCGGAACTTCAGAACGATGGTCAGATTCGCGTGGATATGGGAGCTCCGTTCCTTGATTCTGCCTCGGTGCCCACCACTCTCACCGCTGATGCATCCGGACTTCCGGTGGGTGAACTGAACCTTGGTGGAGACACTCTTGCCCTGGCGGCAGTTGGCATGGGAAATCCCCACGCAATCGTGCCCGTCGGCGATCTCGACTCCATACCGTTTGAAAGCTGGGGTGCGGCATTGGAATGCCACGAGGTTTTTCCGGCCAAGACCAATGTGCATTTTCTGAAGGTGCACGGACGTTCTCAGCTCGAAATCAGAGTCTGGGAACGAGGTGCTGGTCCCACCCTTGCCTGTGGGACCGGCGCTTGCGCCACGCTTGTCGCGGCTGTTCTGCTCGGACTCAGCGATCGGGAGGCCACTGTTGAGCTGCCCGGTGGTCCTCTTCAGATCAGCTGGGAGAAGACTGGCGCATCGGTGTTCATGACTGGTCCTGCTGTTGCTGTGTTCGATGGCGTTCTCAATCCTGAACTCATCCCTTCTCAGATCCCAGCAACAGATGCAGCATCGGTCGCGATCGTCGAACCAGCGGCGTCTCTCGAGACAGCCAACGGAGAGTCCGAGAAGCGCCAACCTGATGATGCGTGTTCCGAAGAGGAAGCCCAGTCAAGAGTTCAGGAATTCCTTGCCTCCAATTCTCTGGATTCGATGATCAACATCGCCACTGAATCCCTGGAACAACGAACTCTTTCGCGTCTTCAACGCGACAGCCAACCCTGAAAGACGTGTGATCTATCTCGATGCCTGCGCCACCGCGCCCCTCAGGCCGGGAGTACTTCAACGCATGATCGAGACCCAGGATCAGGCCTGGGCCAATCCTTCCAGTCTTCATGGATTCGGGCTGAAAGCCTCTGAGGCTCTGGAGAGGGCCCGCTCTGAGATTGCCTCAAATCTCTGTGCGGATCACCGAGATGTGGTGTTCACATCCGGTGCCACCGAATCCATCCATCTCGCGCTTCATGGGCTCGCCGCCTCCCGTTCGCCAGGCCGGCTTGTGATCTCTTCGGTCGAACACCCTGCCGTCTCCGGGGCTGCGCGTCTGCTGGCCATGAGCGGCTGGGAGGTGACCGAATGGCCTGTTGATCAGCTGGGCAGGATCAGGCTGGAACTTCTCGAACAACTGCTGGCTCCACCAACTCAGATTGTTTCGTTGGTATGGGGTCAGGGTGAAGTCGGCACGATTCAACCCTTGCTCGCCGTTGCAGAAGCTTGCAGAACGAGGGGGATCGTCATCCATACCGATGCCACCCAGGTTCTGAGCCAGGCACTTCCCAGCTGGAAGCATTTACCTGTCGATCTGCTCAGCTCCTCGGCTCACAAATGCGGGGGACCCAGAGGGATCGGCCTGCTGATGACACGCGAGTCGCTTCGCTCCGGGCTGAAACCGCTCCTCGCAGGTGGCGGTCAGGAGGGAGGCCTGAGAAGTGGCACTGAATCCGTTGTTCTGGCAATCGGCATGGCCGCTGCGCTGGATCAGATCGAGTGCTGTCCTCCAGCTGATCTCGCTCGATCAGGACACGGCATCGCTGATCTCCGTGATGCTTTACGCGACAGCCTCCTCAGGGATCAACGTCTGATCGTCTGCGGCGATCCAGAGGATCGGCTTCCTCACCATCTTTCACTGCTGGTGAACGATCACAACGGCCAACCCGTTTCAGGTCGTCGACTCGTTCGCAGTCTGGATGCATGCGGACTGGCTGTCAGCAGCGGCAGTGCTTGTTCATCCGGCAAGGACAGCGACAGCCCTGTTTTGGCTGCCATGGGGCTTCCCAACACGATGCGTCGATCCAGCATCAGAATCAGCCTCGGGCCCTGGATTGAACGCAAGGACCTTGATGGGATCGTTCAGCGCTTTCATCAAGGACTCGAGCAAGCACTCTGCAGTTGATAACGCAGCGGCTGTACGCTCCGCCCCAGCGACCTAACAGAGCCTGGTGAGCGCCGTTCTTCCCGCTGATCTCTCTGAAACTGAACAGCGCACATTTGTTGCTCTGAGTGAGGTTCTTAGCTCCAAGCGTCGTGGGCGCTGGCAAATCACCTGGAAGTTCGAGGGTCTTCGGCTGCTCGGACCCTCAATCCGTCTGTCTCAGGCACTGAAGGACAGCGGCATCGGTCTGCTGCTGGCCTGGCCCGATGCAGGTGCGGCAGCCCTGGCCAAGCGTGATGGACCTGAACTGGCCGAGTGCTGCGTTGATCTGAATCAGCTGCAACGTGACCCTGCCTGGGCCGGACGTGGTGATCTTTTGCTGATCGTCGGTGCTCAACCCAGCGATTACGAGACAGTTGAGGCGATCTGTAGTCAGTGGTTTGAACCGGTTGTACTGCTGAACAGCCGTCTGGAAGACGCTGCTGTCGGTATCGGCAGTGTGGCTCGTCAGCGACGCAAGGGATTCATGTCCGTCTGGCAATCGGCCTTTCATTTGGAACCCTTTCTTCAAGGTGCTCTGATGCAGGAACGTCAGCAGCAATGGGAACTGTTCCGCATGGATCCGGATGGATATCGATGGGTCAAGCAATTCGCTGCCCGTCCTGATCAGGAACAGATTGACGAAGCTCTTGCCAGTGCGGGGGATGGTTTAAGGCAGACCCTTGGGGCGATGGATCGGTTCATTGATGATCTGCGTGGTTGATACCCAGGCCCATCACTTTTAGTGTTGCCATCCCGAGCTCACTCCCATGGCCATCTCTGATCGTGTTCGATCAATGTCCGTCATTGACGTCGCCGCCGCGGTTGTTGCCTTGGTGGCTATAGGGGGTGTGTTGTGGAGTCCGAAGCTCAGCAACACGGTCGCCAGGGCTACCGGGGCGGTCAAACCAGTGGAAGTCACTGTGGATGTTCGCAACACCAGTGCTGCCGACCCGGATCAACTGATCGCGGAAGCTCTCAAATCCGGTCGAACCTCCCTCGTGATCCGCAACCAGCCCGCTGGGAGTGTGCAACTGATCAGGGTCGACGACATCAGGCGCCAGCTCGCTTCCGTTCTTCCTGATGGCAGCGTTGTGATGGCCGATGACCCGAACAGGACGATCCAGGGCATGCTCGATGCCCGCTTTGTTCTTCAGGGTGACGCCACAGTCACCTCGTCTGGTGTTGTGATGGCAGGCACCAAGCTAAAAGTTGGAATTCCTGTAGAACTTGAAGGCCGTTTCTATCGGGTGAACGGAATTGTCAGTGGAGTTTCCGTGCAATGAGAACAATGCTCCTGACCTCTGGACTTCTCCTGACACCCCTGGCCATGCCGGTGGCCGCCAATCAGGCTGTTCCACTGATCATCCCGCCGCCGCCGACCGAGCAGCCACTGCCGCAGCTGCAGCCGTCTCGTTCGTGTCCGGAACTTGAAAAGGCACTCAGAATCAATGTCGGCAGCGAAGCGAGAGTGTGGTCTGTCACCGTTCTCAACAGTGATGGAGATGTTCTGGGCAACGTGAACGGTGCCGTCCCAAGGATTCCTGCATCCAATCAAAAGCTGATTAGCACCGCCTACGCCCTCGATCGCCTCGGCCCGGATTTTCGTTTGAAAACCCGTCTGATCCAGAGGCCAGATGGCTCATTGGAATTGAACGGTCAGGGAGATCCTGATCTCGGGATTGCAGGTCTTCAGCGATTCGTTCTTGCCGCGCTTCGTCAAGGCGGTGCCAGAGGCAATGCCGTCTCGGATGTGAAGCTGATGGTGCGGGAAGAACCTCGCAGCAACTGGTGGCCCAGCGATTGGCACCCTGCTGATCGTGGTTATGCCTATGGGGCGCCGATCACGCGTTTGGCGCTCACCAGCAATGCCGTTGGCGGTGCTGTGAGTGATCCGTACTCGCGACTGCAAAGACTGTTTCAACAGGAAGCGATTCGTCGCGGTGGAACGGTGCAGATCCAGAGGGGCCAACCGCTTGCTGAAAACATTTCAGCTGTGCAGCAGGACACGGTGGTGTTGCACGAGGAGAACTCCGCTCCCATGCACGCGTTGCTCAGCCTTGCCAACACGGAGAGCCACAATTTCACCGCAGAGGTTCTGATGCGACAGGCTTCAGGCCTCTGGGACGTCAGGGCGGCCTCCCGTGCAACAGAGCGCTGGATGTATGAGCAGGGTCTGCCAATTCAGGGGTTGCGCGTGGCTGATGGCAGTGGACTCTCGCGAAACAATCGCGTCACGAGCAACACAATCGCCGCTCTGCTGATGCGCATGGATCAGCATCCATTCTCGGCGTACTACCAGTCCTCCATGGCCATTGCAGGCCGCAGAGGCACTCTGCGCAATCTTTATCGCGGAACAACTCTTGACGGACGTTTTCGAGGCAAGACAGGAACCATCAGCGGTGTGCGCAGCATTTCCGGTTATCTGCAGACCGTTGATGGTCCCAGGTACGTGAGCATGATTTCCAATGGATCTGGACGCCCCAACACGGTGATGGGGCAAATCCTGAGATCTGTTCAGAGATTCAGCCCATGCCCCTCATCTGTCGCACCCGCGAGGCAGCCCGACGTGCTCGGCTAATCGGGACGGTCTTGCCATCCTTCGCCTCAA
This sequence comes from Synechococcus sp. BIOS-E4-1, assembly GCF_014279995.1. NCBI lineage: Bacteria > Bacillati > Cyanobacteriota > Cyanophyceae > Synechococcales > Synechococcaceae > Synechococcus > Synechococcus sp. BIOS-E4-1. Next base: position 1,660,451 of record NZ_CP047935.1, on the reverse strand, counting down.
CCTCGGGTGATTCCTGCCGTCCTGTCTGGATCTTCACCAGTTCCTGACGTCCGGCCAGGACAACCTGCGCCATCTCCTTGAGTCTCTGTTCGAGTTCACCGAGCGTTTGTTCGGCATATCGGTTTGCCCCGTCCTGAACATTCGCTGCTTCCTGACGGCTGCGCTGAATCAACGATTCACACTGCTGCTGAGTCTGCTGCCTGAACTGCAACGCATCCTGATGCAGTCGCTCTGCTTCAGTCTGAGCTTCCTTCTGCAGTCGCAGTCCTTCAACCCGAATCTGCTCGAGTTCCTGGAGTGACTGCTGCCGGTTGCGCTCATGCTGTTCGGAGAGCTGCCGCTTGAGTTCGTTGGCCTCCTGATCGAGCTGTTGGCGACGTTGCAGCGACTCCTGCTCAAGCTGCTGGCGACGGGAGGCAAACTGCTGCTCGAGCTGCGCGTGCTTTGACTGCATGTCCTGCTCCATCTGGGCGGACTGCTGGCGAACACCCTGAAGCATCTGCTCGCACTGCTGACGAACCTGTTCACGCATCTCGCTGACCTGACGCTCCGCTTCCTGACGGATGGATGCCTGGGCAAGAAGCTGTTCGCGCTGTTGCTGGGCTTTGCTGACGATGTCGTCGGCCTGAGTGCGCGCTGTGGAGATGAACTCATCACGTTTCTGGAGCAGCTGATCGGCCTGCTCGACCTGGGCGGGCATGGCTTCGCGGACTGCGTCTAGCAGCTCAACAGCATCCTGCTCATTGACGAGCCTTCCGCCACTGAAGGGAATGCGACTTCCCTCCAGCACGATCTCCTCGAGCTGGTCGAGCTGGTCGAGTACGGAGAACCGGATCTCGCTCATCGCTGAGGTTGGTGGAAAGCCGAATTAAAGAACCTCATGAGGTCCTCCGCCACCACCGGAGGGACCATATGGTCAACAGATCCGCCAAAACGGGCGACTTCCTTCACCACCGAACTGCTGAGAAAGCTGTAGTGAGCAGACGTGCTGAGGAAAACCGTCTCAAAATCCGGATCCAGTGACCGATTTGTGTGGGCGATTTGCAGCTCGTATTCGAAGTCGCTCATCGCACGCAGACCACGCAGGATCAGTCGTGTGTTGTTGGATCTGGCGCATTCAACGGTGAGACCATCAAAACTGATCACACTCACATTGCTGAGATGACCTGTCGAAAGACGGATCTGATGAAGTCGCTCATCCAGCGAGAAGGCGGGAGACTTTCCTGGGTTTTGAAGCACCGCAACAATCAGTTCCTCCACCAACGATGATCCGCGTTCGATCAGGTCAAGATGCCCGAGGGTCAGAGGGTCGAAGCTGCCTGGATAAAGCGCCTTCATCGCGACAACCTCCGCGGGTGCTGGCCGGATCCTATGCACAACTGCATCCCTAGATTCTCGGCATGCCCACCTTGCTCGAGCAACCGGATCGCCTGGAACGTCGGCTGAAGGAAATCCCGACCGAACCCGGTTGTTACCTGATGCGAGACGCGGAGGATCGTCTGCTTTATGTGGGCAAGTCCAAGAGTCTGCGCAGTCGGGTACGCAGCTATTTCCGCAGCCGTCACGATCTGAGCCCGCGCATCCGCTTGATGGTGCGTCAGATCTGTGAGATTGAGTTCATCGTGACCGACAGCGAGGCGGAGGCCCTCGCGCTCGAATCCAATCTGATCAAGAACCAGCAGCCGCACTTCAATGTGCTGCTCAAGGATGACAAGAAATATCCCTACCTCTGCATCACATGGAGTGAGGCCTACCCGAGAATTTTCATCACCAGGCGTCGCCGCTTTCGCAGTCCTTTGGATCGCTTCTACGGTCCATATGTCGATGTGGGTCTGTTGAGAAGGACGCTGTTCCTTGTGAAGCGGATGTTCCCACTCAGGCAACGTTCCAGGCCACTGCATCAGGACCGCACCTGTCTGAACTACAACATCGGACGTTGTCCTGGGGTCTGCCAGGAGCAGATCAGTTCAGAGGATTACCACCGCACGCTGCGCAAAGTGGCGATGGTGTTTCAGGGGCGAAGTGATGAGCTTCAGAAACTCCTCCATCAACAGATGGAACGTTACGCCGAACGTCTTGACTTCGAAGCAGCTGCGAAAGTGCGTGATCAGCTCAAAGGACTCGATCAGCTCACTGCAGATCAGAAGATGAGCTTGCCCGATGCCTCCGTCAGCCGTGATGTGATTGCCATGGCTGCCGATGAACGGCTGGCCGCTGTTCAGCTGTTTCAAATGCGGGCTGGCAAGCTCGTCGGTCGACTTGGATATATGGCTGACGCCTCCAATCAGAATCCCGGTCAGATCCTTCAGCGGGTGATTGAGGAGCATTACAGCCAGGTGGATGCAGTTGAGATTCCACCTGAGTTGCTGGTTCAGCATCCACTTCTCCAACAGCCTCTGCTTGAGGAGTGGCTGACGGAACAGCGCGAACGCAAGGTTCAGATTCACTGCCCGAAGCAGCGTCAGAAAGCAGATTTGATCGAACTGGTTCAGCGCAATGCCGACTATGAGCTCCAACGGGCGAAACAGGGTCAGGAGCAGCAGGCTCTCGCCACCGAGGATCTGGCTCAGCTTCTGGAGCTGCCCTCGCCGCCTCGACGGATCGAGGGTTATGACATCAGTCACATTCAGGGCAGTGATGCGGTTGCATCCCAGGTGGTCTTCATTGATGGCTTACCCGCCAAGCAGCACTATCGCAAGTACAAGATTCGCAGCAGCAGCATCAGGTCCGGGCACAGCGATGACTTCATGGCCATGGCTGAAATCATGCGGCGCCGCTTCCGCCGCTGGGCTCGTGCCAAGGCTGAAGGCGTTGATGTTGGAGCTCTACGTCACAGGGGGGGGAGTGCACTGCAAACCGATGGTCTCAACGACTGGCCAGATGTGGTGATGATTGATGGTGGCAAAGGTCAGCTTTCTGCAGTGATGGAAGCTCTCAGAGAGCTGGACCTCCAAGAGGATCTCAACGTCTGCTCACTGGCCAAACAGAGAGAAGAAATCTTTCTGCCGGGTGAAAGTCATCCGCTCGAGAGTGAACCGGATCAGCTCGGAGTAGCTCTGTTGCGTCGCCTTCGCGATGAAGCTCACCGCTTCGCCGTGAGCTTTCATCGCCAGCAACGGGGTGAGCGGATGAAACGCTCCCGTCTGTCTGATATCCCCGGCGTGGGTCCAAAACGGGTGAAGGATCTGCTGGCCCATTTCCATTCCATTGACGCCATCCAGCTGGCATCGGTGCAGACCCTCGCTCAGGCGCCAGGTGTCGGTCTGGCACTGGCCCGAGATATCCATCGCTTTTTCCACCCTGATCAGGATGCAGAGCAGGATGGGCAGATTCAAGACCCGGGATCCTCGACGCCATGATCCGTGCTTTCACACTGGCCGCGCTGGGGATGTTTCTTATGATCGGTCTGATCTGTCCTCTTGCGGTCATTGCCTCACCGGGACTCTGTACGGGGCCGGTCTGCGCGGATGACATCACACGCAGTGCCAAGAATCACTGGCAGCTCGTGCTCAAACTCAATGACCAGCTGGGTCACAGAGAAAAGGTCGTGATGAACTGCAGGGCAGGCCAGCTCAGTCCCATATCAGGTCCGGTGGACAGGGCCTATGCCACATCCATCGGACGACGTGCATGTCGTCTGGCCGGGGAGGGTTGAGGTTGGATCTCACCGTCATTTATCCGCATCAACTGTTTGCCGACCATCCCAGCCTGCAGCCAGGCAGGCCGGTGGCTCTGATTGAGGATCCGCTCTTCTTCGGCACGGATCCGCGCTGGCCGATGCAGGTGCATCGTCAGCGGCTGCTGCTGCACCGATGTTCCCTATCCGTCTACGCGGAAGGACTGCGGGGACGCGGCTTCACAGTTCTGGAACGACGCCATCACCAGGCGCCAGACACGCATGGACATCTCCAGGCTCTGTTCGCCATCGGTTACAGGCACTTCCATCTGGCGGATCCTGTTGACGATGTGCTGAGCAAACGACTGCGTCGATTTGCAGAGCTGAACGGCTGCAACATCGAGATCAGCTCAACTCCGATGTTGCTGACGCCGGATGCGGTGATCAACGAGCACTTCGCCGCCGGACGCAAGCCGCTCATGGCCAAGTTCTATGAGATGCAGCGCAAACGTCTGAATGTTCTTCTCGAGATCGACGGCGGTCCCGTCGGTGGTCGTTGGAGTTTTGATGCCGACAACCGCAAAAAGCTGCCGAAAGGAATCGCTGTTCCTCATGAACCGAAAGCCAGCTCCGCTGCTGTCGTGGATCGGTCGCGTCAGCAGCTGGAACAGGAAAATCTGCCGCTGATCGGCCAGTGGGATTTGTTCGCTTATCCGCTGGACCATCAGTCCGCGGATGCCTGGCTGCAGGACTTTCTCAGCCAGCGATTACGAGATTTCGGCGCCTATGAGGATGCCATCAGCACTCAGCATCGGGTGATGTGGCACAGCGTGCTAACTCCAATGCTCAACATCGGTTTGCTGACACCGCAGCAGGTTCTTGATCGCACCCTTGAAAGGGCCGCCGAGGGTGATGTGCCGCTGAATTCCCTAGAAGGTTTCATCCGCCAGATCATCGGCTGGCGTGAGTTCATGGCGGCGATGTACAAGCGCCACGGGGTTGAGATGCGCACCGGCAACTTCTGGGCGTTCGTTGACAGGCCCATCCCAGAAGCCTTCTATCTGGGCACGACCGGTCTGCCTCCTATCGATGACGCCATTCAGCATGCTCTGGAAACCGGTTATTGCCATCACATCGAGCGACTGATGCTTCTGGGTAATGTGATGCTGCTTTGCGGTTTTCATCCCAATCGTGTTTACCGATGGTTCATGGAGCTGTTTGTGGACGCCTATGACTGGGTGATGGTCCCGAATGTGTATGGCATGAGTCAGTTTGCTGACGGAGGGCTGTTCTCGACCAAGCCCTATCTCTCCGGCTCGAATTACGTGCGCAAGATGTCGGATTACCGCAAAGGAGAGTGGTGCGAGATCTGGGATGGACTTTTCTGGAGTTTCATCAAGACACACGAGGACTTCTTCCGTGGTCAGTTCCGGCTGGCGATGATGGCTCGCAACCTGGACCGTATGGATCCGGAGGTTTTGGTGTCTCATCAACGCCGGGCTGAGGCATTCCTTGACTCGATGACCTGAACCCTGCCTATGGTCAATTCATACCG